>NZ_CP029145.1:0-314224 GCF_003149515.1 Hymenobacter nivis
GGCCGAGATTTCGGGGCAGCGCAGGCGCTCCTCGCCGTTCAGGCCTTTGTTGATGAGGTATACTACTGGCTGGCCGGCTTCGGTTTTTACTTCGAACGAGAACGGGATTTTCTGGCCTTGCACGGCTAGCTCGCCGCGCCAGGGCCCCGGCGTGAGCAGCGCGGCGGCCGAGGTATTGCCGCTAGTCGCGCTTTTTGGTTTTGGTGGAATTCCCCTGGCAGCCCGCCAAGCTCAGTACGGCCCCGGCCAACAGGGTAAGCACAGCATTCTTCATGGCAATGGCAAAAAGCAAACGTGAAGGGCCACAACCCGGATTAGCGCAACTTAGTTACAAGGGTAAGCCCGGCCGTGAAATAACGGCCCGCTGCCGGATTAGGCGTAACCTGACGGGTATGCTACATTTGCACAACCACTTTTTATACTTGTCCTATGGCTTTCGACTTGGAAATGATTCGCGGCGTGTACGCCGGCATGGGGGCCCGCATCGAGGCGGCCCGCACCGCCGTGGGCCGCCCGCTCACCCTCACCGAAAAAATTCTCTATGCCCACCTCTACGGCGGCAGCGTGAAGCAGGCCTACGAGCGGGGCGTTTCCTACGTTGATTTTGCCCCCGACCCGCGTGGCCATGCAGGACGCTACGGCCCAAATGGCGCTGCTCCAGTTCATGCAGGCCGGCAGGCCCACCGTCGCCGTGCCCAGCACCGTGCATTGCGACCACCTGATTCAGGCTAAAGACGGCGCCACCGAAGACCTGGCCGAAGCCAACACCGAAAACAAGGAAGTGTACGACTTTCTGGCCTCGGTATCTAATAAGTACGGCATCGGCTCTGGAAGCCCGGCGCCGGCATCATCCACCAGGTGGTGCTTGAAAACTACGCCTTCCCCGGCGGCATGATGATTGGCACCGACTCGCACACCCCCAACGCCGGGGGCCTGGGCATGGTGGCCATCGGCGTGGGCGGCGCCGACGCCGTGGATGTGATGGCCGGCATGGCCTGGGAATTGAAGTTTCCCAAGGTCATCGGCGTGAAGCTGACCGGCAAAATGAGCGGCTGGACCTCGGCTAAGGATGTGATTCTGAAAGTGGCCGGCATCCTGACCGTGAAGGGCGGCACCGGCGCCATCGTAGAGTATTTCGGCGAAGGCGCAGAAAGCCTGAGCGCCACCGGCAAGGGCACCATCTGCAACATGGGCGCCGAAATCGGGGCTACCACTTCGGTGTTTGGTTACGACGAGAAGATGGGCGACTACCTGCGCGGCACCGGCCGCGCCGAAATTGCCGAAGCCGCCGCCGCCGTAGGGGCCCACCTGCGCGCCGACGACGAAGTGTACGCCCAGCCTGAGAAGTACTACGACCAGCTCATCGAAATCGACCTGAACACGCTGGAGCCCTACGTGAATGGTCCCTTCACGCCGGACGCTGCCTGGCCCATCTCGGGAGTTTGCCGCTGCGGTGCGCGAGCACGGCTGGCCCGAGAAGCTCGAGTGGGCCTCATCGGCTCGTGCACCAACTCGAGCTACGAGGATATCACCCGCGCCGCGTCCATCGCCGCGCAGGCCGTATCCAAAGGCCTGCATGTGGCCGCCGAGTTCACCATTACGCCCGGCTCGGAGCTGGTGCGCTACACCGTGGCCCGCGACGGTCTCCTTGACACGTTTGCCGAGATGGGCGGCGTGGTGCTGGCCAACGCCTGCGGCCCGTGCATCGGGCAATGGGCCCGCCACACCGACGACCCTAAGCGCAAGAACTCCATCATCACGAGCTTCAACCGCAACTTCGCCAAGCGCAACGACGGCAACCCCAACACCCATGCCTTCGTGGCTTCGCCCGAAATCGTGACGGCCTTCGCCATTGCCGGCGACTTGACCTTTAACCCGCTCACCGACACGCTGCCCAGTGCCAACGGCCCCGTGAAACTCGACGAGCCGGTGGGCGTGGAAATGCCTCCCCGCGGCTTCGCCGTGGAGGATGCCGGCTTCCAGGCCCCTGCTGCCGACGGCTCGGGCGTGCAAGTCATCGTCAATCCCGCTTCCGACCGCCTCGAATTGCTCGAAGCGTTCAAGCCCTGGGAAGGCACCGACCTGACCGGCTTGCGCGTGCTCATCAAGGCCAAGGGCAAGTGTACCACCGACCACATCTCGATGGCGGGGCCCTGGCTAAAATACCGCGGCCACCTGGACAACATCTCCAATAATATGCTCATCGGGGCCACCAACGCCTTCAACGAGGAAACTAACTCGGTGCGCAACTTTTCCGTGCAGGGCGATGGCTATTCCACGGTGCCACAGTCGGCCCGCGCCTACAAGAGCATGAAAATCGGCACGGTGGTCATCGGCGACGAGAACTACGGCGAGGGCAGCTCGCGCGAGCACGCCGCAATGGAGCCCCGCCACCTCGGCGTGCGCGCCGTGATTGTGAAGAGCTTCGCCCGCATCCACGAAACCAACCTGAAGAAGCAAGGGATGCTCGGCCTCACCTTCGCCAACAAGGCCGACTACGAGCTGATTCAGGAGGGCGACCTCATCGACATCATCGGCCTGACGAGCTTCCAGCCCGGCCAGCCGCTGCAAGCGCGCCTGCGCCACGACGATGGCGACACGGACCTCATCACCCTCAACCACACCTACAACGAGGGCCAGATTGCCTGGTTCAAGGCCGGCTCGGCCCTGAACCTGATCCGCCAGAAGGAAAGCGGCGAAGCCCAGCTTTCGCAGAAATAGTCGCTGATTAATTGTTTGCAAAAAGCCGCTCCCCTTGGGGCGGCTTTTTTTGTGCACCGCTTCATGAGTAGTTCCACGCCGCCGCCTCTGTCCGTGCCGGGCTTCGCCCTCACGCTTCTGGGCGCCATTTTATTCTCCACGAAGGCCATTATCGTGAAGCTGGCCTTCGGCAGCACGCACGTCGATGCGCTGACCCTGCTCACGCTCCGCATGGTGTTTGCGCTGCCGTTTTATGTGGTGGCGGCACTCGTGGTAACGGGGCAAAAGCACGTTGCCAAGCCGACGCAGCGGGAGTGGCTGCTGGTGGCGGGGCTGGGGCTGTGCGGCTATTACCTGAGTAGCTTGTTTGATTTTACCGGCCTGCAATACATATCAGCCGGCTTGGAGCGGCTTATCTTATTCCTGTACCCGAGCTTTGCTGTATTTATTAATGTCTACTTGTTTAAAGCAGCGCATTACGGCTGTGCAGAAAATAGCGCTGCTGCTCACGTACGTTGGCATTGCCCTGGCTTATTTCGGCGAATTGCGGTTGGATGCGGACAACCCAAATTTTCTATTTGGGCAGCTTTCTGGTGTTTTTGTGCGCCATCACCTATTCCATTTATATCGCAGGTAGCGGCCGAATTATTCCCCGCGTCGGGGCGAATCAATTTACGGCCTACGCCATGCTGGCGGCTACCGTGGGCATCTTCGTTCACTTCGCCATTGCGGGCAATGTGCAGGCACTGACGACCAGTAAGGGCTTGTGGGTGTACGGGTTGGCGCTGGCGGTCGTCGCCACCGTGCTGCCCTCTTTTATGGTGTCGCAGGGCCTCAGGCGCATCGGTTCTAACAACGTGGCCATTATCAGCGCATTGGGCCTGTATCCACCATTTTGCGGCGCATTTTTTTCTGCACGAAAGATTTTCTTCGAGCAGATTTGCGGAACAGCGCTGGTAATTGTTGGCGTTTTGTTAATTGGCTGGAAAAGAAAAACAGTGAAAATCGCAGCGTGACTACTCGCCGGATTCACGCATCTAACCGGGTTCCTAATTAATCTAATAATTTATTCAAGCAGCGCGGTGGGAATCTGCGTTTCCTTCCGCGGCGAAGTGCGTATGCGGTAGCAGTTATGGCCGTTTCGCCGAGCTGCCCGATGAGCTTGTAGTTGGCCAGGGCCCCCCGGCGGCCCGATGACGGGCACCAGCTGGGCCATTTTGGCCAGGTCGATGTAGTCACGGTACTCCTGCTGGAAGGTGCGCCAATCAAATCGGCGGCTTCCGGGGGCAGGGTTTGGCGGTAGGCGTCCCCAGTCGGCCAGGCGGCGGTAGGTGGCGTTGCGGGTGTGCTGGCTGCTGAACGCAGTTGGAATACGTGCAGCAAATACAGCCGCTCGGTAGTCGCGCACGTCGTAGCCGTAGAGGGCTGCTATGTCGAACAGCAGCTTGATTTTGAGCCCAGCAGCAGCGGGAAATCGGCGAGGCCGAGTAGGAAGCCGCCCGCGCCCGTCATGGCCCCTTCGGCAGTAGCCATGGTGCGGTAGTCGCGGATGCGGGCGCGCACTTCGGATTCCCGCGTGGCGAGGGGCGTATCGGCCAAGGGGCGGCGGTGGTGTGCGTCGAGCCGAAAAGCACGCCCCGCACCATCTGCTTGATGGCCGCCGTAATGGCCTGGTGCACCCGCTCGGGCAGCAGGCGGTTAAGGCGTAGCTGCACCCGCCGCGCGAAGCGGTTGAGCCGCGTGGGCGGCCGCTGCATCTGCTGCTGCCAGGCTTGCAGCTCGGTTATGGGCTTGTTCTTCGGTGGGCACGGGTACGAGGCCCTAAGCTACCCACCAGCCAGTCCGCACCGTTGTTCATGGCCCCCACGACCCACTAATGGGCGCTGGGGGCCCCACAGCACCGGCAGACAACGGAGCCTACGAAGGCAGTATGCGCTGGCCTGAATGCTCCCCGCGGGCAAATGCACCGGCTGCGGCAAGCAACGGCTTGGCTTATAAGTCGCCCGTCAGGAACTGGGCCTTGCCCATGCCGAACGACCAATCGGCCTTGGTGCTTTCAACTACGCTGATAATTAGGTCGGTGGGGGCGATGCCCAAGGTTTCCAGCCGGGTACTCAGGGCGGCGTACATGGCCTGCTTTTGCTCGGTACTGCGGCCTTGCTGCGTGATTTGAACCAGCACGATGTTGTCGGTGCGCGGGTAGCCCAGGCCCGTGTCGAGGACCCTAATACGGCCCGGGCGGTGCTCGTGAATGACCTGGTATTTGTCGAGCGGCGGGGCGGCAAAATGCTCAATCATTACGGCTTGGATGGCATCGGAGAGCGCAGCAATTTGCTCATCCGTACGCCCTTCAATAACGTCTACACGGACTAGTGGCATAGGAAATAACGGATTGAAATACTGGCTAAACGCGCTATTGGTGAAAAGGTTAAAGTCTCTGTTGCCCCGGTGCAAAACACGGGCTTTCGGCCGCCCGCATTTGCATCCGTGCAGCCGAATAGGCGGCCTCGGCCGAAGGCTCTGTGGAGGAATGTTGAACAGATAGCTCCCCGCCGCCGCCGCCCTACTACTGGCCCGGCTCCTCGATGCCCAGGGCCCCAGCTGCGCGGCGTACTTCTGGTAAATTACCCGCAGGTCGGCGTTGTGCCTGGCGGCGTCCACGCCGATGCTCACGTTGCGGGCGTGGAAGCGGTGCAGGTGGCTAAGGTGCGGGCACACCACGGGCAAGTACCCGGCCAGCAGGAAGCGGACGTACAAATCAGGTCCTCGGCCATTTGCAATTCCTCGTCGTAGCGCCCCACTTCGTCGATGAGGGCGTGGTGGTAGCACACGTTGCCTTGCAGGAAATGCTCGGCCCGGAAAATGGCCTGGAGCATGGCCGTGGGGGTATCGAACCGCCAGGCGTAGTAGTCTTCGCCCGGCAGGTAGCGCAGGTTTTCGTCCACGCGCAGAAAATCGGCCACCAGCCAGGGGCGGCCGGGGTTAGCCCCAATTTGGGCCCGTAGTGAAAAAGGGCGCGCTGGAGTAGCAGGTCGTCGTCGTCGAGTGGCACCAGCCAGGCATCGGGGGCGGCCTCGCGGATGGCCAGGTTGCGGGCGCGGCCCACGGTTTGGTGGGTGCTGTGGTGCCAGTGGCGCAGCGGGGGCCCCGGCTGGGCGGCGGCGGTGCGCAGGTAGGCGGCGGTGTCGTCGTGCGAGGCGTTGTCGAACACGAGGTGCTCAAAGGAGAAATCGAGCGGAGCGCCGGTGCTGGCCCGGACGCTGGCCACGGCCTCGGGCAACAGTGCGCGGCGGTCGTGGGTGGGGGTAATGACGGAAAAGTGCATGGTGGCCACTTTTTCGGCCGGCGCGCCAATAAGGTTGCACCCCGGGGGGCCATTGCGCCGGAAATGTGCCGTTTTTGCCTTGCTTGCTGCTTCATTCACCTCTCACTAACCCCATTGCTGCTATGTGCCCCAACAACCGTTGCCCGCTTTTATCGGTGCTTCCTGGATTGCCCTGGTGGCGGGCATGGGCGCCTTTACGATGGGCCTGTTCAATGCCGCGATGCCCCTGAACGAGAAGGGCTACTACTTCACCATCCTCATGTACGGGCTGTTTTCGGCCATTTCGCTGCAAAAGAGTGTGCGCGACCGCCTCGAAGGCATCCCCGTCACCAACATTTACTACGGCCTGAGCTGGTTTTCCACCGTGCTGGCCATCGGGCTGCTGGTGGTAGGCCTGTGGAATGCCACGCTGGCGCTCAGCGAAAAAGGCTTCTACGGCACGTCGTTTCTGCTGGCGCTGTTCGCCGCCATTGCCGTGCAGAAAAACACGCGCGACGCCCAGCGGCCCACCACGCAGGGCTAAGTCGGGGCCCCTGAAAGCCTGTTCAAACAGGAATTGTCATTTCGACAATCCATACTCGGCTCTCCAATAAGTACCTACAGCGTAGCTACCTGCAATTCCCGCGCCTCGTGGGGTTTTGGCACGAGGTAATAGTGGCGCAAAATACCGGGCCCGATGAGGAACGGCACCAGCGCCAGGTGCTTGCCGGTGACAAGTGGAAGAATGCACGGGCGTTGGCCGTAATCCTTCCCACGATGGCCTGCGTGCGCCAGGCAATGATGCGGGCAACGCCCAGCGTAGAGGGCCAGCAGCAGCAGGCCCAGCGTTATGCAGCTCCTGCACCCGCTGAGGTCTTTGACGAGGCCAGAACAGGATATGGGTGTTTTTGATCTTCCGGTACGCGGCCGGGATTTGGTAGATTTCTTCGTTGGCGGGAGCAGGCGAAACGGGTATGGGGGCGACTAAAAATCAAGGACAGGGGCCCTCAGCGCGTTATTTCTCTGGCGGCCGTGCCGTACTTGCGGGCCTAAACCCAACCGAGTTATGGCCGCTTTCCTCCGCAAAACTCTGAAAATTACCGGCTATGCGGCGGGGGCGGTGGTGGGCGCCACGGCCCTGTACGTGGGCGTAGCGCTGGTACTCGAACGCATTCCGGTGGCCAAGGTCGACCCCGGGGCCCCGGCCGACGTGGCCATCTTCATCCGCACCAACGGCGTGCACTCCGACTTGGTGCTGCCCGTGCGCACCGACCAGTTCGACTGGACGCGGCAGCTGCCCTACGCCCACACCCAGGCCAATGACCCGTCGTTCGACTACGTGGGCATCGGGTGGGGCGACAAGGGCTTTTATATGGATACGCCCACCTGGGCCGAGCTCAAGCCCAGTACGGCTATCCGGGCGGGTTTCTGGCTGAGCACTACGGCCATGCACGCCACCTTCTACCGCGCCGCCGACCTGGGGCCCTCGCCGGCCTGCGTGCCGCTGCACCTGAGCCGCGCCGAGTACGCCCGGCTCATCGCCTTCATCCAGGCCAGCTTCCAGCACGACGCGGCCGGCCACGTGCGCTGGATTCCGGGCCACAGCTACGGCCCCGACGACGCCTTTTATGAGGCTTACGGCACCTACAGTATCCTGCGCACCTGCAACACCTGGACCAATAACGCCCTGAAAGTGGCCGGCCAGAAGGCCAGCCTCTGGACGCCTTTCGAGACCGGCATTTTTTACCAGTACGGCCAAAGCGGCAAGCCGCCCGAGGGCACCGCCGAGTAGGGCCCCGGAGCCCCACCGCGCATAAAAAAGCCCCGCGGGCCAGGGGCCGGCGGGGCTTTTCGCAGCTTGGCTGCGGGCGATGGATGGGGTTAGTTGAGCCAGAGCTCGGCCACCTGCTCGAAGCGGTGGGGGGCGAAGGCGCCATAGGGCCGCTCGGCGTGGAAGCCCAGCACGTGCACCTGCGGCTCGCCGGTGCGCACGTGGGGCAGCACCCGCACGGGGTACACGCGGCCGGCGGCGGGCCAGTCGCCGATGTAGTCGGCGGGGCGATGTTCGGCGTTCACGCAGCGAGCGAAAAGCTGCACGGGAACGGGGGTCGGGAGCTTGACGTTGGACATACCCAAAGATACGAAATATTTGTGATTCACTAAAAATATTGGTAGTATTTACTGATAGACTATGGGTGGCAATAAATTGTTATGAATTTTGGATTAAAATGTCATTAGAAATAGTTATGCATCAATAAGTTTAAAAATTATCTAACGGCGAGTGGCGAAAAGCGGCGTCCAAATTCACTTTTTACTAATAAAAGTAGTTGCTAAATAACCGTCGTTCGTTTCCTAAAAAACGGGCTCCCAGGCCCTGCTCGCGGCTCGTGTGTGGCCCCGCTGCCTTTATTTGCCGGCATGAAAACCGCAACCTTGGCCCTGCTGCTGGCCCTGCTGCTGGGCCTGGCCGGAGCCGCCCGCGCCCAGGCCCCGCCAACCTCGTGCAGTACGCTCACCCGTTGGTAGGTACCGCCAAAATGGGCCACACCTTCCCCGGCGCCACGGTGCCCTTCGGCATGGTGCAACTCAGCCCCGACACCGATACGGTGAGCTACGCTACCCCCGAGGGTAGGTACAACCCCGACGTGTACCGCTACTGCGCCGGCTACCAGTACGACGACCCCACCATCGTGGGCTTCAGCCACACGCACCTCAGCGGCACGGGCCACTCCGACCTCGGCGACTTCCTGGTGATGCCCACTGTGGGGCCCCTGCGCCTTAACCCCGGCACCGCCGCCCGGCCCGGCAGCGGCTACCGCTCGCGCTACTCGCACCAAACGGAAGTAGCCGAGCCAGCCTACTACCGCGTGAAGCTGGAGGACCCCGGCGTGCTGGCCGAGCTCACGGCTACGGCCCGGGTGGGCGTGCACCGCTACACGTTTCCGCAGGCCGACGACGCGCACATTGTGCTCGACTTGATGGCCGGCATTTACAACTACCCGGGTAAGAACGTGTGGACGTTTGTGCGGGTGGAAAACGACTCGTTGGTGACTGGCTACCGCCAAACCAACGGCTGGGGCCGCACCCGCACTGAGTACTTCGCGCTGGCCTTTTCCAAGCCCTTCGTCCACTACGGTAGCCGCAACTACGATGCCAAGGAGCCTTACCGCGGCTTCTGGGGCCGCTTCGACCAGGCCCACGACTGGCCCGACCTGGCCGGCCACCAGCTGCGCCTGCACTTCGACTTTGCCACCAAGGCCGGCGAGCAGGTGCTGCTGAAAATGGCGCTTTCCTCCACGAGTACCGCCGGGGCCCTGCGCAACCTGCGCGCCGAGGCTCCGGGCTGGAACTTCGACGCCCTGCGCCGTCAGGGCCAGGCCCAGTGGCAGCAGGAGCTGAGCAAGGTGGAAATCCAGGGCCCCCCGGTGGACAAGGACAACTTTTACACGGCGATGTACCACGCCTGCCTCAGCCCCACTATCTACCAGGACGTGGACGGCCAGTACCGCGGCCTCGACCAGAACAACCACCAGGCCGAGGGCTTCACTAACTACACCACGTTCTCGCTCTGGGACACGTTCAGGGCCCTGCACCCACTTTTCAACCTCATCCAGCCCAAGCGCAACGCCGATATGGTGCAGAGTATGCTGGCCCACTACGACCAGAGCGCCGAGCACATGCTGCCCGTGTGGAGCCACTACGCCAACGAAAACTGGTGCATGAGCGGCTACCACAGCACCACCGTGCTGGCCGATGCCGTGCTCAGCGGCACGGTGCTGGCCGCGCAGGCCGAGCGGGCCCTGGCGGCCTGCGTGGCCACCGCCCGCCACCGCTGGTTCGATGGGCTGGGCGACTACATGGACCGCGGCTACGTGCCCGACGGCCGCAGCGGTACCTCCGTATCCACCACCCTGGAGTACGCCTTTGATGACTGGTGCATTGCCCAGCTGGCCCAGAAACTGGGCCACGCCGACCTTTACCAGGAGTTCAGCAAGCGAGCCGGCAACTGGCAAAACGTGTTCGACGCCCGCATTGGCTACATGCGGCCCCGCGCGGCCGACGGCACGTTCCGGGCGAAATTCGACGTGCTGAGTACCAACGGCCAGGGTTTCATCGAGGGCAACGCCTGGAACTACAGCCTCGCCGTGCCCCACGACCCCGCCGGCCTCATCGCCAAGATGGGCGGTAACCGCCGCTTCGTGCCGCACCTCGATTCGCTTTTCACCATGCACTTGCCCGACTCGTTCTTCGCCGAAACCGAGGACATCACCCGCGAGGGCATCATTGGGGGCTACGTGCACGGCAACGAGCCCGCCCACCACGCCGCCTACCTCTACAACTGGACCGACCAGCCCTGGAAAACCCAGGCCCAGGTCCGCAACATCCTGGCCCGCCAGTACCACCCGGGCCCCGACGGCCTCGGCGGCAACGACGACTGCGGCCAGATGAGCGCCTGGTATATCTTCAGCGCCCTGGGCTTCTACCCCGTAGCCCCCGCCTCGGGCCAGTACGCCCTCGGCAGCCCCCTTGTGCAAGGTGCCAAGCTGCACTTAGAGAACGGCAAAGCCTTCATCATCACCGTCAAAAACCAGGGCCCCAAAAACGTCTACGTCCAATCGGCCCGCCTAAACGGCAAGCTGCTGACGCAGCCATTCCTGCCTGTAGCGGAGGTGATGCAGGGCGGGGAACTGGCATTTGTGATGGGCGCGCGGCCAGCCAGTTATTCCAAATAAGGATTTGAATTACTGTTGTTGCGATTGTTGCTTTTTTGAATGAAAACTGTCATAAAGTCTCCATCTATGATAGTGCCGACCATGATCGAATATACAGGATATCGTTCGAGGAGCTGTTCGATTCTACTCGATATTTCTGCTTGCATATCTAAATCATTGACCCTAAAAAAATCTGATTCTGGTATAATAATTATTAGGGTAAAAGTGTTTAATCGCCCTTCACCCATTTCTACGTAACCCTTTAAAAGGGCATTTGTAATAATCGGTGATGAAATATTTTTTCTGTCAAAACGGCTTATAAGTCTTACTTCATATCCATGTAAACCGTTGTCACGTTTAACTAAAAAATCAGGGAACCTCCAATTTTTTTCGATGAATTCTTCATTATAGCTTAGCCACCGACCTACTGCTTGTTCGGCAAGCTTCGCATCTAAGTTGAGTGAGCTTTTTCTGGTCTCATCTTTATCGTATATTGTCCGGGTAGGTAAATAATAGGAATGGCTATTAATGCTATTGGAAACGGTTTTACTGTCGTATTCTAATATAACGTTCTGGAGTTCGTTAACAGCAGATTCTGATACCTTTGCACTAACATATTTATTCGCTTGTTCAACAAACTGAACTGAAGAATACATCCAAAAAAGCTCTACCCCCGCTTTCTGCAATATCTCGCGAACTAATTCTTGTCGAGGACCAATGGTCTTTCCTTGTTCACGCCACCACCAATCTTCTTTGTTATCAGCAGTAATGAATAAAACTGATTTAATACCTTTTTCCTTCGCGTGATTAATTATTTGGCGCCAAATAATTAGGTCTCCAAATTTCCTTTGATATTTAAGACCATCAAAAATAAAGCTTGTATCTGCTGGATTTTTACTCTTATCAGCGTCTTTAAAACCAGGTGGAATTTTGTTGTCGAATCGGGTTTCACCATCTATAATAAGTTGCTCTAGCTCGCTTTGCGTAGTCGGATTATTTCCTATGCTTTCTGATATTAATTTATCAATTCTACTTCTTATTGGGTCTGAAGAAGAAATGTCTAATTGTGAGTTATGTGCTTTTTTATTGCTTGAACTAGTTGTTCGCTTGCTTTATCGAGTTCCTCGATTAAGGAATTGCAATCTATTCCTAAGTCTCGCTTATCTATTTGTAATGTATTGAATTTTTCTTTAACTTCACTAATTAAATTATTAGTCGAAATTAATACGTCATCAACCGCTTTGTGTTCATTTGCAATAACAGATAATCGCCCACGCTGAAACTCTAGTGCTACATGATAAGGTATCCATAGACGTTTTTTGAGTTTTTCTAATACTCCAATAACTTCATTTCGAGCAGAAACAGGCAGCTTATACAAGCTTAGTAACACATTTGTATCTAATATAATAAGCGCTTCTTCCCAGATCCTGCTGTATTCTTCTGGCGTTGGCTGATAATAGCCGGCGAATAAGTTCTTCATTGAAATTTTATTTTTTAATGATGTAAATCTAGCCCTTTCCCAAATGGGAACGGACGAACTTATTTACAAAGCTAAAAAAATCATGTTTCAGGCGTCACAACTGGTTTCAATTGTTTCCTTTTTTCTCATTACCGCCGCACCACGCTGCGTGCCAGCACGCCGCCCGCGCCCAGGGCCCTAATGGTATAGAAATCCGGGGCCAAGCCGCTCAAATCCAGCTCCGCCGAAGCGCCGCTGCTAAGGCGGCGTAGCACCGTCTGGCCTAAGGAGTTTAGGAGCTGGATTTCGGTGAGGCCGAAGCCGGTGGGTAGCTCCACGCGCAGGGGCCCGGCGGTGGGGTTAGGGAATACGGCGAAGCTTGGGGCCCTAGCCGGGGCCCGCGCGGGGAGCAGCGTGGCGTAGGCGAGGCGGGCCGCGTCGGCGGCGGCTTGCAGCTCGGGCAGGGAGCGGGCAGCTAGTACGGCGAAGGTGATCAGTACCGAATCGCCGGGGGCCAGCTGGGCGAGGCGGGTGCCGACTACCTGCGACACGTCGGCCCCGTTGGGCAGGCCGGCGGTGCGCTGGGTGCGGGCGGTTCCGCTGCTCACGGTGAGGTATTTTTCGGCGGGTGAGAAGCCGTCGGCCAGGCGTATGGGGCTGCCGGCGGGGGCGTTGTTGTCGATGGAATACACGGCCGGGGCCCCGCCGCGCAGCAGCTGCACGCCGGCGTACACGCGGGTTGTCACCGGGTCGTAGCAATAGCCCAGGGCGCGGGCAGTGTCGTAGGCGGCAGCGTTGCGGCCGGGCACGCCGGGTAGGTCCCAGTCCATGAACAGGCCGGCGCACAGGGGTTTCAGGGTGTCGGCGGTGAGGTTGCGCAGCGTGTATTCGAGCACCACGAAGTCTTTGCGCGAAGCCGTGGCCCAGGCGTAGGCGCGCTGGCGCACGCGTACGCCCACCGAGCGCGCCGGGGCCCCGGCCACGGGCACGGTGTCCTGGAACGCACCCCGGGCCAGCTGGTCGGCCCGGGGCCCTGTGGGCGCGAAACCGATTTGGGCCACGCGGAAAAATGATTGCCGGGCGTTGCTGCTGCTGGTGCGCAGGCGGTCGGCCACCCGGGTGGGGGAGGTGGCCAGCAGCAGCCCGCCTTCGCTGAGCAGGGGCCCTTCGCCTTGGTACGTGGCGCCGTCGCCGAGGGTAGCGGCGAGGTCGTCGTAGCCCAGCTTACCGCGGCTTGTCACGGTCAGGCTGAGGTCGCCGGCGTCGAGCGTTACGTAGTCGGGGTTCAGCAACAGCTCCACAAACTGGTCGGTTTGGTAGCCGTCGGCGGCCGTGAGGCGGTAGCGCAGCGTGGCCATGGCGTTGAGCGGTACGCCAGTGGCGGCCACGGCCAGGGCGAAAGGCGCGGCCGCATTGTCGGCGGTGGCCAGGGTCGGCAGGCTGCCCACGGCAAAGGTGCTCTGCGTCACGGCCACGTAGGGCGAGAGGGAGGTAAGCGTGACGGTGAGGCCGGCCACGGGTTGCAGCAGGTTTTGCACGGTGGCTGTGAGGCGCAGGGTGGTGCCCGGCGCGTAGGCCCGGCGCACGGGGGCAAATGCGCTGGCCGTCACGCGCACTTCGCGGGCGGGCGCGGCCACGGCCCGGTACATATTCAGGCGCCCGGTGCCCAGGTGGCCCGCGTAGGCGGCATTGCCGGCCACGGCGTCAACCGGGTCGGCGGTTTGGCGCAGTTGGGCGGCCACCTGGGCGGCGGAGTAGGCCGGGAACCGCTGGCGCACCAGCGCCGCGCCCGCCGCCACCAACGGCGCCGCAAACGAGGTGCCGCCCACGGCGATGTAGTCGGCATCGGGAGGACCCGACGAGGTGGTGCCCTGGTAGCCGTAAGTGGTGAGGATGTTGTCGCCGGGGGCCATCAAATCGACGCGCCACGAGTAGGTGGCGCTGCCAGTTTTCTGGTCGCGCTCGTTAACGCCCGACACCGAGATAACGTGCTCGTAGGAAGCCGGGTAGAAGCGCAGATCGGCGTTGGTGTTGCCGGCGGCGGCCACCAGCACGGCGTCGCGGTTCACGGCGGCGTAGGTGCACACGTCCTGCTCGAACTGGGAGTAGCCACCCGTGCCGCCCCACGACATGTTGATGATCCGGCAGCCGTGGTCGGCGGCGTACACGATGGCCTCGTAGCCCGCAAATACGCCGCCGGGCACGTTGGGGTAAATGTTCAGGGGCATGAACCGGCAGTTGAGGCCCGCGCCCGCAATGCCGCGGCCGTTGTCAGGGGTGGCAGCGCACACGCCCGCCGCCAGCGTGCCGTGGATGATGGCGGCGTCGAAGCCCGCGTCGTTGTCACCGTTGGCCAGGTCCCAGCCCGTGAAGTTGTCCACGTAGCCGTCCTTGTCGTCGTCGATGCCGTTGATGGGGTCGGCGTAGTTGTGCTTCACATGGGCCTTGAGGTCCTCGTGGGTGAGGCGCACCCCGCCGTCGGTGATGCCGATGACCAGCGTGCTGTCGCCGCGCACCACGTCCCAGGCCCGGTAGGCCCGGATTTGCTTGAGGTAAACCTGGCCCTGGTTGGGGTCGGTGAGGGCCGAGTCGGCCCGTGGGTCGTTGGGCTGGTACAGGGGTGCGCGCACGTAGAGGGGTTCCACGTAGTCTACCTCGCCCGTGCCCAGCAGCACCTTGCGGGCCCGGGCCAGGGACAGGCCGGGCGGCACCGCCACCTCGTACACGGCCAGTAAATCCACGGCCCCGGGCTTCTCCAAATCGAGCGGCAGCGCGTGCGGGAATTTCTGGTGGCAGCCAGTGGCCCCGAGTTGCGTCAGGGCCCCCGCCAGCGCGGCGGGTGTGCCCCCGGGCCGCAGCTTCAGCATCAACCGGCCGGGAATGGTGGGCGGCGCGGCACTGGCCGGGGGCCCTAACAGCCAAAAACATAATAGTAAATAGCAGATAGGTAGCAGTTTAGCCATATTTCGATAGGTGCCGGGCGTAGTAAACGCCCTGATTACCGGTAAAATACGGGAATATTTTGCCCACTTGCGGGGCGCCGCATCCGGTAAATCTGCTAGTGGTCTGACAACTTAGTTTCGTCAGTTTTTTTGGTTAATTCAGCGTATCTGTTTTTCAACTTATCGCGGGCCTTTTTGGTGGTGAAGGACCAATTGACTTTGGTGGCGGCGGCGTTGCGCTTGGCTTGCCAGGCCAATGCCTCTTGTTCGAGTCGTTGCTGGGTGGCGATACGCTGGGCCAGGCACTGGCGGGAGAGGGCGGCAAATTCGATTTCCGCCATGTTGAGCCAGGAGCCGTGCTTGGGCGTGTAGTGGAATTCGAGGGTGTGGCGCAGGTAGCGGGCCGTCTCGAGGGGTAGGTGTTCGTAAAAGGCCCCGTAGGTGTGGGTGCTGTAATTGTCTTGCACGAGCTGGATTTTGGCCGCCTCGGGGTAGTGGGTTTGCACGAGCCAGTCCATAAAACGGGCGTAATCGCCCTTGTTTTTGGTCGTCGTCACCTGCAAGTGGCGCTGACCTGTGTCGATGTTATAAGCCAGCAGCACGTTGCAGACGCCTTTTCGCACGTACTCCTGGTGTTCTTTTTGGGTCGCGTTGGGCTTGGGCGGCAGCGGCGTAAGCACGTGGTCGAGCAGTTGGCAGGGCCGCTCGTCGAAACACAGGCGCACCACGCCCGCTGCGGCCGGGGCGCTGTAGACGTCGAGCACGTCCTCCATATTGGCCAGGTATTCGCCCGTGATGGTGCCAATGCACCACATTTCTTTTAGCCAGGGCTTGAGGTGGCTTTTTTTAACACCTGGCGAATCGTTTCCTTGGAAACGGCCGGTCCGTAGTCGAGCGAGACGAGGGTTTCGTTGAGCAGCGAGAGCGTCCAACGGGCCGCCCCGGTCGGCAATTCACTGCACGCCAGACTGGTGATACGCGCTTCCAGGGCGGGCGTCACCTTCGGCGGTTGCCCGCTGCGCGGGCGCTCTTCCAGCGCCTGGGCCAGCCCCCCGGCCAGGTAGCGGCGCTTGAGGCGATAGTACTGGGTGGGGGAAATGCCCCCTTCGGCCTGCACGGCGGCGGCTCCTTTGCCGCTGCTCATGGCCAGTAGGGCACGGGCACGCGCGATTTTGCGGCTCTTGTGGGTGCCTTTTTTGACAATCGCCTGCAATTTGGCGGCATCGGCAGGCGGTAGATTGACGGGTTTGGCGAGGCGGGGCATTAGCGAAAAACGGATGGTGTCCACTCGTTACTGTTACAAACGGAATTAAGTTGTCAGACCACTAGTTTGTTCGGCGTGTTGCCAGGCTACTATTTTTTTCTCCAAAATGCCAAATGAAAAACGTGGGCAGGGGCCCAGCCAACCCGCCTTTTCCGGCAGCGGGGGCTACAAAATATTGCGCAAGTCTTCGCGCAGCGCCTCGATGCCGCGCCAGATGCTGGCCCAGGCCCCCGGCTCGGCCGTGCCGGCGCCGGCGTGCTCTGTGAGCTGGGCGGTGAGGTGGGCGCGCTTGGCTTCGAGGGCGTCGGCGTGGGTCTGGTAGGTAGCGGGCGAGCCGGCGGCCGTGGCGTGCGCGCGCTGGCGCAGGGTGTGGATTTTGGCGTCCAACTCCTCAAGGGCTTGGCGCAAATCGGCCGTGGAAAGTTGCGGAACGGGAGAGGTGGAGGAGCCGGCCATATTGGTGGGGTGAAAAGGGTGAGGGGTATGATTACTGCCGCGGGCCCCGAAAAGATACGGCCCGCGCCTGCCCGCCGCGGCTTTTTGCAAACACAACAATGAGGCTGTTTAGAAAATCGTCAGAACGTCATGCTCATTTGACGTCCGCGCAGCCGAAGCATCTCTACCACGGCAGTAAACCAATCGATTGGAATAGTTGAGTAGTAGAGATGCTTCGGCTGCGCGGACGTCAGATGAGCATGACGTTCAATTTTGAATTCTCAGACTTCCTAAACAGCTTCAATAGCATAATTTCCAGCGCAGCCACCCGTGAGCAGCAAAGAATAATTTTGTGTGAGCTAAAGAATAACTGTTTAGAAATCAATGAAAAGTAAATTTACTCTCGGTATTATGCTAGTTGCTAGCCCGGGGTTAGCTCGTGTTGGCCAGGCTCAAGTTATCAATCAGTCGTTGGTGGCCGAAACCAGCGGGGGAAGCGTGGCGCCGGGTGCGCCCGCGGTGCGCACGTTTGCCGACGAGATGCCGGCGTTTCCCGGCGGTGACGTTGCCTTTCACCACTACCTGGCCGAAAAAATCAAGTACCCGGCCGAGGCCTGGCGGCGCAACCAACCCGGCACGGTGTACATGCGCTTCGTGGTGGGCGAGCAGGGCCGCATCGGCGATGCCGAAGTGGCCAGGGGGTGCGGGCACAGTTTCGACGAAAAGGCCATCCGCTTGGTGCGCCTCATGCCCTGGTGGACGCCCGGCCGCCAGGACGGCCAACCTGTGCGGGTAGCGCGCACACTGCCCATCATCTTTAGCATCAGGCACTAAGCAGGGCCCCAGGTGCGCGGCAGGCCCGCCTCGCGGGCCAGCGGCGCGGCCCCCGACTGCCACAGGGCTCCCAGCACTGCCGCGGCGGTACCGGCCAGCTCCAGGTGGTAATCATCGTGCAGGCGCTGGCTGAGCTTCAGGGCCTCCTGGGCGCGGCGCACCAGGTGCTGGAGCAGCGGCTGGGTGGGGCCGTGCAGCCGCGCCACGGTGGGGCCCTGGTGCCGGAACACGTTGGCCAGCAGGCGCCAGCTCAGCTCGGCCTCGCCAAAGGCGTCGTCGGTGATTTTGGCGTGGTAGGCCAGCCGGGCCTGCACCTGCCGCAGCACCACCAGTAAGTCGTTGGGCGTCTGGTGGAAGCCCCGCACCGGGTCGTCGACCAGGGCGCGCAGGGCGGCGCGGCGGGTTTCCAGCGCATCGGGGCCCTCTAGTAGGCGGTAGGCGAGCTGCTCGGTCAGCACCGCGTCCTGCGCCACGAGGCGGGCCAGGAGCTGGTCTTTCTCCTTCTGCGGCAGTTGGAACAAGGCTTTGCGCAGGTCGGGTGGGAGGGGGGGCATTCGGAATTAGTGGAGGATTATATTCCTCCGAATAACGTGCGTTACGGCATTTGGGTGGCGCGCCGGGGCCCTACTACGCGCCAGCCGCCCAGCGCCACGATAGCCGCCAGCAGCCACACCGAAGCGCGCCACTCGGGTTGCAGCAGGGGCCGTAGCCACGTCAGATGCCAGAAATCGGTGACCCAATTATCAAAGCGAACCCAGAAAGGGGCTGGCGTTGGTGGTGGGGGAGCGTAGGGAATGACGTCGTTGCAGAGTAAACAAGGAAAGTGCTCATATTTTACAGGCTTATACTTTTTGGTAAAAGCATATAAAATAGCGGGAGTGTGAACAACATCGAGCCAGTATTGCCTGACGTTTTCCCGATTCATCAAGTCGAATATGAAAACCAATTCCTTGTAGCGAGCTGTTGGCGCAAAACGTATTCTTACCCCGCCGTCGTGGCTAGAATCAGCGAGGATATATCGCACTTGCTTGATCACAAAGATTTGCTCAGTGCTGTCTGTTTGAGAATTTCCGGTGAATAAGGCGTTGCGCCAAGGACGGAATACGTTGCGTTTTTGAACTGATAGCAACAGCGGATTACCTGCCCAAAAAGAATTTGGTGATACATGTAATGGAAACATCGTCAACTGTATCACACTCGGCACTTTCAGCCGTTCCTGCCAGGGGCCCAGCGCCACGCAGCCCAGCCACAGCAGCCCCGCCAGGGCCAGTAGACCCGGGGGAAACAGCAGGGGGCGGCGGTGGCGGCGCGGCAGGTAGAGGTGCATGGGGCGGACGAGCTAAAGGGTGAGGCGGCGGTGAAATTAATGCCTCAACGACGGCGAAAGGCGGAAAATTACCGTATCGGGCCCCGGGGCCCTGCCCGTTGTTACTGCTATACTATGACGCTTCGCTACTTCTTGCTGCTGCTGGCCCCGCTGGGGGCCCGGGCCCAAACCGCCGCCCCGCCGCTACCCGACACCGCCCGCACCGTGCGCCTGCCCGACGCCACCGTGACCGGCTACGGCCAGCGCCTGCCGCTGCGCCGCACCGCCGCCGCTATCGGCGTCATTGATGCCCAGACGATTGACCGTTTCAACCCCGCCGCCCTCACCCAGGCCGTGAACACGCTGCCCGGCGTGCGGCTGGAAGAGCGCGCCACCGCCAGCTACCGCCTCAGCATCAGGGGCAGCACGCTGCGCTCGCCCTTTGGGGTGCGCAACGTGAAGACGTACTACAACGGCATCCCCTTCACCGATGCGGGCGGCACCACGCCGCTCAACCTGCTCGATCCCGCCATCATCGGGCGGCTGGAGGTGGTGAAGGGCCCCGGCGGCAGCGTATACGGGGCCGGCACCGGCGGCGTGGCCCTGTTCGAAACGCCCGCCGTGGCCGCCGGCACCGCCCGCGCCAGCGCCGGGGCCACCGTGGGTAGCTACGGCCTGCTACGCTACGGCGCCACCGCCGAAGCCGCGGGCCCTACCAGCGCCGTGCGCGCCCAGTACGCCCACCAGCAGCTCGACGGCTACCGCCAACAAAGCAATTTGCGCCGCGACGTGCTGGCTCTCGACGTGCGCACCGCCGCCGGCGACAAAACTACCCTGGCCGCCCATTTTCTCTACACCGACATCAACTACCAGCTGCCCGGGGGCCTCACTCGCGCCCAGTTCGAGGCCGACCCGCGGCAGGCCCGGCCGGGCACCGCCGCCGTGCCCGGCACCGTGGCCCAGCGCACGTTCTACGCCTCGCGCACGGCGCTGCTGGGCCTCACGCACACGTACCAGTTTTCGGATGCGCTGGGGCTGGAAACCACGCTCTACGGCAGCGGCACGGCTATTCGCACGCCGTACCTGGTGGACTACCAGCGCGATGCTGGGCTGGGGCTGGGCGGGCGCACGGCCCTGCGCTACCGCACCGCGCTGGCCGGGCGCGTGCTGCGCCTGCAAGCCGGCGGCGAGTACCAGTTCGGCTTCGTGGACGGCCGCAGCTACGCCAACCTGGCCGGCACGCCCGGGGCCCTGCGCTACGACGACGAAATCACGACCACCACCGGCTTTGCCTTCGCGCAGGCCGACTACGAGTTGCCCGCCGGCCTGCTCCTGACGGTGGCCGCCAGCTACAACCGCCTGCACTACAACATCGAGCGCGTGAGCGACGCCCTCACGCGGCCCGATGCCTACCGTTTCCAGCGCAGCTTTCGCCCCGAGGTATCGCCCCGGGTGGCGCTGCTCAAGGAGTTCAGCCCCGCCGCATCGGTGTATGCCAGCGTGAGCGCGGGCTTCTCGCCGCCCACCGTGGAGGAAATCCGGCCTTCCGACGGTAGCCTCAACGGCGGCTTGCAGGCCGAGCGCGGCGTGAGTTACGAGGTGGGGGCCCGGGGCAGCTTCTTCGCCAACCGGCTGCGCTATGAGGTGGCCGTGTTCGATTTGGAGCTGCGCCAAACCATTACCAGCAGCACCACCACCCAGGGCATCGTGGTGTTCAATAACGCCGGTGCCACCCACCAGCGCGGCGTGGAGGCCGGCCTCAGCGGCTGGCTGTGGCAGCAGGCGGGCGCCGGGGGGGGGCCGGCCAGGCCCCCCCCGGCCTGCGCGCCTGGGCCAGCTTTGCCTACAACAACTTCCGCTTCGGCAGCGCCTACGTGGGGGCGGGCGGCGACGCCAGCGGCAACCGCCTGCCCGGCACGGCCCCCCAAACCCTCAGCGCGGGCCTCGATTTCAGCGAGCGCACCGGCTTCTACCTCAGCCCCAACCTTGGCCACCAAGCTAGCATCCAGCTCAACGACGCCAACTCCGCTGCGGCTGTGGGCTACTGGGTGTATGGGGCCCGCGGGGGCTGGCGCCACAACCTGGCCGGCCACCTGGATGTCAACCTCTTCGCCGGCCTCGACAACGCCCTGGACCGCCGCTACAGCCTCGGTAACGACCTGAACGCCTTCGGCAATCGTTTTTTCCAGCCCGCGCCCGGCCGCAGCTACTATGGCGGCGCCCAGGTGGGCTGGGCGTGGTAGGGCAGGGTTTTACTGGATTAGAAGCAGAAAGGCTTTAGGCTAACAAAAAGGGCCCTGGATAATACGCCAGGGCCCTTTTTATATCGTTAAAAATGGTGGCCTAGTTGGGGCCCTGCTCTTCGGGCAAAGTGAAGGCGCGGTCGCTGGGGTCGGTCAGTTCCTTGGGCAGCTCGTCGGGGTCCGACGATACATACTGGCCATTTATGCGGTCGCTGACGGCCATTTCCTGCTCGTAATTGCGCAGCGAATCATCCATTTCATCGGCCATTTCCTGGCCCGACGAGTTGTTGTTGTCGAGTTGCTGGCCGTAAGTGGCGGCGTCGAGCATGGGGGTGGACAGGCCGTTTTCTTCGGGCTGCTCCTGGTGGTTGGCGTCGGGGGTATTGGGGGACATTATATTCGGTAAAGGATAAATGAATGGGTACGCTGGGTCCTAAGCCTTATTATCGGCTGTTTGGTCGGCGGCAGCGATGTTGCGGTTGGCCTGGTTGGGGTCGGCTCCGGTCCAGGTGTTGTGCGAGCCGCCGCCAGCGTAGCGCGGGTCGTCTTTCGACCACGCGGCGCGCAGCTCGTCGGTGTCGGCGCCGCTGGCTTCGGCCTTGGTCACGCCCTGCGGGTCCTGGTTTTGCATAATGTGGCCGGGCTGTTCTTCCAGCTTGTTGGGGTGGGCCTTGGCCTTGGCTTCGTCGCGGAATTCACTGAACTCGTCGGGGTTGTCGTTCGAACCGCTGCGACCTTCCGGTTTGTCGGCCGTCGGCGAGGGCTCGGCGGTCTGCCCAAAATCACCGTACTGCGGCGTCGCCGCAGCTTCTTTGGCGGGGTCGTTAGGGTCGAGGCGGGCTTCCTGTGCGCGCTCCCGCTGGTCGGGGGCCGACGTGTTGGAGGAATCTTGCGTATCCATGAGAGAGGAAGAAGTAAGCTGAATAAAGGCCCAGGGGATTGGGTTTCTACTTCTGCTTACGCAAATTTGCCGCCGCCGTTCACCTACACCTTCCCAACCGCCACCTTTCTCCACCCAATCGCCCCACTTTCCAACCTTTTTCCATGCCCATCCAACACGACCCCGCTGCCCACCGCTTCACCGCTACCCAGGCCGCCGGGACCGGCGAGCTGGTGTATGAGCAATCCAAAACCGGCGTCATCGACTTCGTGCACACCTTCGTCGATGAATCGTTGCGCGGCCAGGGTGTGGCCGACGAGTTGGCCCGCGCCGGCCTGGCCTTCGCCCGCGCCCAGCACCTGAAGGCCCGCACCTCGTGCACGTTCATGGCCACCTTCGCCCAGCGCCACCGCGCCGAATACGCCGACGTACTGGCAGATTAGGGCAAAATTCAGGCGGGGGCACCGTAGCGCGAACTTGGTAGCTCGCGCTACGGTGCCCCCGCCTGAATTTTGCCCTGGGGCCCCAGCTTCGCGCACAAAAAAAAGCCCCGCCGGATTACCGGCGGGGCCCCATAAATTCGCAGCTACGCAGCTTATTTGCTCGGCATCAGCACGGTATCGATAACGTGGGTTACGCCGTTCGAGTCCACGATGTTGGGGATGGTGACGGTGGCCGTGCCGCCTTTGGCGTCGGTCAGCATCACTTTCTTGCCTTTCTTCGACACGGTCAGGTTTTCGCCTTCCACGGTGGTCAGCGTCTGGCCGTCCTTCAGGTCGGCCGCCATCAGGCGGCCGGGCACTACGTGGTAGGTGAGGATGGTGGTGAGCTTGTCCTTCATGTCGGGCTGCACCAGCTTGTCCACCGTGCCAGCGGGCAGCTTGTTAAAGGCTTCGTTGGTGGGGGCAAATACGGTGAAGGGCCCGGCGCTTTTCAGCGTTTCCACCAGGCCGGCGGCTTTCACGGCGGCCACCAGCGTGGTGTGGTCGCTCGAATTCACGGCGTTGTCCACAATGTCCTTGTCGGGCATCATCATGGCGCCGCCCACCATTACGCCTTGGCCCCCAGCCATGCCTTTCTCGCCCTTGCGGGGCTTGGTAGTGGCTTTCAGGCGGTCGCCGGCGGCAGTTTTGGCCTTCACCTTCATCTTGCCATCGTCGGCAACCTTGGTTTTGGTCATTACGCCGTCCTCCGTGGTCTTAACCTTATCGCCGCCGTCTGACACTTTAGTTTGGGCAAAAGCGGGAGCAGTAAGAGCAAAGGCGAAGCCGAGGGTAGCGAGGAAGTGCTTGGTGTTCATCAGAAAGAAGAGAAAGAAAGAAAAAAAGTGTAAGCGTGGGGCCGCGCCAGGTGCGTGTCCAGCGCTCTATACGGGGCCCTGCCCGGTTTGGGTTTGGCTGCGCGGGGGGCGTTGGGGGCCCGTCAGGTCCGCCCCACCAGCGGCGGCCGTTTCGGCGGCGTTGGCAAGGCAGGAGGCCGTTTGGTTCGATGCGTGGCCCCGGGACCGGGCAGCTGCTTTGCGAGCGGCAGGAGCTCCAGCCAGGGTCTGTTGCTAAGGTGGGCCGGGTACCCGGGTCGTTTCTGGGCCCGCGGGGCCGCCGCGCTGGCTCTCCGGGAACCGAGCCGGCAATTGCTCTTGGCCTCCGGCGAAAAGCCCCAACGGTGCGGGCAGGTCTTTTCCAGCGTTAAGAAAAATGCGCTGGGGCCCCGTTTGCCCAAAGGCTGGCTATTTCAACTGTTTTCACGGCGCTACTCCGGTTGGCTGCCGCGGCCATCCGCAGTCGCAGAGGGCGCACTGGGCTGCTATTTCGGTGTGTTTGTAAAAATTTTCCGAACGTCTTTGGCCCCGCGCCGTTCAAAGGGGCTATCCAGCTTCTTGGCAGGAGCTAACCCGTTCTTCTTTTTATTACTTATCAGCCATGGCCCGTCTGGTGCTTACCCGTTGCACGGTGGGCAGTTCCTGGCCCAGGTACCAGCGCAATGGCGGCCAAATGCTGCTTTGCCCGAAATCCAACTAGCAGGGTAAGGTTTGTTAAGAACGTTTTTTTCGGCATTCGGCAACAGTAACGCTAGAACGACACTTTTGGATCTGGTTGCCGTATTAATTAAACAATTCTCTTGCACCTAGTACGCCGGTTTCATTGAATACTGTACTGCTCACGAAGTGGAATGCGAAGACGAAGTCATTGATGTTACGCAGCACCTGCAGCTATCTGCTGGAAAGGGTATTTGTATGGACTGCAAAAGCCTGTTTCCAGTAGGCTGACGAAAGGACTGCGTAACATCAGGAAGTCATTGAACGGTTCAGTAGGCTTTCGTTCAACGACGGGCGGGGACATGCCCCGCGCCCTATTTCGTGACGAGTATAACACAATCCCTTTTATTCCTTCACCTAAATAAAACCTGCGTACACACCGCGCAGGTACTTTACTTATGAAACACGTCTGTTACAAAGCCGCCCTATTGGGCGTAGGGCTGTTTGCTGCCGCTCCCCGGCTTCAAGCGCAAACCGCCGACCGCAAGACTTCCATCGGCCTGCACGCCAACGCCACACAGTACCGCGGCGACCTGGGCAATGCCTTCTGGAAGTGGGACAATATGCCCTACAGCGGTGGCCTCGACATCACGCAGTATGTTGGCCGTTGGCTCGACGTGCGGCTGGACTTGGACTATACCCGACTGCGCTTCCCCCAAGATCCTGGCACGTTTAATAGCACGGGCCAGCGTTTCAAGGCTCAAATGTACCAGGCTGGCCTGGGCTTCAAGTTGAAGGCTCCTATTAAGGACAGCTTCTTCCTGCATCCCTACCTGTTGGTAGAGCCGCAATTTTCGTGGGTGCTGGCCGACCGCTACGCTACCCCAACGGGCCCCAACAATTTTAACCGCTTTGGCACCTTCGGGGGCCAGGTAGGCGGCGGCCTTGACTTCCACTTGGGTGAGTCGTCCGTTTTCTACGTGCAAGCCACCCAGGCCTACTTGCAGGCTAACGATGACCGCCTCGACGGTGTGGACAACAACGCTACGACGTTCTGGGACAAGCACGACCGGTACCTGCAATTCACGGCTGGTGTGCGTGCTAACCTAGGCAAAGCCAAAGATTCCGATGGCGATGGGGTATCGGACAAAAAAGATAAGTGCCCTAATACGCCCACTGGCGTGAAAGTGGACATGAACGGCTGCCCCCTCGACACGGACGGCGACGGCGTGCCCGACTACCAGGACAAGTGCCCCGACGTGAAAGGCTTGGCTGCCCTGCAAGGCTGCCCGGATGCGGACGGTGACGGCGTGGCCGACAACGACGACAAGTGCCCCAACACCCCCGCCGGCGTGAAAGTGGACGCCACCGGCTGCCCGCTTGATGCCGACGGCGACGGCGTGGCCGACTACCTCGACAAGTGCCCCAATACGCCCGCTGGTGTGAAAGTGGACGCCACCGGCTGCCCGCTGGACCGCGACGGTGACGGCGTGCCCGACTACCAGGACAAGTGCCCCGACCGTGCCGGCCCCGCCAGCAACAAAGGCTGCCCCGAGATGAAGGCCGAAACCAAGAAGGTGCTCAACGAAGCCACGAAGTACATCAACTTCGACTTCAACAAGTCGACCCTGAAGCCCTCGTCGTATCCCAAGCTGGAGCAGATGGTGCAAATCATGAACGAGTACCCCGACTACTCGCTCAGCATTGCTGGCCACACCGACAGCAAGGGCGACGACAACTACAACCTGCGCCTGAGCTACGAGCGCGCCGCCGCGGCCCGCAAGTATATGCTGAGCAAAGGCATCGCCGCCGAGCGCATCGAGGCCCGTGGCTATGGCGAAACCCACCCGATTGCCGACAACAAGACGGCCGCCGGCCAGGCTAAAAACCGCCGCGTGGACTTCGACCCCTACCTCACCGGCGAAACCAACGCCGCCGAAGTGAAATACGGCGCCGCCCCCACCATCAGCGAGCTGAAAGCCGAAGGCAAGAAGCTGCCGGGTAAGAAAACCATCGGCACCGGCTCGCCCCGCAGCCGCAAGAGGAAGTAGTCTCCTAATCGCCTGGGGCCCGTCCAATGAGTTCCAGGCGATTAGAACGGAGCCGGCTGCTATAGTAGGAAGCCAGACCTAACCAATAAAACCCGTCTCTGGGGCCCTTGCAGGCACTGGGGACGGGTTTTATGTTTTCAACGGGGCCCCAGCTAAGTAGGGGAGGCGTGTTCGTAGGCTTCAAGCAAACCGCGCCCCCGCACCCGGCCGATACCACCTTCGCGCCCTTCAACATCGGCCTCGACCACATCGCCACCGCCTGCGAAGACGCCACCAAGCTGCACCGCGTCGCCGCCGCCCTCCAAGCCGCCGGCGTAGAGAACACCGGCGTCAAAACTGACTCCGCCTTGCAAAAAGTCTACGTGGCCTCCAAAGACCCCGACCGCATCGCCTGGGAGTTTTATATGGTTTGAGGAGAGGTTGGTAGGGCCTGTTTGGTGCTGAGTCCCAATAGATCAATGCCTTCGAAAAATAGTCGTATTTTGAATGAGAACCATAGGTGCTCAAACGGCCCGAAAACGCAGGTTTTCCGGGCCATTCTTCTACACCGTTCTTTAGAGGATCTTTTGTAGGTTTAAGTTTGGTTTATTTCTGATTTTATGAAGCTCGCAATTCCTTGTACCTCATGTTTCTTTCTCTTGCCAGATGGTCAACGGGGTTTGAATTCTCCTCAGCCTACTAGCCTAAGAGAATTAGGTAATACAAGCCTATATGATATAACGTGCGACAGGGGACATCAGCAGAGAGGATGGCTCACAAACCACAAATTTGAAATACTCTTCGAATCAGGTATAAATGCTTTAAAAGACGAATACTATAGAGAAGCGGTGACGAGTTTCGCCGTCGCCTTGGAAAGATTTTATGAATTCTCCATTATTCTATTTTTAATGGATAATTTTTTTGATGAAAGGCAGGTCCAGCGTGGGCCAGATACCTTACCAAAGTTTGGGAAATTTTGGAATGGAACTCTGAAGCAATCAGAGAGACAAATAGGGGCATTTTGTTCTCTGTATATCAATGAATTTGGCCAAATACCTTTGCTATTTGATGAAAGTGAATTGAGGAATAAAGTTATACACGCCGGTTATATCCCTAGCTGTAAACAGGCTTTGGATTTTGGCGAGGGCGTTAATAAGTCAATAAAAGAATTTTGTAAAAAATATGATGAGAAAGATGTAGGCAGGCCTTACAAAAGAGCGTCGTATGTGCAAAGAGCTAGTATTGTGCTTGATATGTTAAAACTTAAACTCCCATTACCAACTAATTATGGACATATGACGAAAGTACCTTTGTTCATTGATGCCACAAGCGATTCTTATTTTAATGGTTCGATATCGGTTGCTGATTATGTAGCGAGCATGTCTATACTTTAATGCAAGTGGCTATTTGCGCCCGGATGTCAATGAAAACTAAAAGCTAGGATATTGAAAATCAGTTGCGCACCTTTGCCGAGCAACACCCACTATGAGTGTTGGAGATAATGCAAACTGTGCGGAATTTGAGACTTTTTTAGGTCCCTACTAGAAATTCAGTAATTGCCTCGAAACGAAAAGAGGCCCCTCGCATCATTGCAAGGGGCCTCTTTCTTTGGTGGTCGCGCTAGGAATAAGGATTGCGCGCCTAAACAAATGATAATAAGCAGCTTACTCCTTGATTTGGGTATCCGGTAACCGATTTGGTAACCGGCTGGGCCAAAAAAAAGGGGCAATCGGGTAGCTCAGCGGCCCAGTGCCACCCGCTGCCCGTCGTGCGGGAAGCGTAAGCGGAAAGGAGCGGCTGCGTCTGGGCTACCCCCGGACTTTCCCAGTTCGGCCCAAAGGCGTTCCACCTGTAGCGCCAAAGCCACGATCTGCGCGGCCTGCGACTCGGCCAGCGCTTCGGCCCGCGCCAGCTGAATCAGCGTTTCGCCGTGCGTGATGGTTTCGGCCCCGGTGGTGGGGCCGGGCGAAGGAACCGGGGTTGGAGCTGGGACGCTGGTGAGCCGTGCTGTCCGGGCGTTAATGTCAGCCATTTCGCCGGCGGCCGTCAGGGGGAGCATCGGGCCGATTGACTTGTCTACAGGTAGCCCCACGCCGGTTACCAGCCAGTTGAGGTTAATCATTGGGAAGCGTTTGTGAATCTTAGCCAAAGACTTGGCAGCCGGTTCGGTCTTGCCGCGTTCCATATTTGAAACGCTCTGCTGCGACAACCCTACCGCATCGGCAAATTCTTGCTGTTTGCCGGCAAAACCCAAAATTTCGCGCAAAGTGCGCAGGCGTCCGCCCGGGCTATTTTCCATGATTGCTGGTAAAAAAAGAAACATTTACAATTGTTGCTGTAAAATCAAAAGTTACTGTTTAGCTTTGCAGCACAGCAACTCGGTATTAACGACCTCACATCGCACAATGTTACAAAGGCTGTTGTAATAATCAAAGCAACTGTAACAATAAAAGTAATTTTCAAAGAAATACTATGGCTAGAGGAATCCAACCCCACCCAGACAAACAGCGCTTTGCCACTGAAATGGCCGCGCTGGGCACTTTACCCAAATACTATGGCAAAGTCGTAGAGGCGCAATTCCCCCACGTTGACATCAAAAAGCTGCACGCCGCCGTGGCGGGGCGGACTGTCTACTGGGATGGGTTCTACGCGCTGAAAGCTATTGCCAGGCCCGCCGCATCAGTTGCTTAATTCTTTCACTATTAACTTTTTCACGCATGAAAAAAGTACAGCTCTTTGATTTTAACAGCCACGAAGTCGGCACCTTAACCGACGAAAACGGCAACCCTTGGTTTGTTGCCAAGAATGTTGCCGCTGCCATTGGCTTGAAATGGAACGGCAACGACACGCTAAAAGCCATCAAACCGGAATGGAAGCTGAGTATGGAAATTCCATACTCAGGTCAAGTACGCCGAGTCTTGTTTATTTCCGAAGCCGCCATGTACAAGTTGGCTTTCCGTTCAGACAAGCTGGAAGCCGAAGCGTTTACCGACTGGGTGGCTGAGGTAGTGTTGCCCACGCTGCGCAAAACCGGCACCTACTCGCTGCAAAGCCAGTTACTGCCGTCGCCGCGTTCGTGGGAAAAAACCTTCCCAACCGAATTTATGCGCAACGTGCTCAAGCTGTACGGCCAGCCTTACAATCCCAAGGGTACCCCGCAGTTTGTGGGGCTTTTTATCAATAAGTACGTCTATAACTGCATGGACTGCTTTATGGCCAAAGAACTAAAAGCGGCCCGGGCCAGCTACGGCGGAGATGATGAAGTCGCTTTTCTGCACCAATACTTGGCAGAACCAGCCAGGGAAGCCTTGCAAAGCCACATCGCCGCGCTAAACACACTGATGAGCGCATCCTCTAACAAAGAGCATTTTGACTTAATGTTTGGGCGGGTATACGTTCATAAAAATCAGCTTGAAATGCATTTGCGGTGAGGCTTATTTTTTTGTCTAATAAAACAGCAACTTTTGATTAATATACATTGTATAAAACAAAAGTTGCTGTACATTTGCCACACCCTACCACTATTGCCCCGCCCTTGACCCCCACGCCGCCCCTGCGCCCCGCCGTCGCCCGCCTCGCTGGGGCCCTGCTACTGGCCGTGCTCGCCCTGCTGCTCTACTGCTGCGCTTGATTTTATCCCCACCTCTTTTTCGCTCTTACGCCATGATTCACACCACCGACTGGCTGGCCGCTGAGGCCGCCAAAATTTTCGCCGCCTCCAGTCAACCCGACCTGGAAGTGCGCATTCAGGACAGCCGCGCGGCTAACGGCCGCCATACCTACGTGCTCACGGCCTTCGATCCCGACGGCCACCGCAACCCGCTCGACGTGCACACGGCGATGGGCATCGGCCACACGACCGACGAGGTGCTGAGCGATTTGGCCCAGCGGCTGGGCGTGGCCTGGCCGCTGGCAGCCCTGGCACCTGCGCTGGCTTACCAAAAGAAGGAAATCATCCGGCTGCTGAACAACCCCGTCATCACCCGCCGCGAGAAAACCTACACGCTGCTGCGCATCAGCCGCATGACGGAGGAAACGGCGCAGCTGGCCATCGAAGAGCTGCGCAGCAAGACCAGCCAGCGCGAAAACGGGACGGTTGCCGTCGCTGCCTAATCATGCAGCAGGCCCCCAAATCAGTGCCTGCCTACGTGGCCGGCTACTACGACCGCGTGCCGGTGCCCTCGCCTTGGCGCGGCAAACTGGCTGACTTCGTGGCGATCCAGAAACGCTTGCAAAGACTCCGCTAAATGACTGATTTCCTTCAGTTCCGCAACCTGGCCAAAGCGGCCTTTCCGCACTTCAACATCAGTGCGATGATCTGGGAGAAAGAGGAAGCCAAGAGCCTGAACGCGCTGCGCTTCCGGCTCAAGGCTACCAGCCAGAAGATTGAAACCAGCGTGACCGTGGAAGCCTATTCCGCTGCTGCGGCCGTCGAAGAACTGCGCGTGGCGCTGGCCAAGGCCCGCCGCACCTTCGAGGTAGACGGGGCCCTGCGCGACATCAGCCGCCGCGCCGGCGGGCTCACCGAGTGGCAGGCAATCGACATCCGGGCCCAGCTCACGAAATGCCCGCTGCACGCCTTCGACAAGCTGGTGGCCACCCTGCGCCACGCGGCCCTGGAAGCTGGCCAGCAGCAAGCGGCTTAAAAACGAAAGGCCCGCGCTCTCCAACGCGGGCCTTTCAACCTTTTTAAATATAACGCGATGCGAATATAATGCAAAATAAACGAAACCCATTTTTTTTCCCGCACCCCGCTGGGGCTGCTGCTGCCCGCCGCGCCGACCGCGCCCTGGGGGCCCTGCTTTTTTCTCTCACCCTGCTGCTGCTCGCCGCCTGGTGGGTGCGTGGCCTTTAGCCTCTCCCACCCATGGAAACCGCCCTCGCCAAAAAAGGCAAAGCCGAGCTGGCCGAGCAGATTAGCTTCTCGCCCGAGCAGTTGCAGCTGATGAAGAACACCGTAGCCAAAGGCGCGACGGACGATGAATTTATGCTCTTCATGCACCTGGCCAAAACCTACGGCCTGGACCCCTTCGCTAAAGAAATCTGGCTGATTAAATATTTGCGGGCAGGACAGCGGCCGGAAGAGGTAGCCGCCACCATTTTCACCAGCCGCGACGGCTACCTCAAGATTGCCAGCCGCGACGTGCAAATGGACGGCATTCAGTCGGATGTGGTGTGCGCCAATGACCTACTTGAAAAACTACCCGACGGCACCGTGAAGCACGCCTACGGGCAGCCCCGGGGCCTGATCATCGGGGCCTATGCCCTGGTGTTCCGCAAGGACCGCAGCCGCGCCGCGTACTTCTACGCTCCGTTTGCGGAGTACGGCACGGGCAACAACCCGACGTGGAAAAAGTACCCGTCGGCAATGATTGTGAAGGTGGCAGAAGCGATGGCCCTGAAGCGGGCCTTCAGCATTTCAGGCCTGGTAACGCAAGAAGAAATTGGCCTCGACATGGCCCCGGAAAGCACTCCCGAAGCAGAAACCAGCGCCGTGGTGGTGGCCTCTCCGGACGCGCCAAAAAAAGCCGCCGCCGGGGCCCCTACTTCGGCCGCCCCGGCTCCCTTAATTGGTGCGGCCCCAGGTGGTGAGGACGAATTAGAGCAGGTGCGCAAGCGCATCATTCAGCAGCTCACCAGCCGCCACATCACGCCCGGCGAGCGCAGCCGCATGATGCAGCACCTCAACCGGCTGGACTTGCCCAAGGCACTGGCCCAGTCGGCTAAGATTGCGGAGTGCGTCGAGTACCGCCCCTCGCCCCAGGCGCTGAAAGAGGCCCGTGCTAAGCTGGAAGCCTTCGCCCACGAGCACGCGGCCGCGCTCGGAGAAGCCAGGCACGGCGCCCTGGTCTCGCGCTCAAAAGCCCTGACGGTAACGGCGGTGGATTTGCTCACCGAAATCGAGCAGGCGCAGGCCTTGCTAGAGGAAGGAAAGGAAGTGCCCCGTGCCTAACTACTACCTGCGCACCACCGGCATGAGCCGCAGCATTACCGATGGCACGAGCAAAAAAAATGCGTGCACCTGGCACCGCGAGTATTTCCGCCTCACCGACGAGGGCTTGCTCTCGTCGGTGCACGAGTACGAAGACGGCTTCTACTACCTGAGTGCCCCGGCCCTGCTGCCCGTGCCGCAGGCCTTTCCGTTGCCGGTGCCCTGCCCGGCCGCTCTCTTCCACGACGCCCACGCCCGGTGCGTGGCGTACCTGCGCGAGCAGGAAGCGAAGCGGTACCAGGCGGCAGCGTTTGCCAGGTCGCTGAAATACGGCATGGCCGTGCGGGCCCACGCTGCCAAAGAGGCCGGGGCGGCGGAGCCCCTGATGCTTGCCGAAGCATCTCACTGGCTGGATGACTTCACGGTGTTCGACGTGGAAACGACCGGCACCGACGCCACCCGCAACCACTTGCTGGAGCTGGCCGCCGTGCGCTACGTGGCCTGGACCCCGGTGGCCGAACTGCAACTCTTCGTGCGCTGCCCGATTCCCGTGCCGCCCTTCATCACTAACCTGACCGGCATCACCACGGCCCAGGTAGCGCGGGCCCCCGAGCCCAAGCACGTGCTTCAGCAGTTCAAGAAGCTAGCCGGCGACTCGGTACTGGTAGGCCACAACGTGGGCTTCGACCTGCGCTTCGTGAACGCTGCCCGCGCGGCGCTGGGGGCCCCCGAGCCGCTGGCTAATCCCTTCCTCGATACGCTGGTACTGGCCGCCCACTGGTTGCCGGCACCCCACAAGCTGGGCGATTTATGCCAGCGCTTCGGTATCCGCACGGCCGGCGCGCACCGGGCCCTGGCCGACGTGCGCATGACGTTCGCCCTGCTGCGCCACCTGCACCAGCTCGAAGCCGTGCCTGCCTCTTTCCGCAACGCCACCGGCAAGCCCAGCAAGCGGGCCGCCAAGCCGGTGGCTTCCCTTTTTGAAGCCGCTTAGCCATGCAACCCGCCCTTTCTCCTTCCCCGCTGACGGCCACTCTCGGTGGTGCCGCCGCTCCCAAGCACCGCATGTCCGTCACCTCTACCAACCGCGCCCTTGTCATCCCAGCCGATGTGCTGGCCGCCCCTGGCCTGTCGTGGCCGGCACGGCTGGTGCTGTCCGAAATCCTTGACCTGCATAAGGTTTCGGGCAGCGTCTGGGCCAACGATCAGCACTTTGTCAACCGCCTGCCCGGCATCCAAAAGCGCAGCGTTGGCGGGGCCCTGAAAGAGCTGGAAGAGGCCGGTTGGCTGCACCGCGAAACTAACCAAAGTGCCTTCCACAAGCGCGTGCTAACGCCCTTGGTGCCTAACGAAAACAGCCCCGAACCTATTGCAAAATCTGCAATAAGTAGCCCCGACCTATTGCAAAATTTGCAAGAGCCTATTGCAAAATCTGCCATAGACCTATTGCAAAATTTGCAAGAGCCTATTGCAAATTTTGCAGACATAAACTACCATTTAAACTCCAGTAGAAATTCCAATGAAATACACCCCCCCGAAAAAAAAATGGGGGCGGGCATTTCCGAAATTTCTTCTCCCGACCTGAAAGCAAAAATTACTGCCCCCACCCCCGTTGCGGTGCGCCCCGCCCCGCGGGCTGAACAGGGCCCCCAGCACACGGCCGAAACCAAGGCGCTGGCCGCCCAGATTGCAGCGCTGTGGTACGTCACCGAGCAGAAGAATTTCCCCCGCTGGGCCCGCATCGCTCGCTTCGTCCACGAAGTCCAGCAAGCCGGCCAACTCACCTACCTCGCGGCCCAGTTCAGCGGCTACCGCCAAATCCGCCAGCTGCGCAGCCTCAGCCCCCACAAGCTCGACGACTACCTGGCCGGCATCTGGGACGAATGCGACTGGGTGGCCAAGGCCAAAGACACCCGCCCCGCCGGCGCCCCGGGCCCGCCCCCACCGCCTCAGCAAAGCAAATCCTCTCCCACCGCCAAGCAATCCTGGTCATGAAAAACGCCTTCTCCACTGTCCTCGCTGCCGCTACCCGCCCCATTCCTGCCCTGGCCGTGGGCCACGTGCCACCCCACAACGCCGCCCTCGAAGCCGCCGTGCTCGGGGCCCTGCTGCTCGAAGCCGATGCCCTGCGCACGGTGCTCGGCATCCTGCCCAGCGAAAAAGCGTTCTACGTGCCCGCCCACCGCTTCATCTTCCGCGCCGTGCGCACGCTCTTCGCCGCCGGCCAGGCCATCGACCAACTCACCCTCACCGTGCAGCTGCGCGCCGACGGCGTGCTGGAGCGCGTCGGGGGCCCCCACTTCGTGGCTGGGCTCACGATGAAAATAAATTCGGCGGCCCACATCGAAAGCCATTGCCGCCTGGTGCAGGAATACCAGGCCCGCCGGCAGCTCATCACCACCAGCACCCGGCTCATGCAGCACGCCTACGACGAGGGCGAAGACGCGCTGGGCCTGCTCACCGCCGCCCAGCTCGAGCTAAATGGCCTGCACAAAGGCCTGGAAAGCAAGGCCGTGCAAACAGCGGCCAGCACCTACGACGGCGTATTTGCCGACCTCGTGAAGGCGGTGGAGTCGCCGGACCTCACCGGTGTGAGCACTGGCCTGCGGGCCCTGAACGACGTGTCGGCCGGCTGGCAGGATTCGGACCTGATTGTGCTAGCCGCGCGGCCCGGAATGGGCAAAACCGCCGCGCTGCTGCACTTCGCCCGCACCTGCGCCCTGGACCTGGGCCGGGCCGCCGCCATCTTCTCGATGGAAATGCCCACCAAGCAACTCATGCAGCGCATGGTAGCCAGCGAGGTGCCCGGCTACAGCAATGCCGACCTGCGCCGGGGCAACATCGCCGGCGGGGTACCGCAGGTGCACCAGCTCTACGAGGCGGCCAAGCGCCTGCGCACCGATAAGCTGCTCATCGACGACACGCCCGGCCTTTCCATCTTCCAGCTGCGCGCCAAAGCCGCCCGGCTCAAAGCCGAGCACGGCGTGGCCCTGATCCTGGTGGACTACATCCAGCTGATGAAGGGCGAGACCAAGGGCAACCGCGAGCAGGAAATTGGTAGCATCACCCGCGGCCTGAAGGAGCTGGCCAAGGAGCTTGACGTACCGGTCATTGCCCTCTCGCAGCTCAGCCGCTCGGTGGAGACGCGCGGCGGTGACAAACGCCCCCAGCTCTCAGACCTGCGCGAATCAGGCAGCCTGGAGCAGGATGCCGACATGGTGGTGATGCTCTGGCGCGGCGAGTACTACGGCATCGAGGAATACAGCGACGGCACCCCCACCCAGGACACCATCCTCTTTGACATCTGCAAGCACCGCAACGGGGCGCTGGGCGAAGTCATTGCCGGCTGCTCGATGAAGCGGGGCACCTTCTTCGACCTGGGCGAAGGCAATACCGAGGCATATGAAATCGAAGTCGGGCCCCGCATGGTGCGCCTGGGGGCCCTGCCCACCTCGCAGTTTGAAGACCCCGCCAATCTGCCGTTCTGATGGAAGCCTATTCGCCCGCCGTGGAACGCGCTTTACGCACCGCCCTGGCCGGGCACTCGCCGGCCTACCTGGCCCAGCTGCTGATTTACTACCGGGTACGCCAAGGCCCCGGCCTGGCCCTGGTACGGGCCGAATACCTACGTCGGGGGCTACCCGACCCTTATCAAAAACCTACCGCATGAGAACTGCCGCCAGAGTAGACGCTAACCAGCCCGAGATAGTCAAGGCGCTCCGAGGAATTGGAGCGTCAATTCTCCACATTAATAATCAGCATTTTACTTGTAATATCGAAGCGTTTCTTGTATATTTGGTACATAACCAAACAGCAGAAATATGGAACGCTTCACAAGCAAGATTGACAAGACACCTGGCTATGGTCCACAAGGTGAGTGCTGGCTTTGGACAGCCGCTAAAGGTCCGAAAGGCTATGGCCACTTCGGGGTTGGCGGCCAGCGTAAAAACGGCGGGCGCATGGTATACGCGCATCGCTTCGCTTACGAGCTGGCCAACGGCCAAATACCCGAGGGCTTACTTGTTCGGCATAGCTGCCACAATCCCTCCTGTGTTAACCCGGCCCACTTGTCGGTTGGCACTCACACCGACAACATGCAGGATATGACTGCGGCTGGTCGCCATATGCACCAGCAGGTAACTCACTGCCCTCAAGGCCATGCTTATGATGAGATAAACACCATTATTACCGAAAAGGGGCGCTACTGCCGCGCGTGTCGCAACAAGAACACCCTAGACCATTATTACCGTGTTCGTCGCGCCAAAGAACTCAAACCGCCAAAGCCGCCGCTAACACATTGTAAGCGTGGGCATGAGTACACGCCCGAAAACACATACACCCAGCCCTCAACTGGGCACAAGCATTGCAACATCTGCCGCCGAGAACGTGCCAATCAGCGAACCCAAAACAAATGCGAACTGCCGCAAGAGTAGATAAAAACCAGGCTGAAATAGTCAGCGCACTTCGTCGGATTGGCGCAAGTGTGCTGATGACGTTCCAGCTCAAAAACGCCTTCGATATCCTGGTCGGCTACCGAGGCCGCACCTTTCTAATGGAAATCAAGACCAGCGAGAAGGAGAAGCTCACCCTCGGCGAGTTCGATTTTCGGGCCCACTGGCGCGGCTCCCCATACCACGTGGTAACATCTGTCGACGAGGCCCTGGCCATCGTGTGCGCCCCACCGCCCTTGCCCTAAGCGCCTCTCCACATTCCTATCAATTTCTCCCGCTGCAACCCATACAACACCCTGAAAATACATAGCTTATGAACCTCTTATTCCACGACCTTGCCACCACTCGCGCCGCCCAGGGCAGCGCCGTTCTTACCATCGAGCCGGGCGGAAATTTCGTCTTTTCTGCCGGTGCGGCGCGGGCCTTGCATCTCGCAGCCGGCACTACGCTGGCCCTGGCCGAGGATATTGACGCCACCGGACGCCCCTGGTACCTGGTGCTGGGCAACCCGGCTGGCCATCTGAACCCCTTTTCCCTGCGCACCTCCGGAGGCGAAACCAGCAAGCGCCTGCATTTCAGCAGCGCCGCCACGGCCCGCAAGTTCTTCGCGGCGCACCCGGGCATGGACCCGGCCAAGAGCACGCGCCTGGCCATCGGTACGCAGCCCCTGGAGCACCCGCAGGCCGGCCAGCTGTGGCCGCTGGCGGTAGAGGGCACGGGGCCCGTGGTGGCCAGCAACCCAGTACACGTGCCTATGCGGGAGTCCTTCGACCTTGCGGGAGCGGGGCCCTGCACCGACCTCATAAAATCATTGGGAATAGTAGTGGAGGCCCCCGCGCCCGAACCCGCCGCTGGCCAGCGCCGGCCGTGGAGTGCTGAGGAGGTGGCCACGCTGCGCCGCCTCCACCCCACGACGACGACCAAAGACATTGCCGTGCAGCTGGGCCGTACCCACATCGCGGTACAGATAAAGGCCAGCGAGCTGCTGCTAAAAAAGGATTTGGACCGGCCAGCCAAGGCCGTGAAGCCCCCCGTAGTGCCCATGGCTCCCCAGGCCAACAACGGCCGGCCTAAGGACTCGGCCACCGACGATATCAACCCGGGCCTGTCGGAAAAGCTAACCAAAGTAGTGCGGCGCCTGGCGCCAATCAAGCTCTTCAAAATGGAGGAGCACGAGGCCAAACAGGCGCTCAAGCTGCTCACCACCCACCGCGACAAACTGGACTGGGTGCCCGGCGCGGCCAAGCTCTACGAGCGCCTGGCTGGCTGCTACGCCCTGCCGGCCTGAGCGGCCCATGCCGCCCCGTCTGCCCCACGCAAGCCTACAACGAATTGAAATGATGGTTAGCTTATTTCCGAAAATTACGGCCACCACCGGCGGGGCTCAGGTGGAGCTTGCCGAGGTGCTGGCCGCCATCCAGGGCGGCCGCTGGGCCCGCGAAGTCAACGCCGTGCGCGCCGCCACCAGCGCCCCCGACCGCCGCCATCTCAAAGCCGCCTTGCCTTACTTCACGGCCAGCGGCACCTTCGCCGAGCGCAAGGACGCGGGCCTGGTGGTGCACAGCGGCATCGTGGCCCTCGACCTCGACGCCAAGCAAAACCCCGACTGGCAACTGGCCCACGCCAAAGCGCGGCTACTAGCCGACCCCTATACGTTCGCCGTGTTCGTCAGCGCCGGGGGCGAAGGCCTGTGCGCGCTGGTGCGCATCACCACCGACGACCACGCCGGCAGCTTTCGCAGCCTGGCGGTCTATTACGCGGCGCACCACCAGCTGGTGGTCGACAGCCTGGGCGACGTGAGCCGCGCCCGCTACGTGAGCTTCGACCCCGAACTCTACCACAACCCCAACGCGGAGCGTTGGGAAGACGTGGAAGCCCCCGCCATCTCGAAGCCCGCTCCGGGGCCCGTGGTGCGCAGCCTACCCGGCTTCATCGAGCTGCTCACGGCGTACCTGGCCTAAACGCTGATCCTCCCACAACCTACCTCCTTTTCTGCTATCCCTTATGCCTGCTAACCGCCTGACCCGCAAGCCTTACATGCGCTCCGACTACCTGCACCTGAGCCTGCACTACGCCGACCGCACCGCCCGGCAGCTCGCCGCAGAGCTGGGCCGCACGCCGGGCAGCCTGTACGCTTTCATCGCCGGCCACCCCGAGCTGCGCAAGCAGGGTAAAATCTAACTATAAGTAATTAGCAGCCACGGCCCGGGGCCCGCAACTTCGGGCTATGAAAACATTTTATCTCTCGTTTCTGGTCGTTGTCGCCGCTTGTTGTTACTTCTGGGCCACCGACGCGCCGGACTCCGGCATGGGCTTCGTGACCGCCTTCTTCGCCGTCATTCCCGTGGGCGTGGCCATCTACAACACGGTGAAGAACGGGGGCCCAATGAACGATTCGACGAACCGGTAATGGGGGCCCTCGTACTCACCCACCTGGCGGCCCTGGCACTGTGCTGGTACGCGCCGCGCTTCTGGGTGGCGCAGGACGTGAAGGCCTTTAACGCCAACCCGGCCGACGACACCTCCCACGGCAAGTTCCACCGCCAGCGACTCACGTGGCGCGTGGCTTTAGGGGTGCTGGTGGCCCTCACAGCTTCCGAACCGGCGCTGCCCCATTGGGGCGCGTTTGCGTGCAGCAGCGGGGCGCTATTGAGTTTTGGGGCCGCCTACTTCTTCTACGACTTCAACCCGCGGCTCAACAAGGCCCGAGGCCTAGCCTACGTGGGCCAGTACTACGTCAGCTTCGACCCCAATGCGGCGTGGTTTCCCGACCGGTGGCTGGCCCGCCGGGCCCGTGCCGCACTGCCGACGTACGGCCAACCCTCCGCTGTGCTCGACGCCAACCGCCGGGCCTACGCCGCCCGGCAGCTCCAGCAGCTCGGCCGCTGGGTACTCGAAACCGGGGCCCTGTGCTACGCGCTGCTGACCCTGCTCGCCTTCGTGCTGCTATGAGCGCAGCGCTCACCCGCTGCGAGCGCACCGAGCGCCGCAACCAGCGCCTGCGCGACGCTTTCTATGCCCACTACACCAACCTGCCGCGGCCCCGTAAGTACAGCCGCGAGTACGTGATTGCCCAGCTCAGTGAGGAATATCACCTGAGCCTGCGCACGGTGGAGCGGATACTTTACCGGAAATAAGCCCCGCCGCGCCACTGCCCGCGATGGCCACCGCTGAAGCCGACCCCACCCCCACCGTTTTACCCACCCCGTCCGAATGATACACCGTCATTATTACCTGCTGTTGTGCCTGCTGCTGGCCCTGGCGGTGCTGGCCGTGGTGTACCGGAAACGGCTTGTTCCCGGCTTTCCCTTTTAACCTAAATGAGTAGAACCACTAAGCAGCCCAAAACGGGCGGCAAGCGCATCAGCAGCCAGTGCCAAAACAATGGGCAATGCAACTGGTGCGTGAACAACCGCACGATTGCCAGCCAGCGGCAAGAAAGCAAGGCCGTGCTAGCGTTGCGCGAATACCTGCGAACGGCTGACCCCGCCGAGCTGAAAGCCTCATTCGACAGGGTTGAGGCCATGAATATTCAAGGCCCGACCCTGCAAGAGCTTATCTGCCAGCAACGCCAATCCCGAAAAACCTAATGCCGCCCACCGCCGACACCCCGCGTATCCGCCGCCCTCGCCGCCTCGACTGCCCCATTGCCGGGCGCGTGGACAAATCAAAAGCCCCGCTGGCAATGTGCCGGCGGGGCTTTTTCGTGTGTCGAAGCATCTCTACCTGGGTAGCACGAAGCCCGCCCGTCCCACTGGCTCCAGCCCACTCACCGTCTGCGTGGCCCCGTCGTACCCATCCTGGTCAGTGAGCAGGCAGTTGTAGCCCATCGCGTACACCCAGATGCCCGCCGCCACGTCCTGCTCCTTGCGGCTGTAGGTGCGCACCAGGGCCCCGAACTGCCCGCCCCCGTCGAAGTGGTGTAAGGCCTTGTGCACGCTTTGCAGCAGCTGCAGCTTGGCCAGCGCCGCCCCCCGCTGGCGGCTCTGCTGGTAGGAGTCCCCCGCCACCTCCACGGCCAGCGTCACCCGTACCTGGCAGGTGCCGCGCTGAATGCCTTCGCCGATATCATGCCAGTCGGCTTCGTCAAAGTCCAGCAGGGCCACGCCCTGGGCGAAGGGCAACGGGTATTCGTGGCTCAGGGCCTGGTCACTGCTGAGCTGGCCCTGGTCCAAATCAATCCAGCCCAGGGCGGGCACTTTGGCCGCCAGGCGGTCAGCGAGGGCGGCATACACGGTGGCGAAGGTGCTGGTCATTTCAGTAAGCCGACGATGCCGGCGCTAATTTTCTTCACAAGTTTGTCTTTAGCCGCCCGCCCCAGCGTGATGAAGGGCCGCGCCGGCAGCTTGGCGTTGCCTTCCTGCTGGGCCTGTGCGTAGGCCTCGGGGCTGCCCACCGTCACTGTGGTAGCCGTGGTGGCGACGATGCGCACCGAGCGCCTGAGCCGGCCCGACTTCACCAATAGCGCCCGCTGCCGGGGGTTGGCCACGCGCTTGCCGCGGCGCTTCACTGTGTCGGCGGCTTTGCGCGGGGCCCAGGGCACCACGGCCCCGGCGTCGTTCTCGAAGCCCTGGCGGCGGAAGTTGTCGGCTGACTCGGCCACCACGGCCTTGCCCATCTCGCGGGGCAGCGTGCGCAGGTAGCCGCGCAGCTGCTGGCCGAAGCGTTCGAGGCCATTGCTCATAACTGCTGCTCAATTTTGGTTGCTACAGACTTGGGCACGTCGAAGTAAGGGTGCTCAGCGTTGAATACCTCGCCGCCCTTGCCGCTGTTGTTGCGGAACTCGATAGGCGGTTCTGGCAAGCTATCAAGCGTGTCCCGTGCCGTCGGCGTGGCGTCGGCATCCGTCTCCACCACGTCGCACCGGCAATTGTGTACAACGCCAATCTTAGTTACATAACTGATATCTTCTTTTACTGAAAGGTTGTATACATTGCCGATGTATGGTATATTTGCAATAGAATCAACTTTTGCAAATTTCAGATGAAAAAAGGCGTATCGGAGAAAGTCATTCAGCGCATCGAAACCCTGGAGGGGCGCACCGTCTGTGAAGCCCTCACCGAGTTGTACATTGGGCAGGTACTCACCTACCGCATGATTTGCAAGCGGTGGGGGTTGCAGCCTGCACAGCTTATCAAACTGGTGAAGCAGTGTGGCATAGAGCCGCGCAAAGGCGGAGAGGCCATTCGGGTGCAATGGGCCGACAACCCGGAGCGCCGTGCTGCTCAGGCCGAAGCAATGAGCGTCCGCGCTCGCGGATTTGTTGCTATCGGCAAACACGGTCGACTCGGCAGAACCAAAGAAACCAACGAGTCGGTCCGTCAAATGGCGCTTAAACAGCGCGAAACCACTCAGTTTAACGACCCCGTTTTTCGGGAGCACATCCGCACCAAGCGCGTGAGCATGTACCGAGCAGACCCTAGCAGCCACCCCAATGCCAAAGCACTCCCGTCCAAACGCGAACAACTCATGCTGGAGCATTTCCAGAAGTTGGGGTACAATCCGCAGTTTAGCTACCACCTTTCGCCCTATTGGGTAGATGTGTTTTTGCCAGAACTGGGCATTGGCATTGAGTGCGTAAACACGAAGCGCCCGACGTGGGCCCGCCACGCGCACATTGCGGACCAAGGAGCGCACATGCTCTATGTGACCAACATCTTTATCGACGCCGCCGACTTCCGGCAGTTGGATGACTACATCGCCGGCTTTCAGGTTCTCAGCGCGAATCCAGCCTTTAAGCGTGAGGAAGCGATGGTTTGGGGTAGTAAGTACGTGTTCTTCTTCACTGACCAGCCGGACAACGTGCTCATCGAAGTGATTAAGATGGACGAACTCTACTGCCTTCGCTTCGCCGCTGCCGCCAATCACTAGGTCGCCAACGCGCAGATCACTAATACACTGCCAGCCAGTGGGGGTCAACACATTTGTTTCGGGCGTGAAGCAATTGTAGTCGCAGGGCGGGTAGGTGGTATCCCAAAACGGGTCGTCCTTTGGCAGCGTGATACCGTCATACTCCGCGTGCTCGGCCCGCACCAGGTCGTCGCCCGCCGTCTTGTAGGTAAGCATGGCACCGTCGCTGAACTCGCTCCACTTGCTGGCCATCTGGGCGCTGGCCACGGCCGTGTTGTACTCCGTCTCCAGGTAGTCGACGTTGTAGAGCTGGTTCACTTGCAGGGCATCGGCGCGGAACTCCGCGAAGGGCCGCACCTTGCCATCTGCGTCGGTTAGCTTCTCCTGCATCGCCTGTTGCACGGCATGGGTTTTGAAGCCCGAAAACCGCTGAATATTCTCACTCAGGTAGCCGCGCAGCTTCGGGTCGGTCGCTTCCCAGCCGACGCTAATTGCGCCCTCCAGGTGGTCGCGCAGGTAGCTGTAGAGCGCCCCATCGATGGTGCCCGCGAACAGGTCGCCCCCGTGCACTCGCTTGATGACGCCCTCGGCCAGCTTGTCGAGCTGGCTACTCGCCGCCGCCGTCACCAGCGAGGTTAGTTGCGAGGTTAGTTGCGCGACGGACTGGGGCAGCTGGCTTGCCGGTTGGGTCGGGCTCGGCTGGCCCGCCCGCTTTCCCGGCGGCACCGGCAGCGGCACCACCACGGGCACCGGCTTGTCCTCCAGCACCACGCCGAACGTGTCTTCGAGGTACTGCTTGTTCACTTGGTAGCCCGAGTCCTTCATGATGCCCTGCACAATCAGGAACTGCTTTTCCTTGCCCAAGTTTTCGGTATCCTCGAACTGGAACTCGTAGCCCGCCACGGGGTAGCCGTGCTTCACCAGAAACGGCAGCAACTGCCCGTTGATCAGGTCCGACAGGAACACCGAATCTTCCTTGGTGTAGGCGTCGCTCACCCGCTCGTGCACCTCGCCCTGGCTGCGGCTGCTGCCCGAGTCGGTCGTCATCGTCTGGCCCAGCACCAGCTTGGATAGCTCGGAGTTGATGCGCTCGATGAACTTGTCGTAGAGCAGCGCGTTGCCGGTGGATGGGGCGATGAAATCCACCTTCACGCCTTCGGGAAACACGCCGTAGCCGGCCTGGCCCATGTTGGCCATCATGGTGTTACAGGAATCCATCTGCGGGCCGTCCATCGCGCCGGTGATGGTGCGGTACGGGGTGCCAAACATTTCGGTGAAGCCCGCCCAGGCCCCGAGCACGGTCTTTTTCCAGATAATGGCGGGCGCGGCCTTCAGCAGCAGGCCCAGGCTGTGCCGGTCGCCCACCTCGATGAGCCACGGCGAGTAGGCCGGGTCGTTCTCGTAGTCAACGCCCACAATCATGCCCGGCATCGTGCGCACCAGGTGCGCCTCGGGAAACACGTGCTGGCGCGGCACCAGGGTGAGCTGGTGGAACTCGCCATCCACGGGCACGGGAAACTCGATTAGGCTGTGGCCGTAGTCGATGCTTTCGAGCGCGTAGCGGCAGAACTGCCGAAACCAGGGCTTGCGCAGCATTTTGGTGAAGGCTGGATTCTCCTTGCCCGTACCGTCCACCAGCTTAAAAGCCTGGCCCAGCACGTTGATTTTGCGCGTCTCCAGCACGCTGCTCAGGTGCAGGTCCAGCGCCACGTCGGCGTAGATGTTGAGAATTTGTATTCTTTCCGGGTAGTAGACGTTCTCCGCCCGGTCCAGCGCGTCGCGCCATTTCTGCACGTCCTGCTTCAGTCGGCGGATTTGCACGGGGTACACCGTTTCGAGCACCGAGCCGGGCAGGGCCCCAAAGCCCGCCGGCCCCGCGGCCTGGATGGACTTGTTGAACGGGTTCAGGGCCTGGCCCAGCGATTTGAAGATATTGGCCATCTTAGTAGGTGTTGCTTAGTTTGGGCAGCGAGCTGCCGCGGGGAAGAATGGAGCCGGTGTCCTGGGTGCCATCGGGCAGCTGGGCCGATTCCAACGGCAGCCCGCAACTCAGGGCCCCCTTGCGCACCAGCTTGAGCCAGTCAATTACCTGCTGGTAGCGGTCCTGGCGAATCTGGGGCACGTTGCGCGGGTTCTGGCGGCTGTGCAGGTGGTAAAGCGCCAAATCCACCAGGTACATCACGATTTGCGGGTTGCGCTGGTCAGCGGTGGCCGGCACCGCGGGCAAAATCCCCGCGGCGGGCACGGCACTCACCGGGCCCAGGGCCCCGAAGACGGCCACCACGTCGAAGCGGCCCCGCAGGTAGCTTTCCATTTCGGCCTGCGCGGCGTGGGCCGCGCTGCTGAGCAGCGCGTCGTTGCCGTCGGTGAGCAGCCCGCGGATTTCGTCGCGGATTTGCAGGCCGTAGTCGGCGGAAGTCAGAAAGCTCATGTCGGTTAATTAAATTAATTAATTAGTAGCTATTGTTCGCCCGTTGGGGCATGATGAGGGCCGGTAGCGGGGCCGCGTTAGGCCGCTGAAACCGCTGATAATCTTCGCTGAAAAGCCGGCAGAGCATATAATCAACCGCATCGGTGCAGTGCGCATAAGGCTCGTAGCTGACGCCCGTTTTGGGATCCTTCACGCGCTTCTTATTCTTGGTGCCATCGGCGGCCTTCAGCACCTTCTGGTAGTCCTGGATGGTGTTGCGGCACGCCTTATCAAAGCGCAGCCCGATGCCGCCCACTTCTTCGCTCAAAATCTTGTCAATCCAGAGGCCCCGCATCGAGACGCTGGGCGCGCTGGCGGCTACGCGCTGGGTGCATTGCCAGCCCGCTTTCTGAAAGACGCCCAGCAGAATGGTGAAATCGTTCTGGCCCTTCTCGCTGCGCGTGTCGGCCGCGCGGCCCGCCGGGTCGCCGTACACGAACACCTCGGCCGCGTGGGCCGGGAAGCGGCGCACCAGGCCCTGGGCGCAGGCCATTGTGTTGTTGAGCGGAGTGCCCAGCGTTACCTCCGCCACCTGGGTGCACTCCTTGCCCCGCACCTGCCAGGCCAGGCCCGTTACGTAGGGGCTGGTGTTGAAGTCAAACGTGAGGTGCAGCGCTACGCCCGCCTCGTAGGTGCTGGCGTAGTCGCCGGTGTGCCGCTGGGTGTCGAAGCTGGAATAAAATTCTCCACCGGTTTTTTCGGTAGCATTCCAGTCGCCTTCGAGCAGCCGCTGGCGGTCGTAGTCGTTGCTGAGGCCCTCCAGGCTCTTCTTGTAGAGCGCCACAAAGGCCTTGTCGGGGTTGTCGGTCACCAAGGCCCTGATCACGCACTGGCTGGGCTTGAGCCGCACCGGGTTGTCTTCGTCGTCGAAGAAGTATTTCGTGCGCACCCAGTTGTAGCCCGGGTTGCAGGTGATGAGCAGCTTGGGCACCAACCCGAACTCGGGCAGCATCCAGCGGATGCGGCTTTTGAGAATGTCGGCCGCCTTCTCGGGTACGCCGTCGCCAGCCTCCTCAATCCAGGCATCGGTAAACTCCGAGCTACCCAGCCGCTGATAATCCGGGTCGGACGGCGACCAACCCAAATCGCGGAACACCTCGCGGCTGCCGTTGGGAAAGTCCAGGCGAAAATCCTGGGCGTTGAACGTGAAGTCGCGACCCGCCACCAATCCCCACTTGGCCAATACAGAAAAATAAGTTATCAGGGTGGATTCCTTCAGGTCTTTGAGCACGGTGCGGCCGGTCAGCCCCCGACTGCCCGGGTAGCGCAGGCGGCGATAGAGCTTCCAGGCCACGCCCAGGTAGCTTTTTCCGCCGCCAGCCGCCCCGCCGAAGCACACCTCTTCGGTGGTGCCGTCTTCCAGCGCCAGCCAGGCCGTGTGCTGCTTCCAGCTCGGTTGAAAATTAATGTCCGGCATCGGCGGCAAGGGTGTCGGGCGCGGCGGGGGCCACGTAGTTGAAGGTGAGCGCCAGGCCCACCTCGCCGCTGTGCTTGGTCTCCTTCTTCTCGCTGAAGCCCTCAATGAGCTGCACCCAGAGCTTGGCCGCCGCGGCGTCGGGCGGGTAGTGCTCGGTGTAGTCGGCCTTCACGATGCCGGCCAGCTTGTCATTGAAAATCTTCTTTGCCGGATGCGAGTACCCCACGGCGCGGGCGTGCAGGGCCAGCAGCACGTCGGGCGTGAGCTGCTGGTAATCGTTGGGCAGGCCGTCGCCCAGCTGAATGCGCCGGCGGTGCTGCTTGATGGTCTTGTCCGAAAAGCCCGTGGCCGCGGCCAATTCCTGCACGGTGGGCACCCGGGTGTACTTTTTGATGAAGGCCAGCAGCGCCTTGCGGATTTTGGCCCGGTTGGCTTGGCTGTCTTCGCGTTCGGAACCGGCGGGGCGCTTTTTCATGGGCCCGCAACCTACTCCCGCGCCCGAAACGGCAAAGAAATCATTTCCGGAACGCGTACAAAACCCGTACGATTAGCGCGTAAAACCCACGCGTTCCGGAAGCGCAATCCAGGGCCGGTTTGGCGGGCCGCGAAGTTTGGCTTCGCATTCCCCCGCCTTCTTCATGGCCCAACCTACGCTTCAGATTTATTCCGCCATTGGCTTCGACCCGCAATCGGGCACGGGCCTGAGCGCGGCCGACTTCGGGGCGCAGCTGGCCACGGCGGAAGCCTCGGGGGAGAAGCGGGTCGCCGTGCGCATCAACAGCGGCGGCGGCAACTGGGCCGAGGGCCAGAGCATGTACGACATGCTCAAGGCCTCCGCCCTGAAGGTCGATACCTACTGCGTGGGCCTGGTGGCCAGCGCCGCCACGCTGCCCTTCATGGCCGGCAACAAGCGCCTCATCGCCGCCCACGGCCGGCTCATGATTCACAACTGCGCTTCGGGCGCGACGGGCGGCGTCGCCGACTTCGAAGTGGCCATTGAGCAGCAGAAGGCCATCAACGGCTCGATGGCGGCCCTCTACGCCAGCGTCAGTGGCCAGCCGGTCGAGAAATGCGCCGCGCTGATGGCCGCCACCACCTTCATGGATGCCGAAACCGCCGTGGCCCTGGGCTTCGCCACCGGCATCATGCCCGACACCCAGGCCGCCCAAGCGCCCCCGGCAAGTCTGCCCACTGCTTCGCTCCATTCCTACTACGCAACCCTCATCAGCACCGCTGACATGAAAAACCTGTTGATTCCCATTTTCGCCGCGGCCGGCATGCTGACGCTGACGGCCACCTCATCCGACGCCGACATGGCCACCGCCGTGGCGGCGGCCTTCGGCGAGAAGGACAAAGCCAAGAAAGAGGCCGACGACGCCAAGGCCGCGCTGGCCACCGCCACCGCTGCCCTGGCCGCCGCCACTGAAAAGTGCGCCGCCATGGATAAGCAGATGGCCGACATGGAAGAGGAGGAGGCCAAAGCCAAAGCCACCGCCGCCACCGCTACCATCGAAGCCACCGTCACGGCCGCCATCGCTTCCGGCCGCATCGTGGCCAGCCAGAAAGAGGTGTACATGAGCTTGGCCAAAGCCGATTTGACCAGCACCAAGGCCGTGCTCGACGCCCTGCCGGCCCGCCGGTCGGTAGCCGACGCCATCACCAGCTTCAGCGCCTACGCTGCCGTGCTGCCGCTGACCGCCGGCGGGGCCATGGCTGAGATCCAGGCCCGCCTGGCCAGCAAATAATCTTATCTCCCACGCTTTTTCACCCCAGTAGCTGACCATGGCACTGACAATCAACGATACCACCTACGCCGGCGAAGCCGCCAGCAGCTTCATTGTGAAGTCCGTCATTGGCAACGAGGTGGTGCAGAAAGGCCTGGTGTACGTCAAGGACGGCATCAAGAAAGCCTACACCATCCCGCGCTTGCAGGTGGACGGCATCATTCAGGACCGCATCCCGACCCCCATTTCGCCCAGCAGCTCGGTGGGTAACATGGTGGTGGACGGCCGCACCCTGAACCCGGCCGACTACATGGTGTACGCCGAATTCGACCCCCGCGACTTCGAAGCCCATTGGTTCGCCACCCAGCTGAACCCGACCCTGATCGACCGCCGCCTGCCGGTGAGCATCGAGTCGGTGCTCATCCAGGAGGTGATGAAGCAGCACAACAAGTTTCTGGGTCAGGCCATCCTGAAGTCGAACAAGACGGCCGGCGTGAAGCCCTTCGCCTACTTCGACGGCCTCATCACCCGCGCCAAAGCCGACGTGTCGGTGCCGAAAGTGGCGTCGCCGGTGGTGCTGACCGTGGCCAACATCGCCGACGCGCTGCAAAGCGTGCTCAACGCCACCACGCCCGACGTGCTCTACGACCCGGACATGAAGTTCCTGCTGAGCTACAAGACGGCCCAGATCTACGAGCAGTACCAGCGCACGGCCACGTTCAAAAACGTGGACACCACCCAGGCGGGCATCATGCGCTTCGGGGGCCGCACCATCGAGCCGCTCTTCGGAATGCCCGACGACACCATCTTCTTCGCCAAGGCGAAGGCCGACCTGGATTCCAACCTGTGGGTCGGCATGAACAGCATCGACGACGCCACCGTGCAGCTGGCCCGCTTGCAGGCCAACAGCGAGCTGTACTTCATCAAGATGCTGATGAAAGTCGACACCAACTACGGCTTCGGCGCGCAGACCACGCTCTACGCGGTCTAGTCGCTCCTGGCCCGGCCCGCCCGGCCAACCTGGCCGCCATTCTTCGGGATGGCGGCCTTTGGCGGCACTAGACCAGCGATAAATCCATGGCCACCATCAAGAATAAAGCCGGCATCCGCGAGACGTTTGCCGCCCGGCCCGACCTGAAAGCGGTCCACGTCCTGCCCAGCGGCGAGCACTACTTCAACCTCGACCACGCCGAGCAGGCCTTGGTCGAAGGCGAGGAAATCACCACGCTGGGCCCCGACGCCGACGCGCTGAAGGACGACGAGAAGCCCGCCAAGGCCAAGTAATGGCCCGGCTGCTGCTGCTCAGCCTCGCGCTGCTGCTGGCCCTGGCCGGGTGCGTCAACCGCCCGCCCAAGTCTGTCGAGGAAGCCCAGCGCCGCTACCGCCGCGCCTGGGAGCGCGGCAACCGCGATGCGCCCCACCACTTTTTGCCCCGCTAACCCATGCGCCTGGAACTCCACCGCACCACCTTCACCAAAGAATCCACCATCGGCGAATTGTCGGTGGACGGCGTGTTCGAATGCTTTGTGTGCGAAGACCCGGTGCGCCCGGTGGGGGCCCCGAAAGTATTTGGCAAAACGGCCATCCCGGCCGGCATCTACGCCGTGCGCGTCACCTACTCCAACCGCTTCCTGCGGCGCCTGCCGCTGCTGGTGAACGTGCCGGACGGCGACATCCACTTCGGCGACCTGCTGATCGACGACTGCGGCGTGCGCATCCACAGCGGCAACACGGCGGCCGACACGGAAGGCTGCCTGCTGGTGGGCCTCGACAAAAAACCCGACTTCGTGGGCCGTTCGCGCGACGCGTTCAGCCGCTTTTTTCCGCGCTTGCAAGATGCCGTGGCCGCGGGGCCCGTGCTGCTCACTATCCGCTAATGGCCGCCCCGAACAACGTCGTTTCTTCCGAGTGGGCCAAGTGGGTCGCGGGCCTGCTGCTGGGGGTAAACAGTCTCTGCGTGGGCTACGTCATCCGCATGGAAACTCGCGTGGCGACGCTGGAAACCAGCTTTACTGACCAGCAGCGCGTGTCCATCCAGCAGCAGGCCGACGCCAAAGAAATCAGGGCCGACCTCTACAGCCGGCTGAGCGCCACCGACCGCACCCAACTCGAAATCCTGCAAGCCATCGGTCTAGTCCGCGAGGATGTGGCCGCCATCCGCGGGGCCGTGGGCGCAAGCCGCCACTAGCTTATGAAACCATTCCTTTTCCTGTGCTTACTCCTGCTGGCGGCCGCCTGTAACCCGCTGCGCAGCGTGCTCAGGCCCTCGCCTGAGCGCCAGCTGAGCCGGCTGCTCACGGCCCACCCCGAGCTGGTAAAGCACGACACGGTGAGCGTGCACGACACGGTGACCGTGGCCCGGGTGCAGGTCCAAACCCGCTACGTAGCCATTCCCGACCGCCCCCGCGAGCGGGGCGACTCGCTCCAGCTCGACGCGCTGCTTTCCCGCCTGGGTAGCGCGCTCGACACGGCCCAGCGCAAGGCGACCCAAGCCACCATCTACCGCCTGGTGCGCCAGCGGCCCTACTTCCCCGACACGCTCCGCTTCGACACGCTGGGCGTGCACGGCCGCATCTGGCAGCGGGGCCGGGTGTACAGCATCCGCCTCACCCGCGACGAAATCCGCACCCCGCACGAAGCCCGGGCCGTCGTCAGCCGCCTGGGGCCCGGCGATGGCAACCGCCCCGCCGCCTGGTACCGGCCCGGCACCTGGCCCCGCTGGGTGTACCTGCTGGCCGGCTTCCTGATTGGTCTTCTCCTCTGTTTTCGCCTAGCCCGCCGCTAAAATGAACCCCATCGCGCAATTCTGGAACCGTTTCAAAGCCGAGTGCCCGCCTTTCTGGAAGAAGGTGCGCACCGTGGCCGCCACGCTGCTGCTGATCGTCTCCGGCCTGCTGGCCGACGCCGACAAAGTGGGCGAAGACATCGCCCACTACCTGCGCTACGCCTTCGTGGGCCTCACCACGCTGGTGGGCGCGGCCCAGGCCACGGTCAAAGACGCCACCGAGCCCGACGACAAGGCCACGTCTCCCACGCCTCCCACGCCTCCAACTACTGCTTAATATGGCCCTGCCCGACATCCTCATCACCCGCGTTCAGGGCGGCCTCGGCCGCCAGCAGCCCACCAACGACGGCATTTCGGCCCTCATCACCCAGGGCGTGGCCATCGCCGGCAAGCTCGTGCTCGACACCGACTACGAGCTGCGCTCCCTGCTGGCTGCCGAAGCCATCGGCATCGCCGCCACCGGCGGCTACGCCGCCACCCACCAGCACATCAGCGAGTATTTCCGGCTCTCGCCGGGGGCCGTGCTTATTGTGCGGGTTGTGGCCCAGTCGGTACCGCTGGCCAGCATCCTCGACAAGACCCAGGCTCACGCCAAAACCATGCTCGTGGCCGCCAACGGCCGCATCAAGCAGCTGGCCGTGGCGCTCAACCCCGCCGCCGGCTACGTGCCGGCCGTGACCCACGGCTTTGACGACGACGTGTTCGCCGCCATCGCCCAGGCCCAGGCCCTGGCCATGGAAGAGTTTGTGCAGCACCGCCCCGTGCTGGTGCTGCTCGGGGCGTATTCGCTCAGCCATGACCCCAGCGTGGCCGCCGACCTGACCATGCTCAGCAGTGAGTTCGTGGGCGTGCTGGCCGGCACCGATGCCGCCAGCCCCAACGAGCCCGCCCTGGGGGCCGGGCTCGGGGCCGTGTCGGCCGCGGCCGTCAACGAGTCCATCGCCTGGGTGCAGAAATTTAACCTGACCGGCAGCGGCCAGTTCCTCAACGCTGGCCTAAGCAACGGGGCCCTGCTGGGCCAGCTGCTGCCGGGCGACCTGGCCGCCTTCGCCGCCAAGGGCTTCATCGCCGTGCGTCAGCACGCCGGCCTCGACGGCTTCTACTTCTCGGACTCGCCGACCTGCACGCTGCCTTCTTCCGACTACGCCTACCTGGAAAACGTGCGCACCACCAACAAAGCCGCCCGCCTGGTGCGCACGGCCCTGCTGCCGGCCCTCAACGGCCCGCTGCCGGTGAATGCTGACGGCACACTGGCCGCCCAGGCGGTGGGCGAACTGCAGGGCAAAGCCCTGGCGGGCCTCACCGCCGGGCTGCTGCAAACCGCCCAGGCCTCGGCCCTGGCCGTGTACATCGACCCCACCCAGAACGTGCTCAGCACCTCGCAGCTCAACGTGCAAGTGCGCCTGGTGCCCGTGGGCGTGGGCCGTCAAATCGTCGTTTCCCTGGGCCTCACCACTAAACTCTCCTAAGCCATGGCCGACTTCGTTCCGCAAATAAATGGCCGCGCCTACGACTGGGCCAGCCTTCGCGCCCAGCTGCTGGGCCAAACCATCGCCGGTATCACGGCCCTCTCCTACGAAGACATGCAGGAGAAAGTCAACAACCACGGCGCGGGCACCATGCCGGTATCGCGCGGCTACGGCAAGTACGAAGCCAAGGGCAGCGTGACGCTGGAAATGAAGGAGCTGGAGCGCATCCAGGCGGCCCTGCCGCCCGGCGGCCGCATCCAGGACATTCCGCCCTTTCCCGTCATTGCCAGCTTCGTGAATCCGAGCAACCAGCTCGTGACCCACACGCTCCACAACTGCGAGTTCACCGGCCAGAAGCGCGAGCTGAAGACCGGCGATACCAACGTCGAAATCGAACTGGACCTCATCGTATCACACATTAGCTGGAGTTAAAATGGCCCCTTTCGAATTCACCCCCGAGGCCCTGGCCGACTTGAAAAAGACCCACGGCGATCTCTTTATCCTCGAAGTGAAGGTGAGCGCCGACGACACGGCCGTGGCCTACCTCAAGCCCGCCGACCGCAACGTGCTGGCCTTCGCGTTGCAGCGCGTGGCCAAAGACCAGATGCTGGAGCCCGGCGAGTTCATCCTGGCCAACTGCTTCGTCGGCGGCGACCCGCGCCTGAGCTTGCCCACCGGCCGGGCCGAAACCCCGGTGCAGCTGGCCGGGGCCCTGGCCGCCGTCTCGCTGGTAAAGACGCTGGAGGCCACGGTAAAAAACGCGTAGCCGCCGCGCCGGTCGTCTCCGACAAACCCGACGAAGACGACCTGCCCAAAATGGCGGCCCTCATCAGCCACTACCTGCACCTGCCTTTCCCCGAACGCCTCACCGATGAGGAGTTCGGGGCCAAGTTTCAACAAGCCGACTGGCTGCGGCGCAACCCCCAGGTGCGGCCGGTCAAACTGATTTAGGCCATGTCCAACCTGCTGAATTTTAAGCTGACCCTCGAAGACCTGTTGGGGCCGAAAGTCGCCGGTGCGATTCGGCAGGTGCAGGGCTTGCGAAAGGAGGTCGAAAAACCGATGGCCCCCAAACTCGAAGACGGGCAATTTCGGGATGCCCTTGGCAAGTTGCGCCACGCAAACGGCCAATTTGTAAAGGGAGCCAACGACGGTTTTTCATCCGTCGGACAGAGCGCAAATGGGCTCGGCGGCATCCTGGGGAAATTAGGCATTGCTTTTAGCATCTTTGAGGCCTTCAGCTTCCTGAAGGAGTCGGTCACCATGTTCAACGCGGCCGACCAGGCGGGGGCTCAGTTCGACGCCACCCTCAAATCCACCGGCAACACCGTGGGGCTGACCCGCCAGGAGCTGCTCGGCATGAGCACGGCGTTGATGGGCAAGAGCCTCTTCGACGACGACGCCATCACCCAGGCGCAATCGGTCCTGCTGACGTTTACCAACATTAAGGGCGCGGTCTACAAGGACGCGCTGCCCGCCATCACCGACCTGGCCACCAAGATGGGCGGCGACTTGCAAGGGGCGACCGTGCAGGTGGGCAAAGCGCTGCAAGACCCCGTGGCCGGCATCACGGCGCTGCACCGGGTGGGCGTCAACTTTTCGGAGAGCCAGAAAGCCGTCATCAAGCAGCTGGTCGACACGGGCCAGACGGCCAAGGCCCAGGGCCTAATCCTGAAGGAGCTGAACACCGAATTCGGCGGCTCCGCCGAAGCGGCCAGCAAGGCCGGCACCGGGGGCTGGACGGTGCTCAAGAACAAGTTTGACAACGTGCGCGAATCCATCGGGGGGTTGCTCAGCCAGGGCGCGGGCCAGGGCCTGCCCATCCTGAGTACGCTGGTGGACCAGGGCCAGCAGGCCGTGGACTGGGTAAGCGCGCACCTGGATGGGATTAAGGCAGCATTTCAGCCGCTCAAGGATGCCTTACAGCCGCTCATTGACACCTTCACTGAGTTGTGGGCCCAGCAGTACGGCAACGGCGAAGCCGGCGACAAGCTGGCCACCGCTTTCAACGACGTGGGGGCCGTTATCCGCTTCATCTCGCCGGCCATCAAAGTAGCGGCCACGCTGCTGGCCGAGGTGTGGAAGTTTCAGATGCAAGTCACCCAGGCCTTGCGGCAATTTGTGGAAACCAGCCCGCGCCTGCAAAAATTCTTCGTGGGGCTGTGGACCGGGGCCGTGGCCGCCTTCAAGGGCATTGCCGAGGCCGTGGGCAAGTACCTGGGCGGCGTGGGCACCTTCATCGAGGGCATCTTCAGCGGCAACATGAGCAAGGTGGGCGAGGGCGTCAAGCAGACGCTGGCGGCCCTGGCCGACACCACCGACGTGGGCGTGAAGGCCGCCAAGGGCTTTGTCAGCGGCTACAAAAAGGGCTTCGACAAAACCGACCTCTTCCCCGACGCGAAGCCCGGCACCGCCGCGGCCGAGTCCAGCGCCCACGCCTTTCTGGGTGGCAAGTCCGCCGCCGCCGCCGGCAAGCCCACCGCCCTCACGGCCGACGCCAGCAAGGGCACCGTGGGCGGCGTGGGCGGCGGCTCGAAAGTGACCAACATCACCCTGCGCATCGACACGCTGCTGCGCGAAGTGAAGCTCTCGGGGGCCACAATGGGCGAGAGCGTGGGCGATTTGGCGAAGCTCATCCGCGACACGGTAATTGCCGAACTCAACGATGTGAACACCCTGGCCAGCACCAACTAAATGCCCTACGCCCTCTCTCCTGCTTCCGCCCTCGATAGCCTCCAGGGCCGCGCCGTGGCCCTGGGCACCGACCGCACCGACGCCGGCCTGGGTGGGCGGCCCTTCCTGCCCATCGACCTGCGGGCCCTGACGGCCGAGGCCTTCGGCTATTCGGTCCTGCGCCGCTACCAGGTGCCGCCCGGGCCGGGCCAGGAGCCGCTGAGCAGTGCTTACGGCTCGCTCCAGGCCCCCGTGGCCAGCACCGGCCCCACCGGCCTGCTGGGCCTGCCGGCCTTCTTGCAGGTAAACTTTCACGCGGCCAAAAACCCGGCCACCGCCGACTACGCCAACGGCCTGGCCCTGCTCGACCCCATCGTAACGGTGGGCCAGCAGATGAACGTGGTGAAGACGGCCATCACCGGCCGCCGGGGCACCGTGAAGGAGTACATCGGCCAGGACGACTACGCCGTGACGATCCGCGCCATCCTGGCCACCGACCCGGGGGCCCCCAACCGCTTCGCCTACCCGCTGCCCGAGGTGAAGGCGCTGCGGGCGCTGGTGGAGCTGGGCGTGGCCCTGCCCGTGTCGGGCTTCCTGCTCGACACCTACGGCATCAGCAGCCTGGTGGTGGTGAACGTGCGCTACGAGAGCCTGCCGGGCTTCACCAACCTGCAAGCCTACGAAATCGAGTGCCTGAGCGACGACCCCATTGAGCTGGCGATCTAACTATAACATCCTTTTTTAGGGCCCCAGGCGGCCCGATTTTGCGCCATGTTTACCCTCACCTGCCTGCTGACGATTGGTTCGTTGCCGCCGCTGAATTTCGTGCACGAAATCAGCATCGAAAGCGCGTGGGCCAAATTCACGGACACGGCCACGATCACCCTGCCCCGCAAGCTGAAGGTGGCCGGCGGGCAGCCGCTGCCCGATCTGATCGGCGTGGGCGACGCGGTAACCATTCAATACGGCTACGACGGCACCCTGCGCACCGAGTTCACCGGCTACGTGTCGGAGCTGAAGCCGGGCACGCCGTTTCAGGTGAAGTGCGAGGATCAAATGTGGGCCCTGAAGCGCCAGGCGCTGCCGTCCAAGTCCTGGCGTACCGTCTCGCTGCTGGAGCTGCTCACCTACATCCGCGACCAGGCGGGGCTGGCCTTCGCCATCCGCGAGCTGGGGGCCCTGACCGTGGGCAAGTACCTCATTAACCAGGCCACCGGGGCCCAGGTGTTCGACGACTTGAAAAAGCGCTTCGGCCTGAACTGCTTTTTCCGGGCCGGCGTGCTCGTGGCTGGCCAGCCCTACGACGAGGCCCGCGCCACGCGCTTCAACTACGGCTTCCGGCAGAACATTATCGACTCGGATTTGGCCTACACCAACGCCGCCGACGTGGCCCTGCACTTCCGAGCCACCAGCACCCAGCCCAACGGCCAGAAAATTCAGGTCGATGCCAGCGGCGTGGTGAAAACCAAGAAAGTAAAAGGTGATGCCACCGCCCTGGTAACGGCCCTGAGCGGCGGGCTGAAGAAAGGCGAGCTGCGCACGCTCATTGGCCCGCCCGGCCTGAACGCGGCGCAGCTGCTGGCCTGGGTGCAGCAGGAAGCGGCCCGGCTGCGCTTCGACGGCTACCGCGGCGGGCTGAGCGCCTTCGGGGTACCAGCCTGCGAGCACGGCGACATTGCCGTGCTCAGCGACCCCGACTACCCCGAGCGGGCCGGGGCCTACTTCATCGACAGCGTAACCAAAACCTTCGGCGTGAACGGGTCGCGCCGGGCCCTCAAACTTGGCCCAAAATTTAGCCCCAAAGCATGATGCGCGCTCAACTTGCTCAATTCATCGACAGCCGCATTCCCAGCCAGGTGGTGGGGGGCACGGTGCTGCGCGTGGATGCGGCCCGCGCCGTGTGCGACGTGCAGCCCGCCGAAGCCGGTGCCCCCGAGCTGCTCGACGTGCAGCTGCGCGCCGTGGACGACGGCAGCAGCAAGGGCTTCGTGCTCTGGCCCGTGGTGGGCAGCCCCGTGCTCGTGGGCCTCATCGAAAACGACCCCAACAACTGCTTCGTGGTGGCCGTGAGCCGCGTCGAAGCCTTCACCCTGGCCACCCAAACCGATAGCCTGGCGGCCCTCTTCGCCGACCTGCTGGCGGCCATCGGGGCCCTGACCGTGACTACGGCCGTGGGGCCCAGCGGCCCGCCCATTAACCTGACCTCCTTCCAACAACTCGCCCAGCGGGGAAAACAGCTTTTACGCTCCTAGCCATGCTCGACACCAACACCGCCGAAGCCGCCGTGATGGCCCTGCTCGAAGACCAGGCCACCCGCCTCGACAACCCCGCCAAGGCCCGCATGGACTTTGCCCGCGACATCGTAGCCGCCTTCGCTGCCCTCATCCGCTCGGGCACCGTGACCGGCACCGTGAGCACCACCGGCACCGCCGCCGCCCAGGCGGGGCCCTTGCTCAACGGCACTATTTCCTAGTTCGAACGATGACCGCCACCGACCTGCTGCTTACCGCCGACTACGACCTGGCCTTCACCGAGGCCGGCGACCTGACCGCGGGCGAAAGCGACGCCCAGCACCTGAACCTGCTGCTGCTCACCAGCCAGGGCGAGTGGCGCGCCGACCCGCTGGTGGGCGTGGGCCTGTGGCGCTACCAGAACGCGCCCTACGGCCCGGCCCAGGCCCAGGAATTGCAGCGCGAAGTGGCCGTGCAGCTCCAGCGCGACGGCTACCAGGTACTGGAAAATAACTTAGCCGACCTCTCGGCCGCCAAACTTAACGCCGTGCGCCCGTGAGCAAAACCCTAATCACCGCCGGGCAGTCGCTGCTAGACGTGGCCATCCAGGAGCTGGGCAGCGTGGCCGCCCTCTTCGATTTGGCCGACGCCGCCGGGCTCGGCATTACCGATGCCCTGACGCCCGGCCAGCTGCTGGCCGTGCCCACCAGCCCGGCCGCCGCGCCTGCGCTGGCGGCCTACTTCGCGGACCGTGCGCAGCGCATCAACACCGGCGGGCCGATTGCCCCGCGCCAACCCATTACGACCCACGATTTCGACGCTAGAGATTTCAATTATCCAGATTTTGACGCCAGATAACCAGCTATAATGTATACTGATCAAGATATTGAGGCAGGCATCACGGCCCTGGCAGATGGGGTTCAGAACCGGGCAGTGCAGGTGCGCTACATCTTCGAGATGTTCCGCACCAACCTGGCCGCGCTGGTAATTCCCAACGGGGCGCACTTCCTGTTCGGGCCCAGCGTGCCCACCGCCGCGTTGGGGGTAGACGGCGACGTGTACGACAACACCGTGACCGGCGACCGCTCCCAAAAGCAGGGCGGGGCCTGGGTGTTCCAGTACCGCGCCAAGGGCGACGCGGGCCGCACGCCGCAAAAAGGCGTGGACTACACCGACGGCCATACGCCGCAAAAAGGCGTGGATTACCGCGATGGGGTGGACGGCCAGAGTGCCTACCAGCTGTGGCTGGGTGCGGGCAATACCGGCTCGCTGGCGGTGTTCCTGGCCAGCCTGAAAAGCCAGGCCGTGGCCCCTGCAAATGTCGGCAGCGGCAGCTACTGGCACCAGGAGGTTTACGACCCGGCGACAACCGACGGGGCGGACGGAGAATTCTGGCAAACGGCGGTGAGCCTGAGCACCGAAAAACGGTGGAAAAGGATTGCGGGCGCTTGGCGTAAGTTTTACGACAACACGGGGGTTGCTATAACGCCGCCGACCACCGACACCACGCCGCCCAGCGTTGCCTTCACCTTCCCCGCCGCCGGGGCCACGCTGACCGCCGGCACTCAGGTTACGCTCACCGCTACGGCGAGCGATAACGCCGCGGTACAGGGCCTAAGCTTCACGAACGGCGGCACCGGGGCCGCCTTAGGCGCGGGCGCGAAGAACGGCACCAGCTACACGCTGGCTTTCACGGTGCCCAGCACGGCCGGGGGCCTCTCGCTCACCGCCACCGCCACCGATACATCCGGCAATACGGCTACGGCCACGGTCAACGTGACCGTGCAGGCCGCCGCGCCCGCCCAGAACCAGTTGCCCACGGCCAACGCCGGCAGCAACACCACGATTCAACCGCCCACCTCGCAAGTGGCGCTAATGGGCAGCGGCAGCGACCCCGACGGTACCGTGGCCGCCTACGCCTGGCGGCAGGTGACGGGCGCGGCCGTGAACGGGATGCCCAGCAGCGTGCAGAACCCGGTCGTAACGGGCCTCACCACGGCGGGCACCTATCAGTTCGGCCTGACTGTCACCGACAACAGCGGTGGCAAGTCGCCGGAAGTCTTTACCGTGGTAACGGTGCAGGCCGCCGCCCAAACCAATTCCCTGGCCGCTAACAGCTCCACTCCCTCGTAATGCCCAATACCCTCACCACCATTTTTACGAGCACCCCGGCTTCGGAGCCGGTGGAAAGCCCGCACCCGAACACGGGCGCGTATGTGTTGGGCACCCAGCTTGCCAACGGCACCTGGCAGGTCATCCACACGCTGGTCACGAAAACCAGTACCCCGCCGACCGTCACGGGCCGCCTCAAGAACTTTCCAGCCGTGGCCGCGTCCGTAGTGGCCAGCGGCAACGTGCTCAACAACGTGCTGGCCCAGCCCACCGGCACGAGCGCCGTGGCCAGCAGCGCCAGCGCCATCAATGCCACGGTAAGCAGCAACGCCAACGCCACGGCCTACCGCTTGCTGACCGCTATGGCGGCGGCGGGGCCCTACAGCCCGCTTTACCAGGGCGCGGCGGCGGGCTTCGCCCACACGGGGCTCACGGCGGGCACGACCTATTACTACGAGTGGCAGTACGTGGGGGGCGGCTACTTTGACGACTCCCCCGTCAGCGGCCCGTTCAGTGGCTCGACGGGCGTGACGGACTATAAGGTGACCCCCGTGGCCGCGGACTGGGTATCGAACGTCATCTCGGGGGCAACCTACAGCGCCACGGGCCAGCTCTCGCCCCTGTCCTATATCTACGTGAGCACGGACGCCACGAGCGTTACCACGGCCCAGCACAGCCAGCTCCCCGAAGGAGGGGCCATGTCGGCCATCGGCATCCTCTCCGGCACAAGCCTCGTGGAATCCGTCAGCACCGACTTCACGGGGGCCGTGCAGCAGATAAACTCCGTGCTGCCCGGCAGTGGCCAGCGCCTGCTCAAGATTGTCACCGGCCCCTCGCGGGAAACCAACAGCGCCCACACGGTCGCCCAGACCAACGTGGACTCGCTGGTTTTTCACAACGCCACGAACGCCACCATCGTGGCCCAGCCCACGCCCGCCTCGCGCATCGTCATTGGCGGCGACAGCATTAGCTCGGGCTTTATCACGACCCACCCCGCCAGCGATAGCACGGCCCGCCAGTTGGAAACCCTGCTCGGCTACCAGGTCGCCGTCTACGGCTGGGGTAACCGCAGCTTCGGCCGGGACCAGTTTACCGCCGCCCAGCAGGACGCGGTAGTGACCAGCATCGCCGCCTGGCTGAACGCGCCCGGGGTATCGCTGAAAGAGTATTGGGGCGAGCTGGGCATCAACGACGTGTTCGGATTCGGCACCCAGACGGCGGCGGCGTTGCGGCCCGTCATTGCGTCCTTCTACGCCAAGCTGCAAGCCGCCGTGCCTGGTATTCGCATCTGGGCCCAGAGCCCTACCTACCACACTAATACCTACGCCAGCTACAACGTGGACACGGCGGCTAACTACGCCGCCGCCTTCATCGGGGCCGCCTCCGATGTGGCCAACGTGGTGTACGTGGACGGCACGAGCCTGACCACGAATGACGCCACGGTGCTGGCCGCCGACAATGTGCATCTGAACACGCTGGGCCAAAGCCAGGCGGCGCAGACCATGTACAACATCATCAACGCCGTGGCGCAGCCCTTCGTGCTGGGCACCAAGTTCTTGCGCATTGACGGCTCGGAAAACTTTGCTTATACTTCGTTCACGGTGGCCCTGAGCTTCACGGCCAACGTGTCCACGGCCAACAGCCTCGGCCAGCTCGCCGTCCACGGCTACAACCCCCCCAACGGCACGTACTACACGCTGGGCAGCTTCGCCATCTACGTCAACGGCGGCCAGGTAATTGCCTACGCCCCAGACGGGACGACAACCCCAACCCCAGACGCCAACAAGCTGACCGCCACCTGCCCCACCAGCGGCGTGGTAATAGTTATGTACAGCGCCGGGCCCAGCGGCCAGCAACTGCGGGTGGGCAGCACCGTTATCAATGGCCCGGGCCTGACGCTGGCCAGCACGGCGGGCATCAAGCTCGCCATCGGGGCCACGCCCACGGCCGCCACGGGCACGGCCACCCAGGCCAATATCCTGAACTGCCCCGCCTCTAACTTTTCGCTGTTTAAGCGGGTGCTGACCACGGCCGAAAAGGATAGTGTCGTGGCCGCCAATGGGGTGCTATCCCAGGCCCTGGCCACGGACGCGGCCCTACTAAGTTACTCGCGCCTGATTCCGCAGTCCACGGCCTCCACTGCCCTGCTCGACAACGTAACCAACACGCTGCGCATTCAGGTGCTGACGGCCAATGCCACGGCAAATACCGGGTTTATTTTGTCGGCGGGCATGACCTACGCCAACAACGTTTTCACCCGCACGGGAGCCTATACCAACTCGCCAGACGTGTACGCCACTGGCCGGGAAGGCATCGCCACGGGCGGCACCGGACTGCTGGGCACCATTGATTTTGGAACCATCGGCGGCACCGCGGGCCGGGTTATTTTAACGCCCGTGCTAGACGCGGCTGCCCTGGCTGGGGAAGGAGATAGCCCTGGTTTCTACATAGATACCCGGGGCTCCGCAACCTATGGAATATTAAAAAACCATGCGTTCGTGAATCCGGCGGGGGCCCCGGTTAGCGTTGGCAGTGCCACCACTATTCGGGTGCTCAAATACGCCGACCGGCTGGATTACGAACTGGGGGGAACCGTGGTATATACCTACGCCTACGCCAGTACGGCCGGGCCCCACATTCCCAAAATCTACTTATACGAGCAAAATATTACCCTTACCGGGCTCACCCTTACCGGCAACCTGGTATCCGTCTAAGCCATGCCCCAGAACACCGCCGCCCCCGCTCTGCCGGGCACCCGCCACGAGCGCCTGCTGGCCCAGATGGCCGCCAACCCCGTTACAGCTACTTACGCCTAATTGCTCATGGCCCGCACAATCCCCCAGATTCAGGCCGCCATCGCCGCCGACCGCGCCGACCGCGCCGAACTAGCGGCGCTCACAAGCCCCTCCGCCACGGCCCTCTACGTGCTAGTAGAGTACGTAGTAGCCGTGGCGCAGTGGGCGCACGAAACGCTGTGGGACCGCTTCCAGGCCGACGTGAACGCCGTCGTGGCCCGGGCCCCGGTGGGCACGCCCGGCTGGTACGCCGACCGGGCCCTGCAATTCCAGCAGGGCGGCACGCTCCAGGTGCTCGACAACGTCATTGGCTACCCGGTGGGCAGCACCGGGGCGCGCGTCATCACCCGCGCCGCTGCCAAGGAGAATAAACAAACCGGCAAGCTGCTGGTGAAGGTGGCCGCCAACGGGCCCACCCCGGGCACGCTGGCCGCGCTCGATGCGCCCACCCTCACCCAAGTTCGGGGCTACTTCGACCGGCTGCAATTCGCCGGCACCAAGCTGGAGGTGGTGAGCCGCGACGCTGACCGCCTCCAGCTCACGGGCCAGGTGTACTACGACCCGCTGCTCAACGTGCCCGCGCTCCAGGCGGCCGTGCGCGCGGGGCTGGCTGGCTACCTGGCCACGCTGGACTTTGCGGGCCAGGTGTACGTGGCCAAGCTGGAAGACGCCATCCAGGCCGTGCCGGGTGTGCGCGACGTGCTGCTTACCCTGGCCGCGGCGCGGGTGGGCCAGGTGGCCCCGGTGCCCTTCGCCCGCCTCTACGAGACGGCCGCCGGCTACATCGTGGAGGAAGACACGGTCGGCCTGAGCTTCCTCGACACCCTGCAATTCGTGCCCGATGTCCGCTAGTCCCGCCCGCTTCCGCCTCGACGTGGCCTACCTGGCCACGGTGCTGCTGCCGGCGCTGCTGCGCAAGCCGCGCCTGGTGGCCTGGGTGAGCGCACTCACCAGCCCGGTGGACGCGGTGTACCAGGCGTTTCTGGCCTACCGGCTCGACACGCTGCGCGAGCTGAGCTACAACGGCCAGACGGCGCTATTGGAAAAGGCACTGAACGATAAGCTAGACCCGAATTTGCGCCGGATTCTCATCCGCAATTCCACGGTCTACCTAGACCCCTTGTACCTCAATTTCAAGCGCGAAGCTCAGCCGCCGGTCTACGCCAGTACCCGCGCCGAAGGCCGGCCGCTGCTGCCGCACCGGGCCAGCGATTTCGCCGGGCAGGTCGGCTTTACGGTGTACGCGCCGGGCCTGAACGCCAAGGATTACCAACTCAATATTCTCCTCCAACGCTTCAAAATCGCGCTCGTGAGCTACCGCATTATTTACGCCCCTGCCCCCAATTAGCATGAAAAAGACCTTGTATGACGTGGGCGGCCGGCCCTTCTACGACGACGACATCCAGACCATTCAGGACGAAGCCCAGATCGCCGCGCTGGCAATCTACCGGGCCCTGGGCCGCGACTGCATCGTGAGCGGCTGCGCCGTGGCCGCCACGGGCAGCACCTACAGCGTGGGGACCGGCCTGGTGTACCTGGGTGGGGAGCTGCTGCGCTTCTTAGGGGCCACGGCCGTGGCGCTGCCGGCCGCGCTGGTGGCGGGCGCGGTGGCGGTGCTCGACGAGCGCACCTACCAGACCGGCGATACGAAGACCTGCATCCAGGAGCAATCCGCCGTGCTGGGCGCGGCCGGGGCGGGCGTGCCGGTCTACCCGGCCGGCGGGCTCACGCTCCAGCACCTGCTGCGGGCCGCGCAGTGGGAGGCGGGCGACGTGAAGTGGGGGCAGCTGCTGACCACCAACTACGACGCCACCGGGCTGGGTGTGCCCGGCAGTGCGGCCTGGGGCTGGGCGCTCTGCAACGGCCAGAACAAGACGGCCGATTTGCGCGGGGCCTTCGCCGCCGGTTACGACCCCGACCGGCCGGATTACGCGGCGGTGGGCGCGACGGGCGGGGAGGAAGCCCACACGCTGGGGGCCCGCGAGCTACCCGTCACGGCCGCGCCGCGCTACAACGGCCGCATCACCTTCAGCGGCGGCGACAGCAACGGCTACGCCGCGCAGGACGGGGGAGCGACCACTTTTGGCGGCGGGCAGGCCCACGAAAACCGGCCGCCGTTCTACGTGCTGGCCGCCCGGCAGTGGGTGGGCATCTAGGTCACACCGTGGTGCGCAGCGCGGGCCCCTCGGCCAGCCGCGCCAGCTCGACTGTGATGGCCGCCTCCCGCACCTGGCTGTAGTTCTTGTTCACCACCCGCTCCTCATCGCCCATCATGGCGGCAATGACGGCCCCAGTAGCCCCCAAATCGCGCCAGCGCTGGGCGAAGCTGCTGCGCGAGTCTTTGAAGGTGAGGTCGGGCAGGCCCAGGCTTAATTCAGCGGCGATGATTTTGAGGTAGGCGTTCACGTCCTTGTTATTTTTGACGGGCAACCGGCCCCGGCGGCGCTCGAAAATGGCCCGCGCTTCGGGGAAGAACGGCACCGAGAAGCCCTGCGGCTTACGCTTGGCCATCTTTTGGCGCGTCATGCGAATCCACTCCCGCCCCTGCGCGTCGGTGTGCAGGTAGGGCAGGGGGTCGGCGGCAAACCGGCAGTAATCGACGAACGAGAGGGCCGTGTGGGCGCTGAACAGCCACATGTCGGCCACGTCGTTGAGCGGCGTGGAGTGAAACACCGTGGCCGCGAGCAGCGCCTGTTCGGGCCCGGGCAAAAACCGGGGCAGGGCGGGGGTGGCCGTGCTCTGGTACTTGTAGCCGTGCAGGGCATTGGCTGGCACGTGCCCCTCGATGGCCGCCCAGGCCACCAGCATCTGGAGCATATTGATTTGCTTGGCCATTGCCGCGTGCCCGAAGCGCGGGCGGCCATCGGGGGCGCGTTGCGCCAGGCACCAGCGCTCCAGGGCCCGGGCGGTGGGCAGGCGCACGTCCTGCAAGTCAAAGGCTTTTTGCTGGAGGCCCCGGGCAAAAAACTCGGCCACGTTGCCCAGCCGGGAACGGTAGGAGCTGAGCGTGTTGGGGCTCTTGCCAATGCCGGGGCCCGCCATGGCGGCCAGAAAGTCTGCGCTCGCACGGGCCACCGTTAGCGGGGCGGCGGCGGGGGAGCGCACCCCGCGCACCCGTTCCCGGATGTGGCGGGCGGTGGGCGGCCCGCTTAGCCGCAGCTGGTCGTAGGCCAGGCCGGCGGCGGCTTTTAATTTGGTGAGCTGGGCGTTTAATTTCAGGACGTGCTCGGCGGACCAGGCCGCCAGGCGCAAATTCTTGTTGCCCGGCACCTCGATCCGGTGGGTGGCCACGTTCCAGTAGGCGGCCGGTACGTCGATGCCACTGGCAATTTCTGCCCGCTGCTGGCAGATGGTGATGCGCAAGAACAGGGGCGCGGTGCCATCCGCGGCCTCGCGGTTGGCGCGTCGCCAGAATTCGGATTTCATGGAGTAGTCGTAGAGCGGGAGCATGGCAGCGGGGCCTTGGTGGAAAGGGGCTGCAATACTAACCGCGTTAGCGGGCAGTTGGTCGCTGGTAACCGACGAATCCCGCGATAGTGAAAGAATAGGGGCGTTTTAGTCAACTACTGCGGTTAGCCAGTGGCCCGGGGTAACCGGGCGGCGGCGGGGTAACCGGGGCGGTCGCGGCTAAGCTAAATAGCTAGCCTTTACCGCCGCAAACAAAACCGCCCACGGCCAAAAACGGCGGTGGGCGGGCTGCTTACAATCAATTGTGGTCGCGCTAGGAATCGAACCTAGATCAAGAGCTTCGGAAACTCTCATACTATCCGTTGTACGACGCGACCAAGTCTGGATAGGACTGCAAAAGTAGCCGCAAAACCCCCGGCTGCCAAACGGCGCGGGCAAATTGGCGGCCGGGGCCCCAAAATTCTGCCACAACCCTAGGCGGCAAAAGGTAGTTAACTACCCATCCCATTGCCTCAATCTTCACTTCATTCCATGGAATCCACTAAAAAGAATCTTTACACGGCCGACGCTACGGCCGTGGGCGGTCGCAGCGGCCACGTCCGTTCCGCCACTGGCATCGTCGACCTTGATATGTCGGTGCCTGAAGGACTGGGCGGCAAAAAAGGCGCCACCAACCCCGAAGAGCTGTTTGCCGCCGGCTACGCCTCGTGCTTCCAGCAGGCGCTGCTCGTCATCGCCCAGCGCGCCGACGATAAGCTCGACCCTGCTACCGAAGTGAAGTGCTCGGTCACGTTGTTTCAGGAAGGCGAGGGCTACGGCCTGTCGGCCGTCCTCGACATCGACCTCAAGTCGTTCGACCACGACAAAACCATCGACATGGTGCGCCAGGCCCATAAAATCTGCCCGTATTCGGTGGGCACCCGCGGCAACATGGAAGTAGAACTCAAAGTGCAAGGCGAAACCATTCCCTTAGCTCCGGAAGAAAACGCCGGCGTAGCCGAAAAAGGCGGCGTGACTGCTTAAGGTGCTTAGGTTGGAAAAGGCCCGCTTGAACGTTCAGGCGGGCCTTTTTGCGTTCAGTAGCTTAGACTGCAAAGTCCAAGCTACTGAACACGACTTAGCTGAAGCCTAGCACCGGATGCGGCTGGTAGGGCGCTTCGAGGCTTTTGATTTCCTCGGCCGTCAGCTTCACGTCCACCGCGGCCACGGCGTCTTCGAGGTGGCCGGGCTTGCTAGCCCCCACAATGGGCGCGGTGATGGTGGGGTTGGCCAGCACCCAGGCCAAGGCAATTTGGGCGTTGGGCAGGCCCCGGGCCTCGGCAATTTCCGTCACGCGGTCGGCCACCGCAAAGTCGTCGTCGCGGCCGTAGAGGCTCTTACCGAAGGCGTCGGTTTTGGCGCGCTCGGTTTCGTTGCGCGCCTTGCCGCGGCCGCCCGTGAGCAGCCCCCGCGCCAGTGGCGACCATGGAATAACGCCGATTTTCTGGTCCTGGCATAGCGGCAGCATCTCGCGCTCCTCCTCGCGGTACACTAGGTTGTAGTGCGGCTGCATGCTCACGAAGCGCGTCCAGTTGTGTTGGTCGGCCAGGTACAGGGCCTGGGCAAACTGCCAGGCGAACATCGACGAGGCCCCGAGGTAGCGCGCCTTGCCGGCCTTCACCACGTCGTGCAGCGCCTCCAGCGTCTCCTCGATGGGCGTGTGGTAGTCCCAGCGGTGGATCTGGTAGAGGTCCACGTAATCCGTGCCCAGGCGCTTCAGGCTGGCGTCGATGGCGCTCATGATGTGTTTGCGCGAGAGACCCTTGTCGTTCGGCCCGGGGCCCATCGGGTTGAAAACCTTGGTGGCCAGTACCACCTCGTCGCGCTTGGCGAAGTCGCGCAGGGCCCGGCCCACCACTTCCTCGCTGGCGCCGTTGCTGTACACATCAGCCGTATCAAAGAAGTTGATACCCAACTCTAATGCTTTCTGAATGAAGGGGCGGCTGGCCTCCTCGCCCAGGGCCCAGGGCCAACGCTCGGTGGGCGTGCCGTAGGTCATAGTACCGAGGCAAATTTTGGAAACCTGCAAGCCGGTGTTTCCTAAGCGGGTGAATTCCATAGGGTAGAAGGGAAGGGGGTGGAAGGGTGTGGCGGGTGGAACAATAAATGGCAAAAGGCCGTCATGCTGAGCGTATCCGAAGCATCTCTACCGCAGCAGTAATTCGTGATTAGTCACGCGGTAGAGATGCTTCGGCTACGCTCAGCATGACGGCCTTTTTATGAAAATACTAATGCCTCTTAACAACTCAAAAAAGCCCGCCTGGGTTACCAGGCGGGCTTCTGAAGCAATTGTAGCGGGCGAAGGCTAGGCTTCGGCCAGTACTTCCTTCACGCGGGCGGCGGCGTCTTTCAGCAGCGTGGCCGACTTCACTTTCAGGCCGCTCTCATCGATGATGCGGGCGCCTTCCTCGGCGTTGGTGCCTTGCAGGCGCACGATGATGGGCACGCGGATGTCACCAATTTTCTTGTAGGCTTCCACCACGCCGTTGGCCACCCGGTCGCAGCGCACGATGCCGCCGAAGATGTTGATGAGAATCGCCTTCACGTTCGGGTCCTTCAGGATGATGCGGAAGCCGGCTTCCACCGTCTGGGCGTTGGCTCCACCCCCAACGTCGAGAAAGTTGGCCGGTTCGCCGCCGCTCAGCTTGATGATGTCCATGGTGGCCATGGCCAGGCCTGCGCCGTTCACCATGCAGCCTACGTTGCCGTCGAGCTTCACGTAGTTCAGGTTCGAAGCCGAAGCCTCCACTTCCAAGGGGTCTTCCTCGTTGAGGTCGCGCAGGGCCACAAAATCCTTGTGGCGGTACAGGGCGTTCTCGTCGAGCGTCACTTTGGCGTCCACGGCCAGGATTTTGTTATCCGACGTTTTCAGCACCGGGTTAATCTCGAACATCGACGAATCGGTTTCGTCGTAGGCCTTGTAAAGGGCCGTCACGAACTTCACCATTTCCTTGTTCGCCTCGCCGGTCAGGCCCAGGCCGAAGGCGATTTTGCGGGCCTGGAAGCCTTGCAGGCCCACGGCGGGGTCGATGAATTCCTTGAGGATTTTCTCGGGGTGCGACTCGGCCACCTCCTCGATGTCCATGCCGCCCTCGGTGGTGTAGATGATGACGTTCTTGCCGCTGGTGCGGTCCAGCAACACGCTGATGTAGAATTCCTTGGTGGGGGTTTCGCCGGGGTAGTACACGTCCTGGGCCACGAGGATTTTGTGCACCTTGCGGCCTTCGGGGCCCGTTTGCTTGGTGATGAGCTGCATCCCGAGGATGTTGCCGGCCACTTCCTTCACCTGGTCGAGGTTTTTGGCCAGCTTCACGCCGCCCCCTTTGCCCCGGCCCCCGGCGTGGATTTGCGCCTTGATGACGTACCAGCTGGTGCCAGTGTCGGCGGTCAGTTTCTCGGCTGCGGCCACGGCTTCCTCGACCGTATCGGCCGTGATGCCTTCCTGGACGCGGACGCCGTACTTCTTCAGAATTTCTTTGCCCTGATACTCGTGGATGTTCATGCGGGGAGGTCGGGTTGGTTTGCGTGCGGCGAAGGTACGGTATGCGGCCGCAAGGTGGCGGGCAAAATTTGGGTAGGGCCCCCGGCCGTGGCGGCCGCCACGGCCGGGGGCCCTCGGGCTGCCGCTGGGGCCCCGGCGGGTGGCGCAGCGGCACCGTATAGCAATGTGTGGGGCCCCCCGCGCTCGGCCCTGCCGGCCCATGCCGACCGTCGGCTACCTTTGTTACGCACCCCGTTACCGCTTCCGTTTTGCTCCAAGCCATCAACGTCCGCAAAAGCTACCAGTCGCTGGAAGTCCTCAAAGGCATTAACCTCACCATCGAGAAGTCGGAAATCGTGAGCATCGTGGGCTCGTCGGGGGCCGGCAAAAGCACGCTGCTGCATATCCTGGGCACGCTCGACAACCCCGATTCGGGCGAGGTGCTCTTCGACGGGGCCTCGGTGAGTAGCCTGGGGCGCAACGACCTGGCGCGGTTCCGCAACCGCCACATCGGGTTCATCTTCCAGTTCCACAACCTGTTGCCCGAGTTTACGGCCCTTGAAAACGTGTGCCTGCCTGCCTACCTGGCCGGCCGCTCGGAGAAGGAAGTGCGCGTGCGCGCCCGCGAGCTGCTCGGCATGATGAACCTGGAGCACCGCGCCGAACATAAGCCCAGCGAGATGAGCGGCGGCGAGCAGCAGCGCGTATCGGTGGCCCGGGCCCTCATCAACTCGCCCGAAATCATCTTCGCCGACGAGCCCAGCGGCAACCTCGACACCAAGAACGCCCAGGAGCTGCACCAGATTTTTTTCCAGCTGCGCAAAGAGCTCGACCAAACCTTCGTCATTGTAACGCACAACGATCAGCTGGCCGAAATGGCCGACCGCAAAATCGTGATGCGCGACGGCTACGTGCTGGAGGAATAAGGTCCCCAGGGTGGAAGTAGGTACATTAAAGTTGTCATGCTGAACGCAGTGAAGCATCTCCCACGCAAGTAATTAGTTACTGCCGCAGGAGAGATGCTTCACTGCGTTCAGCATGAGGTGATAGCCTAAAACGGGGTGGTCCGGCGACAGAAGCAGTCGCCGGACCACCCCGTTTTAGGCTACTACTCAACAGGACCAGTGCCGATGTACAGGGGCCCTAGTAATGGTGAAAAGCGGTTGATTGGCTAAAGAATATGCCTGGCTAACTAATTTAGATTAAGGCCCTGCCAATCACAAAACCCATAACGTTTATAAGTTACTAATAATCAGTAATAAAATTTACTAAAAATTCTGGTTTTTCTGGCACGATTTGGGCAAGGTTACGGTTATACATCCGAACACTAAAATGGATTTAAGACCCATAATCCCTACCGCCATGACCACCGACGCCACTAAGACCCCCAAAGACACGCTTAAGAAGGTAAAAGTCGAAAGCTTCGACATTGCCCGTTCCGACGAAACGTTGGATTTGGCCAAGGACCTGGCCAAGTTTATTAAGGACAACAAGCTCACCACCAACGTGCAGGGCAAGGAGTTTGTGAACGTGGAAGGCTGGCAGTACGCCGGCTCGCGCCTGGGCATCGTGCCCATCGTGGAGCACGTCATCAATGTGAGCAGCGAAACCGAGCTGAAATACCAAGCCAAAGTGACGCTGTGGGACCTGCGCCACGGCGTGACGGTGGGCGCCGGCTTCGCGGTGTGCTCGAACAAGGAGAGCGGCAAGAAATTCTACCAGGAATTTGCCATCATGAGCATGGCCCAGACCCGCGCCATCGGCAAAGCCTACCGCAACATCCTGGCCTGGATCATCCGCGCCGCCGGCTACGAGCCCACCCCGGCTGAGGAAATGGACTATAACACCAACACTCCCGCTGCTGCGCCGCAGGTGCAGGCACCGGTAGCCGCCGCGGTGCCCCTGCCCGCCATGCAAGTGGTACCGACTGAGGCCCCCGCTGCTGCTGAAGCGGCCCCCGCGCCCGCCCCGGTGCAGTACGCCACCGCGGCGCACAAAGAGGAAATCATCCGCTTGCTGAACCACCCGGTCATCACCCGCCAGGAGAAGACCAAGATGCTGCTCAACATCAACCGCTTAGACGAGGAGCGCGCCATCCAGGCCATTGCCAAGCTCGGCAATGCCATCAACGAGCGCGAGAACGGCGGCCAGAAAGCCGCCGCCTAAGTAGCCGGCTGGAGCGTGGGCTTTGTAGTCTGCGTCGCTGCACGGTTAATCGGCAGGACGAAGCGAAAGGTGCGGACTATAAAGCCCACGCTCCATTCAAAAAGCCTGGTGCCGTGAGGTGCCGGGCTTTTTTATGGGTAATTTCGTCCATGCCCGAGCCCGTAGCCCATACCGAACCCCTGGCGCTGTTGCGCGAGTTTTGGGGCCACGCGGCGTTCCGGCCGGGGCAGGCAGAAATCATCCAATCCGTTCTGGATGGGCACGATACGCTGGCGCTGCTGCCCACGGGCGGGGGCAAAAGCGTGTGTTTCCAAGTACCGGCGCTGGCCCGGCCGGGGCTGTGTTTGGTGGTGTCGCCGCTCATTGCATTGATGAAGGACCAGGTGGACGGCCTGCGCCGCCGGGGCCTCAAGGCCGAAGCCATTTACGCGGGCATGAGCGCCCAGGAAATCGACCACACGCTGGACAACTGCGTGTATGGCCGCGACGTCAAGTTCCTGTACGTGAGCCCCGAGCGGCTGCTGACTGATATTTTCCGGGTGCGGGTGGCCAAGATGCCGGTGAGCCTGCTGGCCGTGGATGAGGCCCATTGCGTGTCGCAGTGGGGCTACGATTTCCGGCCGCCCTACCTGCGCATTGCCGAGCTGCGGGGCCTGCTGGCGCCGGGCGTGCCGGTGGTGGCCCTCACGGCCACGGCCACCCGGCAAGTGCGGGAGGATATTGTGGAAAAGCTGCTGTTCCGGCCCGGCCACGGCGTGTTTCAGCAGAGCTTTTTGCGGCCCAAGCTCTCGTATTCGGTGCTGCCGACAGAAGACAAGCTGCGCCGCCTGCTGGAGGTGCTGCGCGGCGTGGGCCCCGGCAAAACCGGCATCGTGTACACCCGTACCCGCCGCCAAACCGAAGATACTGCCGCCTACTTGCAGCAGCACCGGCTGCCCGCCGCCGCCTATCACGCCGGCCTGGGCCCTGAGCGCCGCACCAAGGTGCAGCAGGACTGGCTGGATAACAAAACGCGCATCATCGTGGCCACTAATGCCTTCGGCATGGGCATCGACAAACCCGACGTGCGCGTGGTGGCCCACCTCGATGCGCCCGATACCCTGGAGGCCTACTACCAGGAGGCCGGGCGCGCCGGGCGCGACGGGCTCTACGCTTTCGCCGTGCTGCTGGCGGGGCCCCACGACGGGCCGGAAATGCGCCGCCGCACCACACTGGCCTTCCCGCCGCTCGACACGGTGCGGCGCGTGTACCAGGCGCTGGCCAACTACTCGCGCACAGCGGTGGGCGGCGGTGAGCTGGCTCCGTTCGATTTCGACCTGGGGCAGTTCGCCGAAACCTATCGCATCCGGGCCGTGGACGCGCACAACGCCCTGAAAATATTGCAGCGCGAAGGTTTTATTCAGCTAAATGAGGCCGTGAACAACCCGGCGCGGGTGCACATCGTAACCAATAACCACGATTTGTACGCCTTCCAGGTGGCCAATGCCGAGCACGATCTGCTCATCAAGGCGCTGCTGCGGTTGCACGGCGGCGAGCTGTTCGCGGGCTTCCAAACCGTGTCGGAGCAGGGGCTGGCCAACCAGGTGCGGCGCAGCCTGGTGGAGGTGCAGCACCAGCTGCGCTACCTGCACGGGGCCGGCGTGCTGTACTACCAGCCGCGGCACGAGGCCCCGCAAGCTATGTTCATGACCCCGCGCCACGACGCCGCCAAGCTGCCCCTCGACCAGCGCCGCCTCGAAGCCGCCCGGGCCCTGGCCGAAGAAAAAACCACCGCCACTGTCAACTACCTGAGCGGTACGCGCTGCCGCCAGCAGCTGCTGCTCACGTACTTCGACGAGGCCGACCCGCCGCGCTGCGGCGTGTGCGACGTGTGCCTGGCCGCCAAAAAAGCCGCCCAGGGCCCCCGCGCCACCGCCGGCCTGCGCGAGCAGCTGGTGCAGCGCCTGGCCCAGCAGGCGCAAACGCCCCGCGAGGTAGTAGCCACGTTCGCGCCCGCCCAGGCCGACGAGGTAAAGGCCACGCTGCGCGAACTGGTGGACACTGGGGCCCTGCGCTACGAAGCCGACGGGCAGCTACGGCCGGCGTAGTAACGCGCTGCTGAAAAGGTTATTAGTTGGATAAAGTAGTATCAATCACTCATAAACAGGTTAAATACGGCCCCAGCGGGGCGGCCCAGCGGTGGTTTAATCAAGAAATACAAAAGCCAAAAGCCCCCGCGGGGCGGCCCAACTTTTGGGTCGCCCCGCGGGGGCTTTGAAATACTCAGCGCACGTTTATCTACCGCTGGGTCGCCCCGCTGGGGCTGAGCGGGTCACCTCAAACCTACGCCTGGTAGCCCTGGATGCCGCCTAGCAGATTGCGCACGTTGGTGAAGCCCTGCTGGGTGAGGTAGGCTTTGGCGGCCGACGAGCGGGAACCGCTTTTGCAGTGCACGACAATTTCCTGGTCTTTGAGGTCGGCTAAGTCGTCGAGCTTCTCGGGCAGCGTGCCGAGGGGAAGGTTTTGGGCCCCGGGGATACGGCTTTCCTCGAATTCCCAAGGCTCGCGCACGTCGATGATGGTGGGGGTTTCGCCGGCTTGCTGGCGTTGCTTTAGCTCGTCGGAAGTAATGTCGGCCATGGGGTAAGGTGTAGCTTAGAAATAGTAAAGTATTGAAGGTTTGAGGTTTGTGTGAGTCTCGTAGTTCGCGTCGTTGAACGATTGCCGTGTAACGACGCGAACTACGAAGTTCACGCTACGTGCCTTTAGCCCAGCGCCGCCACGCCGGGCAGCTCCTTGCCTTCCATGAACTCCAGCAGGGCCCCGCCGCCGGTGCTGATGTAGCTCACGCGGTCGGCGAAGCCCATTTGCTGCACGGCGGCGGCCGAGTCGCCCCCGCCGATGAGCGAGTAGGCGCCGGCCTCGGTGGCCTCGGCCACGGCGCGGGCCACGAACTCGGTGCCGAGCGAGAAATTGCTCATTTCGAAGACGCCCATCGGGCCGTTCCAGAGGATGGTTTTGCTGGCGCGGATGATGTCGGCGAATTCCTCGCGGGCATCGGGGCCCAAATCGAGGCCCATCCAACCGGCGGGGATGGCTTCGCTGGGGGCCACGTCCACGTTGGCATCGTTGGCGAAAACATCGGCGATGAGGCTGTCGCCGGGCAGCACCAGATTCACGCCCTTGGCCTTGGCGCGGGCAATGAGGTCGCGGGCCAGGTCCACCTTATCGGCCTCCAGCAGCGAGCTACCCACGTGGCCGCCCTGGGCCACGGCAAACGTGTACGACATGCCGCCGCCAATGATTAGGTTGTCCACCTTATCGAGCAACTTGTCGATTAGCAAGATCTTATCCGAGATTTTAGCCCCGCCCATGATGGCCGTGAAGGGCCGCTCGGCGTGCTCCAGTACCTTGCGGGCGTTGTCTACTTCGCCTTGCAGCAGGTAGCCGCCCACCCGGTTTTCGGGGGCGAAGTATTGCGCCATCACGGCCGTGGAGGCGTGGGCGCGGTGGGCCGTGCCGAAAGCATCGTTCACGTACACGTCGCCGAGTGCGGCCAGGCGCTGGGCGAAGACCGGGTCGCCGGCTTCCTCCTCTTTGTGGAAGCGCAGGTTGTCGAGCAGCAGTACCTGGCCAGCTTGCAGGTTTTTAGCTTTTTCGAAGGCTTCGTCGCTCAGCACATCGCCGCCCCACAGCACTTCCTGGCCGTATTCCTGCTGGAGGCGCTGCATGAGGCTTTCGAGCGAAAATTTCTTTTCGTAGCCGCCCTTGGGCCGGCCCAGGTGCGAGAGCAGCACCACGGCGCCACCGTCGGCCAGGATTTTTTTGATGGACGGCGTGGCCGCCCGGATGCGGGTGTCGTCGGTGATGCGCAGGTCTTGGTCAAGCGGCACGTTGAAATCGACGCGTACCACGGCACGGCGGCCGGCGAAGTTGGTGTTATCCAGGGTGTTCATGGAATAGGAGAGGGGGTTGAAAAAAGAAAGTGCTGCAAAGGTGTCGGAAGAATGCCGAACGCCCCTTGGGGCCCCGGCCACCCATTGAACGGCTCGCGCCGCCTTTTGTGACGCCAGGGCCCTACTGCGCGGCCGCGGCCCGGTGGTAGGCCACCAGCGCGTCGATGGGGCCCTGCAAGATGTGGCCCACTGCCATGCCGTGGCGGGTGGCGGCGGCGGCCAGCGCGTCGCGGAAGTGGTAGCCCACCGAGCCCACGCAGTTGAAGGAATAGCGCTGGTAATCGGGGTAATGCGTCACGATTTGCTGGAAAAATGCCTCGAACGTCTGCGCCACCGCGGCTTGGCAGTAGGGCTCGTGGTAGTGCTCGCGCGCCAGCCGGGCAAAGCTGGCCAGGAAGCGGTTGGGCAGCGGCTGGCTGTAGAGCCGGTCAAGCACCTCGCTGAGGTCGCCCAGGCCATGGTTGGCCTGCATGGCCGCCGCCAGGCCCGCCGGCACCCGGCCGCGCAGGTAGTCGCGCAGCAGCAGCCGGCCCAGGTACGTGCCCGCGCCCTCGTCGCCGAGCGAGTAGCCCAGCGACTCGACGCAGTGGGTGATTTTTTCGCCGTCGAACAGGCACGAGTTGGTGCCCGTGCCCAGGATGGCAGCGAAGCCCGGCGCGCGGCCCAGCAGGGCACGCGCCGCCGCCAGCAGGTCTTCGGCCACGTGCACCCGGGCCCTAGGGAACACCTGGCGCAGGGCCCCGGCTACTACTTCGGCCTTGGCCGGCGAGAGCACACCAGCCCCGTAATAATGCACGGCGCGCACCTGCCTGGGGGCCAGGCCGGGAGGTAGCCCCCGGGCCAGTGACGCGGTAATGGCGGCCGAATCCCAGAAATAGGGGTTGTAACCTTCGGTGGTGAAGTGGGTGGGCGGGGCGGAGGGGGCGTCGTCGAGCAGGCACCAGCTGCATTTGGTCGAACCGCCGTCGGCGAGGAGTAGCATCGGCGCGAAAGTACACGCGAGTTGGTGGCTGCCCGTATCTTGCGCCGTCACTTATTGGCCCTGCTTTATGTCTTCTCGCCGGAAATTTCTGCATTCTTCCGTCGCTGGCCTGGCCGGGCTGGCCGCCGCGCCGCTCGCCGCCGCGGCCCTGCCGGGGCCCCCCGCGGTGGGCAAGCCCCTCGTCATCTCCACCTGGGACGCCGGCCTGAACGCCAACCGCGGCGCCTGGAAAATTCTGGGCCCCGGCGGCTACGCCCTCGACGCCGTGGAGGCCGGCGTGATGGTGACCGAGGCCGAGCAGAGCTGCTGCGTGGGCCTGGGCGCCAACCCCGACCGCGACGGCATCGTGACGCTCGACGCCTGCATCATGGATGATAAGTACGGCTGCGGCAGCGTGGGGGCCCTGGAGCGCATCAAGCACCCCATCAGCGTGGCGCGCCGCGTGATGGAGCGCACGCCGCACGTGATGCTGGTGGGCGCTGGCGCCCAGCAGTTTGCCGTGGCCCAGGGCTTCCCGCTCGAAGCGCAAAAGCTGAGCCCCGACGCCGAGAAAAACTACCGCGAATGGCTGAAAACCAGTCAGTACCGGCCCGTTATCAACGTGGAGAACTCGGGCACGCGGCCCACAGGGCCCGCCGGCGGGGCCAACAACCACGACACCATCGCCATGCTGGCGCTGGATGCGCAGGGCCGCCTCAGCGGCAGCTGCACTACCAGCGGCATGGGTTTTAAGATGCGCGGCCGGCTGGGCGACTCGCCCATCATCGGCGCTGGCTTGTTTGTGGACCCCGAGGTGGGCGCCGCGGCTGCCACCGGCCAGGGCGAGGACGTGATTCGCATGGCCGGCTCGCACACCGTGGTGGAGCTGATGCGCCAGGGCCGCTCGCCGCAAGCCGCTTGCCAGGAGGCCATTGCGCGCATCGCCAAAATCAAGGGGCCCCAGGCGCGCGACATCCAGGTAGCGTTCATCGCCGTGAACCGCCAGGGCCAAATAGGAGCCTACGCCCTGCAAAAAGGCTTCAGCTACTCGCTGAGTACCTCGGACACGCCGCGCCTCATCAACAGTGAATATTTCCTGAAGTGAGCCGGACGCTGGAAATCTGCGCCGCGTCGCTGCCCTCGGCGCTGGCCGCGCAGGCCGGCGGGGCCCACCGCATCGAGCTGTGCCAAAACCTGGAGCAGGGCGGCACCACGCCGTCTTATGGCCTGATAAAGGCGGTGCGGGCGCGGCTTTCTATCCCGGTGTTCGTGCTGATCCGGCCGCGGGCGGGCGGCTTCGTGTACAGCGCCGACGAGCTGGCCATCATGCAAACCGACATTGAAACGTGCCGCGCCCTGGGCTGCGCGGGCGTGGTGCTGGGGGCCCTCGACGCCGCCGGCCGCGTGGATATGGCCGCCTGCCGGGCCCTCATCGCCGCCGCCGGCCCGTTGTGCATCACCTTCCACCGTGCTTTCGACGCCTGCCCCGATCAGCCGGGGGCCCTGGAGGCCGTCGTCGCCCTGGGCTGCCAGCGCGTGCTCACTTCGGGCGGCCAAGCCACCGCCGAGGCCGGCCAAGCCCAGCTGGCCGCACTGGTGGCGCAGGCCGCGGGCCGCGTGCGCATCATGCCGGGCGCCGGTATCACGGCGGCTAATATCCAAGCGCTTACCGCTCGCACCGGGGCCCCCGAGTTTCACGCCAGTGCCAAGCGCCGGCTGCCGCCCGAGGCCGGCGCGGGCCTATTTGCCACGCCGCAGTTCGAAACGGACGCCGCTTTGGTGGCCGAGCTGGTGGCGCTGCTGTAGCGCTGTAGCGCGGACTTTAATTACGCTGACCTTCGGTTGTAGTCCGCGGCTCTCGCTGCGTCCTGCTTCGTCCTGCCGGTAATCGTGTGGCGACCGTTCAAGGTAGTGGAGTGGGAGGTTTGCGCTACAGAAACCGTTCAGCGACCGTTCAAAGCTGCGGACTACAAAGTCCGCGCTACAGACCGTTCGGCGACCGTTCAACCGCGCGGACTCGCAGCGTCCACGCTACGGGTGGGGCCCCAACACTCTCGCCTTACCTTTGCGCTACTATGAGAATTGGCATTTTTTTCGGAGGCACTTCGCGCGAGCGGGAAATTTCGTTTGCCGGGGGCCGCACCGTTTTTGATAATTTAGACAAAGCACTATTTCAGCCGGTACCCATTTTTGTGGACAGTCTGGGGCGCTTCCTGCTGCTTGACTGGCAATACTTATACAAGGGTACCATCCGCGATTTTTACCCGCCGATGGCCGCGCTGCCGCCCACGGCCCACCCGTGGTCGGTATACGTGGAGAGCCTGGGCTTGCCCGCGGGGCCCCAGCTCGATAACCACCTGAGCCGCGTGGGCCGCCAGGTGCTGCCCGAGGAACTGCCGCTGCTGATGGACTTTGCCTTCCTGGCCCTGCACGGGCCGGGCGGCGAGGACGGCGCCATCCAGGGCCTGCTGGAATGGCTGTGTCTGCCGTATTCGGGCTCGGGCATTTTGCCCTCCGCGTTCGGTATCGATAAGGTGGCGCAGAAGCGGCTGCTGCAAGCCGCGGGCTTGCCCACGCCGGCCTTCCGCGTCCTCACCGCCGCCGCCTGGGACGCTGCCGACCCCGCCGCGGTGCTGGCCGATACCGTGGGGGCCCTGGGCCTGCCGCTGGTATTCAAAGCGCCGCACCAGGGCAGCAGCATCGGCATCAGTATGCTGAAGGAAAGCAACCTGGCCGCGTTCGAGGCGGCCGTGGAGCGTAGCTTGTTCCGTAAAAAACTGACCCGCGCCGAGTGGCAGGGCCTGAGCGAAGAAGGCCAGCGCACCTGGGTGCAGCACTTAATTGATATCCGCGAGGGCATTGGCCTGCCCGTGGTGCTCGAAGCCGCCGCCGGGGCCCTGGCCGCCGCCGCACCCGCGCCCATCTACCACCCCGAAGCGTTGCTGGGGACCCTAACTGCCTGGTTTGAAACGGCCGACGCCGTGCGCCTGGCCAGCACCCACGGCGAAACCCAGGTACTGGTCGAAGCCTTCGTGGCGGGCCGCGAGTTCAGTTGCATCGTTATCGAAGACGAAAAAGGCGAGCCGCTGGCCCTGCCGCCCACCGAGATTGTGAAGGGCGCCGAGGTGTTCGACTACCGCTCGAAATACCTGCCCGGCCTGGCCCGCAAAATCACACCCATCGACTTGCCCGAGGCTGAAATTGAGCGCATCCGCCAGCAGTGTCAGGCTATGTTCTGCACGTTTGGCTTCCAGGTATATGCGCGGCTCGACGGCTTTATTCAGGCCGACGGCACCATCTTTCTCAACGACCCGAACACGACGAGCGGCATGCTGCCGGCCTCGTTCTTCTTCCACCAGGCGGCCGAGATTGGCCTGAACCCCAGTCAGTTCCTTACCTACCTCATCCGCACGTCGCTGGCGGCGCGGCGGGCCGGTGGCATGCAGCCGTTCAAGCTGGGGGCCCTGTTGGCGACGCTCGACGCGGCGGTGGCCGAGCGGCAGCAGGCCGGTGCGGACGGGCGCATCCGGGTGGCCGTCGTCATGGGCGGGTACTCTTCGGAGCGCCATATTTCGGTGGAAAGCGGGCGCAATATTTTCGAGAAGCTCAGCTCGTCGGCCAAGTACGCGCCGGTGCCGGTGTTCCTCACCGGCTCGGCCGCGGAGCACCGCCTCTATGTATTGCCCATCAACGTGATGCTGAAGGACAACGCCGACGATATCCGCGAGAAGATTGAGCACGCCGAGGCCGGCGAGGGGCCCCATCCCATCCTGGCCAAAATCCAGGCCGAGGCGGGGGCCCTCACCCGCACCTACGCCGGGCAGGGGCTGGCCCAACCGCGCCGCATCTCGTTCGAGGAGCTGGCCGGGCTGGCCGACGAGGTGTTCATCGCCCTGCACGGCCGCCCGGGCGAGGACGGGGCCCTGCAACAGGAATTGGAGAAATTCGGCCTGCCCTACAATGGCTCGGGCGTGGCCAGCAGCGCCGTCACCATCAACAAGTTCGAAACCAACCGCCGCCTGCGCGCCGCCGGCCTGCTGGTGGCCGACCACCGCATGGCCCCGCGCCTAGAGTGGGCCGCCGACCCCGAAAGCTTCTACTGCAGCCTGGAAACGCAGTTTCCGTACCCGTTCATCGCCAAGCCGGCCGATGATGGCTGCTCGTCGGCGGTGAAAAAGATTAAGAACCGCGCTGAGCTGGCGGCCTTCTCGGAGTTGATGTTCCGCGACCAGGAAGACCTGCCGGCGGGCCCCGCCGCGGTATTGCACTTGGGCTTCAAGGAGGAGTTTCCGCAGAAAGACGCCTTTTTGGTGGAGACGCTGATTAGCCGCGACGGAGCCGCGCACTTCCTGGAAGTGACCGGCGGCCTGCTCACGAGCTACGACGAGGACGGGCAGCTTGACATCGAGGTGTTCGAGGCCAGCGAGGCCCTGGCTAACGGCGAGGTGCTAAGCCTGGAGGAGAAGTTCCTGGCCGGTGAGGGCCAGAACATTACGCCCGCCCGCTACGCCGCTGAGCCCGGCGAGCGCCAGCGCGTGAGCAACGAGGTGAAGGCCGTGCTGCGCCGCGTGGCCGAGGTGCTCGACATCCAGGGCTACGCCCGCATCGACGCCTTTGTGCGGGTGCGGCCGGGCGGCGCCGTGGAGGTTATCATCATCGAAGTCAACTCGCTGCCCGGCATGACGCCCGCCACCTGTATCTTCCACCAAACGGCCCTGGCCGGCTACACGCCCTACCAGTTCGTGGACCGGATTTTGGAGTTTGGCAAGGCGCGGGCCGGGCGGGAAAAGATGGAAGTAAGGCCGTCATGCTGAGCCTGTCGAAGCATCTCTACCGCAGCAGTAATCTCATTGATTAGTAAGCGGTAGAGATGCTTCGACAAGCGGACGTTAGATGAGCATGACGTTCTGTTATTTTGCATACCAACATCCAAGCTTTATCTACCTAATGGCCAGTTTTTTCAAAGCTAACACCGCGCTCGACGTGGCCAAGCACTTGGCCCTGGTGCTGGGCGCGGCGGCGCTGCTCGTGCTGGGCTTTTTCTACGTGTACCTGCCCGTGACCACCCACCATGGCGAAACCATCACGGTGCCTAAAGTGACGGGCATGAACGTGGCCGACCTCACCAAGTACCTCGACGAGCGCAACCTGGCGTACTTCGTGGACGACTCCAGCTATAGCCCTGACATCCGGCCGTTTACGGTGCTGACGCAGGACCCCGCGCCGGGCGAAAAGGTGAAGGAGGGCCGTAAAATCTACCTGCAAGTGGCCATGAAGCGCCCGCCGGTCATCAAAATGCCTAAGCTAGTGGACGGCTCGGTGAAGAACGCCCAGCTCATCTTGCAGAGCTACGACCTGGTGGTGGGCCAGATTAAGCTGGTGCCCAACCTGGCCCAGAACGCCGTGCTGCGGCAGTTTGTGGGCGGTAAGGAAATTGCGCCCGGGGCCCCCGTGGCCAAGGGCACGCGCATCGACCTGGAGGTGGGCGACGGCCTGGGCAACCAGGAATTCCCGGTGCCGAATCTGGTGAACATGCCCCAGGACGAGGCCGTGACGCTGCTCGTGGGCCAGGGCCTGCAAAAAGGCGAGGTGTTTGAAGTAGCCGCCGAAGAAGGCCAAACCGCTGGCACTGTGGTGCGCCAGCGCCCCGTGCCCGGCCCCGACGCCACCATCCGCATGGGCCAGCTCGTAGACTTGTGGATTGCCAAGTAGCCGCTAGTTGGGGCGGGCTGCTGGCTCTTCGCTGGCTGCCCGCTAATCGTTGAATCGTTGAATCGTTTGGGAAACCCCCGGGGCCCCCAGCAATTACCGGGCAGCCAGCGAAGAGCCGGCAGCCCGGGGCTCCGAATTAGCTCCGCCCACCTCGGCAGGCACTAAAGCGCTGAGCTTGGCGTTGCCGCTCGAAGGAAATTAAAAATTAAAAATAAAGGATTAAAAATGAGGCGGATGGATGCCAATTAAACGGCATTTTTAATTCTTTATCTTTAGTTTTTAATTAACTATGATTCGACTGCTTCGCTTGTTGCCGATGCTGCTGCTGGCGCTGGCCGCCCGGGCCCAAAACGGGCTGCCCGTGCAGCCCCTGCCCGCCGACCCTAGCCGCTCGGCCCCCGCCCGGGGCCCCGTGGTGGCGCGGCGCGGCGCGGCCCTCACGCTGCCGTTTTTTGATGATTTTACGACGCCGCGCGAGGGCAACCCGCGGGTGCAAAACTGGCTGCCCGGCGGCGGGGCCCTGGTGAATAACCGCCTGCCGGTGCATCCGCTTACGCGGGGCGTGGCCACGCTCGACGGGCTCAAGGCCAACGGCCAGGGCTACGGCAACACGCCGAATTTTGGGGCCATCGACTCGCTCACTTCGCAGCCCATCGACCTGAGCGGCTACGGCCCCGGCAACGGGGTATACCTCACCTTTGCCTGGCAGGAGGGAAGCATAGTGGGTCCCTCGGAGCGTAGCAGCGGCAGCACGCCGGTGGCGCTGGAGCTGTTTTTCCTGGACCGCGACGGGCGTTGGGTGTCGCAGTGGAAGCAGCTGGCCAGCGGGGCGGCGGTGAGCGGCTTTCGGCAAAAAGCGGTGGCCGTGGCCGACGCGCGCTTTTTCCATGCCGGCTTTCAATTTCAATTTCAGGCTACTGGCAACGTGTCGGTTAGCACCGATGCCTGGAGCCTGGACTACCTCGTGCTGGGGCCCAACCGCACGGCCGCCGACACCACCTACGCCGACCTGGCTACCGCCCAGGGCCTGGGCAACCCGCTGCGCCGCTACACGGCCCTGCCCTGGTGGCAATACAACGCCGCCGCACCCGCCGACGAGTTGAGCCCCGTGCTCAACGCCGAAATCACCAACCTCAACCCGGGGCCCATCCCCACGCCCATCAGCTGGATGGGTACAGTGCAGGACGTGGCCGGCGGCTTCCAGGGCACATGGCTCACGGATAGCCGCAGCATCCCGACGCAGCCGCGCCAAACCGTCATCGGCGGCAGCGCCCGCACGGCGCCCCTGCCCACCACCAGCGCCGCCAAGCAGCTGCGCTACACCCTGGCCCTGAACACCCGCGTGGCCGCCGGCGACCGCACCTTACCCAATGACACGCTCAGCCGCGACGTGTTTCTCAACGATTACTACGCTTTCGACGACGGCTCGGCCGAGGCGGTACTGGCGCTGCCGGCTACGTCCACGGGCCCCATCCAGTACTTGGCCTATGCCCTCGATCTCAACCAGCCCGACCAGGTGAAGGGCGTGCGCCTGTACCCGGTATTCCTCAACAACGCCCAGGGCGATAACGGGGCCAACCGCAGCGTAACCATCGGTGTCTGGGCCGATGCCAACGGCCAGCCCGCCGCCACGCCCCTGATGACGCAAACCGCCACGCTGCGCAACCCGCTCACCAACCCATCGGCCGCCGCCCAACCGTTTGTGGACGTGTTTTTTGGCACCTCCGTGCCCGTGAGCGGCCGCGTGTACGTGGGCTACGGCCAAACCGCGCGCGGCCAGTTCCTGCCCTACGGCATCGACCTGAACAACCCGCCCCCCGCCAACACCCTCTGGCGCACCAACCAAGGCACGTGGCTACCGTTCTCAACCTTGCCTGCCGGGGCCCCCATGCTGCGCCCGCTGCTCACGAATAACCAGACGGTGATTACCGCCACCACGCCGCCCGCGGCTGCCGGGCCCCCCGCTGCGTTCTCGCTCTACCCCAACCCGTTGCCGGCGGGTGGTACCCTCGCGGTGGCGGGCCCCGCCTTCGCCCGCGCCAGCCTGCTCGACGCTCTGGGCCGCACCATCTGGGAGCAGCCCGCCGCCGAGGCCGGCCGGCCCCAGCTCATGCCCGGCCGCCTGGCCGCGGGCGTGTACCTGGTGCGCCTGCACCTAGCCAACGGCAGCACCGTGACGCGCCGCTTGGTGGTGACCGAGTAAGGAGATATGCAATACGACTTCCGCGCTTCCAGCCCCAGCGGGGCGGCCCTGTAATGTAAAACGGAGTGCCCCTCCGTTTTACATTACAGGGCCTAAAATCACTATTTGGCGGATTTCTCCAGTAGGCTCAAAAGCTCATCGGCGGCCTGCTCGATGTCGTAGTAGCTTTGCTGGGCAGCGCGCTCCTTGGCGGCGATGAGGCCGTCGCGGTGCACGGTTTGGAAGTCGCCGTAGGGAAATTTATAGCGCCCTTTGGCCGATTCCTGGTGGCTGGCGTCGAGGCCCAGGTGCCAGTTGGCGTACTCGGCCATTTCGTGCTTTTGGAGGAACGCGTTTTCGTGGGCCGGGTCGGGGTTGTGCTGGCCCCAGTGGCCTTCGTCATTCTTAATTTTGCCGTCCTTGATGAGCTTTTTGGCGAACGTGACGGCGGCGTGGTTGAGGGTGATGGACATGACGGGCAAGGAAAGGTGCGCCCCATCGTACGCGGCTCGGGGCCCCGGCGTTATGGCTGCGCTTTGCCCGCGCCCGCCCGGGGGGCCTAGTTCACGAATGGCATGTCCAGGTCCTGGCCCAGGCTGGTGAGGGGCGCGTTGGGCACTTGGCCGGTGAGGCGCGTGGTAAGGGCCCGGGCCTCGGCGGGGCTGAACACGTCCAGTTCGCGCAGCCAGGCTACGCGGCGCAGTTGGGGCTCGATGTTGCCCAGGGGGTTCACGGTGCCGTATTCGCGGCGCAGGTAGGTTTTGGCGCGGCGGTCGAGGGCGGTGGTAAAGTCCTGGAATGCGGCCCGTTCGGCGGGCGTGTCGGGCAGCACCACCTGGGCGCGGGCCGTGTGCAACACCCGCTGGCTCCACCAATTGTGCAGCCCGTAGTAGAAAACTGCCACCAGGCCTACCCCGCCCGCAACTACCCAGCCCCAGGACTCGGCCAGCCACGCGGCCCCGCTCACCTCGCGGGGCACCAGCGACGTGGCCAGCCACAGGGCCCCAAACAGCAGCCCCATCAGCTGGCGCTGCGGCACCTGGCGGCGGCGCTCGGCGCGCACGGGCAGGATTTCCTCGTAGGGCATTTCCAGCTCCAGGGCAATATGGCCACGGCCGTCGCGCTGGCACACGTAGAGGCCGTGCTCACGCAGGGCCAGCAGTGTGGCGCGGGTAAGCTGGCGTTGCTGAAAATGCATAGGGTTTTAGTTGTCCGTTGTTTGTTGTCAGTTGTCAGAGGCGAAATGCCGCAAATATTCTGACGCTAGCTGCTCGTTACTGGTCGTTCATCGTCAGGGAATCGATTAATACCTGACAATGAATAACTGACAACCAGCAACTGACAACTAAAAACCTACTTGAACGGAGAAGGCGTGAAGCAAAGCACAAAAATAACCACCATTGCCCAGCCCAGCCATTGGCGGCCGCGGCTCAGGGCGCGGTCGTCGGGCGCGGGCGGGTGGTAAATGCCCGTGAGGCGGCCCAGCAGCAGCCCAAACACCAGCCAGCCGGGATTGCCCAGCACCCCCGGCACGGCCGCCGCCACCGCTAGCTGCGCCGCCCAAATGCCGGCCGCCAGCAGCAGGCCCTGGCGCGGCGTGGGCAGCGCCCGCCAGCACACCAGCCCCAGGTACAGCGCGTAGGCGGGGCCCCAGTACAGCCACGTATCGGGGGCCGAACGCGGCGAAAACAGGCCCAGCCCAGCGTAAAAAATGAAGCCAATAAAAAGCACCCGCGCCAGCCGGTTGAAGCGCCGGGCCCCCAGTAGGCCGTACAGGATGTGGCCGCCGTCGAGCTGGCCCATTGGCAGCAGGTTCAGGGCCGTGAAGAACAGGGCCAGGGCCCCGGCCAGCAGTACCGGGTAGTGCAGCAGCTCGTTGGGGTGGGGCAGGCGGGCGGGGTCGGCGAAGCCCGCTTCGAGCAGGCGGTAGAGCAGCGGCCGGGCCAGGCTGATGCCGCCCGGGGCCCCCGGCGGGTACACGTACTGGGCGTAGTCGGCCCCGTACCGGGCGTATTCGGGATGAATCTGGAACAGGTAATCCAGCGGGGGCAGGTGCGTGAAGCCGTAAATCAGCAGCGGCACCGCCACTAAAAAACCCGCCAGGGGCCCCGCCAGCCCAATATCGAAGAATTCGCGCCGCGAAAAAATCCGGTCCTGGATGCGAATGACGGCCCCGAAGGTGCCTAATCCCAGCGGAAACGGAATGAAGTACGGCAGCGACGTGGCTATCCGGTTGCGCCGCGCCACGAAGTAGTGCCCAAACTCGTGCACCGTGAGCACGCCCAAAAATGGCAGCGCAAACCACAGCCCGCGCGCCCACTCGCCGGGCCCCGGCAGCGGCGGCAGGCCCCACACGTCCAGCGGTGGCAGGCCCACGTCGCCCCGCGTGAGCTGCACACCCGCCAGCGTGGTCGTCAACAGCGTCAGCAAAAACAGCCCCAGGTGGCGGGCGTACACCCGGGCCGGTGGCGCGGGCAGCCGCTCGTAGCGCCGAAAGCCCCAGCCGGGGCCCCCATCGGCATCTTCCGGCGGCGAGGTTAGCAGTTCGGGCAGGGGCAAGGGGGCCCCGGGGCCCGGCCCCGGTGCGGGGTCAAACTCAGGCAAGGGGGGCGTATTCTCGGGGAAAGGCACGGAGGGCTTCGGGCAGGGCGGTGGTGAGGGTGAGCGGCGGGGCCAGGTGCAGCACCCGCAGCCCCAGGCGGCGAGCGGTGGCCACGTGCTGGGGGCTGTCTTCGATGAATAACACGTCTTCGGCCCGCCAGTTCATTTCGCGCAGCGCGTGCTGGAAAAATGCCTCGCCCGGCTTGCGCATCCCCACTTCCTGCGAGTAAAACACGTGGTCGAGGCAGTCGGCAATGCCGTTTTTGAAGCCGTACTGCGCCGCCAGCCGCCGGTTAATTTCGGCAATGTGCAGCGCGTTGGTGTTGGAGAGCAGCGCCGTTTGGTGGCCCTGGCGGCGCAGCTCGGCCACTAGGGCCAGGCGCTCGGCGGGCACGTCGAGCAGCAGTGCGTGCCACGCCTGGTCAATTTCCTCGTCGGTGGCCTCCAGGTCGTAGGCCGCGCGCAGCCCGTCGCGGAACGCGGCCGGGGTAAGCTGGCCGGTTTCGAGCTGGTCGAACAGTTCGGCCTGCGTGGCCTGGCTGTATTCCACGGTGCTGCCCGCCCGGCTCAGGCGGCGGAAGGCGGCGGGGGTGCGGTCGTAATCAATGTCGATGAGAACGCCGCCGAAGTCGAAAAGTAAATGGGGAAGCATGGCTGTAAATGGGGCTGGGCCGGTAAAGGTCGGGGCCCCTGGCCCAACCTGCCCGGGGCCCCATTGCCCAAAACCGCCGCGCCTGCCGTAACTTTGCCCCTGCGGCGGCTTAGGCGGCGGCACCGGGCCTATAGCTCAATCGGTTAGAGCAGCTGACTCATAATCAGCAGGTCCTTGGTTCGATTCCAAGTGGGCCCACCTGAACGCCTTGCAAGTGTCTGAAATTCAGATATTTGTAAGGCGTTTTGCTTGACTGCGGGACGGCCTGCGGGACGGCCTGCGGGACAAAATTTCTGAACTGCTCATTTTTCCCTTCTATCGGAAAAATCTTTTTTGCGCTCGCGGGACAATTTTTTTCGGTTGGCTCAGGCCATCGGGTCAAATTGCCCACCAGCAACCGCTAGTGCCCCCATGCAGGCGGCTCGGTTAGATCTGGCTTCAAGGGCTTGCCGCTGGGCATACCAGCGGGTAGGCTTGCCCCGGTAGTGGGTTTTGCGGTATTTGCCTTGGCTCATGTAAGCATCTTCTACTTTGCGGTCTAAGGCGAAGGGCCTAATGAGGTGGCGTAGCCGGTGCGGGGTCAGTTGCGAATCATAGTGGAGCTGCTGGCCGGGGTAGGCCAGGCGGTGGGCAAAGTAGCCGGTGCCCCCGTGTAGGTAGAGAACGGTGGCGGCCTTGCCCGATACAGGGCAGCGCATCCGGTAGCGGCCGGTGCGGTGGCCGTGGCCGGGTAGGTTGCTGGGCAGCGCCTCCAGCGGTATCCGATAATCGTAGTCGGTAGTTTTGTCGTGGGTGTAGTGTAGGCGCACGTAGGGCGTGGTATCTGCCACCAGGTTCACCTCCAGTCCGACGCTACCCGTGGGCTGGCCGTTGCAACTGAACCGTAAAGTAGTGACGTGGAAACCGGGCCGTAGCAGTCCCGACTCGCGCAGAAAGGCTATCGAGAGGCTTTTGCATTCGTCGGCCGTGGTGGGGAAGTTGGGCATTCTAGGCATAATCTACAGGGCTTGCTCAGGTAGTCGAAATCCTTAGGGAAGTTACGACATAAACCGGGCATTATTGCAGCCAAAAACCCCGTATAATGTGCTTTACGGGCATATTTTACGGGGTTGAAGATACAGTAGCCGATCTTCAGCAGCTCTGCAAATAGTAGTCATATAGCAGACTGCCCAAAGAGCCACCTTCACCCACTGAAATACCTGGGTTCAGCTTTTCTAATAACTCTTTAGGAATGATAACGCCATAGTATCTAATGTCGGCATCAGACTCGTTATTGAGGTTGGTAAAGTTGAGGTGGTCGGGTGAATCAGGAGAGAATTGGGTGCTAATTTCCCAATTCCATGGAAAAAGCCTCCTCCAAACGGCCGCGCTATGACGCGGCGTTCCGGGCCGAAGCCCTGCGGCTGGCCAGCGAAAGCCGCTCGACGCTGACCGCTGCTCGGGCCCTAAATAGCAACGCCAAACTACTTATCAGTGGCAGAAAGCGGCCCAACAGCCCTTACCTGCTGACCCGCACGAGGCGGCCGAGGTGCGCGCTTTGCGGGCACAAGTGCGCCGGCAGGCGCGGGCGCTGGGCCAGCCCTGGTCGGCCGAGGCCCAGCAGTACCGGGCTATTTTGCGCACCCACCTGGTAGCGGCCCGGCAGGCCAACAGCCTGCCCGAGCTGCTGAAGCGCGGCGGCTTGGCCGCGCTCACACTGGTGATGCTGGGGGCCCTGGTTTACGGGCTGAACCGCTTTTTTCGGATCATCAACCAGCGGATTCTGCGTTGGCATGGCAGCCCGCTACGGTCCTGGCGCATCAACGGCTACGAGTTGCTGACCCAGGAGCGGCAGCTGGAAGTGCTGCGCACGGTCCTCAAGCTGCTGCGCCTGGCGCTGGTGGTCCTCACGCTGTACCTGGCCCTGCCGCTGCTGTTCGGCCTGTTTCCCTGGACGGAGGGTATCTCGCGGAAGCTGCTGGGCTACGTGCTGGGGCCCGTGCAGGGCGTAGTGCTGGGCGTGGTGCACTACGTGCCCAACCTGCTCACCATCCTCGTTATCTACTTCTTTACCACCTACGCCGTGTGCTTTTTACGCTTTCTGGCGGGCGAGGTGGCGGCGGGCAAGCTGGTCGTGGAGGGCTTTTACCCCGACCCGACTGGGCGCTGCCGACGTTCAACCTGCTGCGGTTTGCGCTGTACGTGTACGTGTTCATCGTCATCTTCCCCTACTTGCTGGGCTCCGATTCGCCGGTGTTTCAGGGCGTGTCGGTGCTGCTGGGCTTCATCATTTCCTTTGGCTCGACCTCGGCCATCGGCAACGTCATCGCCGGCATCGTCATCACCTACATGCGGCCCTGCCGGGTGGGCGACCGGGTGAAAATAGGGGCCGTGACGGGCGACGTGCTCGAAAAAACTCTGCTGGTGACGCGCCTGCGCACCATCAAGAACGAGGACGTGACCATTCCCAATTCCAACATCCTCTCGGGCCATACCGTCAACTACACAGCCGCCGCCAGCCACGACGGGCTGATTCTGCACACCACCATCACCATTGGCTACAACGTGCCCTGGCCGCAGGTGCACGCGCATCTGCTGGCCGCCGCCCGCGCCACCGAAGACGTGGAGGCCACGCCCGTACCCTTCGTGCTGCAAACCAGCCTCGACGACTTTTACGTGGCCTACCAGCTCAACGCCTACACCCGCCTGCCGCACCGCCAGGCCGGGCTGTATTCGCTACTGTACCAGCACATCCAGGACGAGTTTGCCCGCGTCGGGATCAAGATTATGTCGCCGCGCTGCTGCGCTACCCGCACCAGGGCTGGAGCCGGCAGCACCATTTCGCCCGCGCCGCTCGCTGCTCCCGTACCACAACCGTAAGCCCGGCTACTGAGTACAGCCGATGATATGAACCGATTTAAAGCCGTTTGGCTGAATCTTGATTCCAGCTTGTGGTTTGTGCCCACGCTGATGGTGCTGGCCGCTTTGGGTGCCGCCTACGGGCTGGTACACCTCGACCTCTACGTAGGGGGCGGCTGGACGAGGCGCTACCCGCTGCTGTTTGGTGCCGGTGCGGCGGGCGCGCGGGGCATGCTTTCGGCCATTGCCAGTTCCATGATTACGGTGGCAGGCCTGATTTTCTCGCTCACGCTGGCCACGCTGGCACAGGTGGCCAGCCAGTATACCTCGCGCCTGCTGCGTAATTTCATGCGCGACCGCACTAATCAGGTGGTAATGGGCTTTTTCGTGAGCATTTTCGTGTATTGCCTGGTGGTGCTGCGCACCATTCGGGGCAGCGACGAAGGCAGCTTCGTGCCATCGCTGGCGGTGGCCTTCGGGCTGCTGCTGGCCCTGGTGAGCATCGGGATGCTGATTTTTTTCATTCACCACATCGCCTCGTCCATTCAGGCGGCCAACATCGTGGCCAGGGTAGCGGCCGAAACCGAGGAGCTGCTCGACAAAGTATTTCCCAAGCGCCTGGGCGATGCCGCCACGCCCACCGAACATGCCGGCCTGGCCGCCGGCCCAGACTTGCACTGGCAGCCGCTGCCGGCTCCCACCACGGGCTATGTACAGGGCATCGACTACGATGAGCTGTTGGCCTTTGCGCATCGGGCGGGCGTAGTGGTGCGGATAGAGCATGCCATTGGTAGCTTCGTGGTGGCGGGTAGCGCGCTGGCTTCAGTAGCCACCCCCGAGGGCCAATCCTTGCCTGCTACTGACCAACTAACCAAGTCTTTGGCCGATTGCTACCGCATGGGCGACCAGCGCACTCTCGACCAGGATGTAGGCTTCGGGCTGCGCCAGCTGGTGGACATTGCCCTGAAGGCCCTTTCGCCCGGCATCAACGACACCACCACCGCCGTGATGTGCGTCGACCGCCTTGGCTCCTTGCTGCGCGTGCTGGCCGGCCGGTACCTGGCTAGCTCCGTGCGCGCCGAAGATGGCCAGGTGCGCGTGCTCACCACCGACCCGGATTTTGCCAGCTACCTGGCCACGGCCTTCGACCAGATTCGCGCCAACGCAAAGACGGCCCTGGCTATTTATCTGCGCTTGCTGGGGGCCCTGGGCACGGTAGCGGCCCAGTGCCCCGCCGGGGCCGGCCGCACAGCCCTGCGCCAGCAGGCCGACCTGGCGCTGGCCGCCGCCGAAGCCAACCTAACCACTCCCTACGACCTCGACCAGGTGCACGCGCGGTACCGGGAGCTGCAAGTTGAGTTGCTGGCCCTTCAGAGCGGTGTCCGTATTCACGCACAGAATTAAAAATTAAAAATGATGGTTCTTGGGGACTTTTAGTGGAGCTGAGGCAATTTAAGTATTTGCTGTGGCACAAATTACTGAAATTAAGTAGGTTATGATTCGCCGCCTATCCGCTAAGTAGCTGCTCCACTAAAAGCCTTCAAGAATCAAAATGATAAATCTGATAGTGAGATTTTTAATTAATGCCGAAGGCATGCGCTAACTTAAGCACTGCTGTGAAAAGTTGTTTCGGGCGGTGGGTCAGCGCCGTGCAGGACGCTAGGTAGCGCACGGTCCTGAACCTGCTCTCGCAGTTTGCGCCCGGCTATGACTACGCCGACGATGGCACCGCCAAGCGCATCTCTGGTTTTCTGGCTCCTGGCTACCTCACCAGCTCGTCCGTGGCCGAGTTTCACCCCAGCAAGCGCTTCAACCAGCGCCTAGCCCCGGGCCTAGGGCTTCCAGTGCAGTCAGAACCTGTCGCTGGGCCTCGTGCTCGACCGCAACCATCCGGCTAACCGGCTCAAGCAGCGTCGGATGTTGCGGGGGCCCTACGGATTAGCCTGCACTTCTTTCTTGATGCCGTCCAGGTTCTGCCGCGACCCGTCGAGCTGCTGTTGCAGGGCCGTGAGCTTGGTTTTTTCGGTTTCGATAACGGCCTTTTGGCGCTCTACCTGGGTGGAAAGCTCCTGCACCTTGCGGGCTTGCTCGGCCACGGTCGGATTGGCCGAGTTAAGGTCGGCGGCCACCGGTGCCTCGGTACCCGATTGGCAACTGGTGAAGGCCAGGGTGCTGGCCAGCAGCAAGGCGGCAGCGAAAGGAAAAGTAGGCATCGTTTTGGTGAATTAGGAAAATGAAACAGGATAAGCAGCTGTTTGTCAAGGGCTGGTTGGCTCATCGGGCAGCGCCAGCTCAATGTACAGCGGGAAATGGTCGGCGCCAACGGCGGGCCTGCGTTTCAGCGCTACTACCTGAAACGGCGTGCTGACAAAAAAGTGGTCGAGCGGCCGGCGGGCCAGGCGCGAGCGGGCATTAAAGGTGTTGAAAAGGCCGCGCCCAAGGCTCACGTTGTGCAGCTCGCCGGCGCGGGTGAGCTGGTGCATGGTGCCCGACCAGCTTACGTCGTTGAAGTCGCCGGCCACGATGGCGGGCCGCTCACTTTCCCGCGCCACGTCGGTCACTTTCTGTAATGCCGCGCCGTGCAGGCCCATGCCATCGGGGTAGGTATCGGGACGGGCGGCGTGGGGTGAACGCCGAAAAACGTAACCTGCCGGCCATCGGGCAGCCGCAGCCGCGTGCGGATGGCACGCCGTGCTGAAGCAGGTTCTGCACCTGCGTGTGGGCCAGCGGCAAGTGCGAGTAGAGGATTATGCCGCGGGCACCGGCGCGGGGTAGCTCGACGCGGTAGGGGTAGCCGGGCTGCAACGGCCGCAGGGCCTGCGCCCACCAAGCATCGTGCTCCAGGGCCAGCAGCACATCGGGCCGAACCTCGGTTGCCAGTTGCCGCAGGCGGGCATCCTGGCGGTTGGTCATCAGCACGTTAGTCACCAGGATGCGCAGCCGCGCGGTCGCGCCGGGGTAAGCATCGGGTACGGCTCTGGGAGCGAAGGGTAGGTAGGGCCACAGGAAAAAAGCCTGTACGCCCAGGCCGATGCCCGGGCCGGCGAGCAACCCCCGGCGCGCCGGCCAGCCCAAGCCCAGCCACCCCAGCAGCCCCAACGCCAGCACCACCAGCACCACCAGCACCTGGAGCCGGGGAAACACCAGCACCTGCACCCACCATTTGTTGGACGGCACCACCGAAACCAGCGTCAGCAGCAGCGCCAACGCGCTTAGGATAGCCAGTAGGTAGTGTAGCCCGGTCAGGAAATGCCTCATTGGCAACGTGGAAAATAATTAGCCCGGCAGTAATTGTCAGAGCTGCGGAGGGGCCGAACCAGGGCTGCGCTGTGCTTTGATTAAAAACCAAGTGGGGCCCCGGCTGCTACTGCGTTTTGGCCTGGGTTTTCACTCCCTTCAGGTTTTGCTTGGCGCCGTCGAGCTGCTGCTTCAGGCCTTCGAGCTTTTTCTTCTCGATATCGGCCTGTTCTTTTTGGTTATCTACGGCCCGCTCCCGGTCTTTCACCACGTTTTTCCGGTCGGCGTACGCTCGCTTCTGCGCATCTACCTGCTGCTGGAGTTCAACCACTTTTTGGGCCTGAAGGGCCACGGCGGGGTTACTAGACTTTAGGTCGTTGCTGACCGAATGGCCCAGCGAGCAGCTGCTCAGCGTCAGTCCAAACATAGCGCAGCAGGCAAAGGAGAGAAAAGTATTCATAAGTTGGGGTGTTAGCGAAAAATAAGTCGACTGCTAGGTAAGAAACTCAACGATAAATGCATCTTATGGTTGTTAAATAGTCCATTTTTCAGGTCAGTGTACAGCTTGGTTGCTGCTGGTCCGCCGGCTCTTTCAGCCGGCGGACCGATTATCGTCAGGGCAAACAAACGGGGGCTGAAAGGCAACGTTTTGTGCAAGTTCCGTTAAAAATCAGGTGGTGGTCTAAAACGGGGTGGTCCGGCGATTCTTTCTCTGGTCGGATCACCCTTACAATGACCCGGAGCCGCTGTTTTTTAGCAAGAGTGGCCCGACGAAGCCCTTCGGGTAATTCGCCGGACCACCCCGTTTTAAACTACCGCCAAAAATTAATAAGCTTGCGCAGCTACCGTGGGCAATGGTCTAGCGTTTAGCGGGCCGGGCCGGGGCATCAGTAGCGATGAGCAGCTGTACCGGCTGGCGGCCCCCGCCCCGCAGGCGCAGCCAGGCGGCCAGGCGCTGCTGCTCGGCGGTGGGCAGCGCCCGCCGCACGCGCAGGGACACCACCACCGTGGTATCGGCCTGCAGCGAGTCGGCGGCGGGCCGCACGAGGCGGCTCAGGCCCAGCTGGTGCACGGCGGGGTGCTCGGCCTGCACCTCGCGCAGCAGAGCAGCCGCCGAGGGCAGGCTGGGCACGGCCAAGCTATCGGCGCGGGCCAGCTGCTGCTGAAGCTGCACCAAGCGGCCCTCGTAGCTCACCAGGGTTTGCTCGTTGCGGTTGCGCACGTCTTCGAGCACACTGGCCCGCAGGGCTTGGGCATCGGCCGAATCAACGTGGGCCAAGCCTTGGCGCACGGTGAGCTGGGCATTATCAAGGCGATATTTTGGCAGTTGGGCGCGGGCCGCCCGTAGTTGGGCTGGGGTGAGCTGCTGGCCGGCCAGCAGTACGTTGACGGTGTGCGCCGTGGCCCCAATGCGGCTGGTAACGACGTAGGTGCCGGGCAGATTCAGCTGCTCTTCCACAAAGCGCTGGGCGTTGTGGGTGAAGGTGCCGTTACGCACGATGCCGACGGCCAGGTACACGCTGGGCGCTGCCGTGAGCAGGGCCAGCCCCCAGATGATGTTGCGCACGTGCCGGGCCCCGCCGGCCGTCTTAAACTCGTGGTGCGGCAGCGGCAGAATCTGAATGACCAGGAACGTAGAGAGGCTGATAAATACGCAGTTGATCGAAAACAAGTACAGGGCCCCGCCAAAATAGGCCCAGTGCGCGGTGGCCAGCCCGTAGCCGGCCGTGCACAGCGGCGGCATGAGGGCCGTGGCGATGGCCACGCCGGGAATCACGTTGCTGTGCTCGCGGCGAGTGAGGCCCACGGCCCCGGCCGCTCCGCCAAACAAAGCAATGAGCACGTCCCAGGTGGTAGGCTGGGTGCGGCCCAGCAGCTCGGAGCCGGCATCGGTGAGGGGCGTGAGGCGGAAGTAGAGCGCCGACACGGCCAGGCTGAGCAGCGTAGCGGTGAGCAGGCTTTTGGCCCCGCGCCGCATGAGGTCCAGCTCCATCGTGGCCGCCCCGTAGCCGATGCCCACGATGGGCCCCATAAGCGGCGAAATAAGCATGGCCCCGATAATGACGGCCGTGGAGTTGACGTTTAGCCCCACCGAGGCCACCAGAATGGCAAAAATTAAAACCCACAGGTTGGTGCCCTGAAACGGAATGCCCGCCTCCACATCGGCCTGGATTTCGGCCGGGTCGGCCATATCGTCGGTGAGCAGGAAGCGGGTGCGCAGGAAGCGCCAGAGGGAAGCCAGCATAAGGTGGCGAATAGTAGGGAATTAGGTGGACGCCGGCCCGGTTGGCTCGGCCAGCAGCCAGTCGACGGCGGGCGGAATATCCTCAAAAAAAGCCGCGGTGATAGCCCGCTGCAGCTGCTTGGCCACGGCGGGGGTGTGCAGGCGGTGCGCGGGCTCCAGGGTGGGCACTACAGCGTAGCGCGCGAAGTGGGTATCGGCCAGCACGGCCGGCAGCCAGGTGTTCAGTAGCCAGTCGCGGTCGGCGGGGGCGGGGGCGGCGGGCATGGCGCGGTGGTCGGCCAGGATGCCGCGTAGCGGGTAGCGCCGCAGTAGGTTGTGGGCATGAATGTAGAGGGCGCGAAACTCGGGCCCGGTCATGGGCACGCCCGACCAGTGCAGGTACAGGTAGCCGTCGGCGGGCACGTAATCGACCGAGCCAACGGCATTGGAGAAGTAGTGGTGGGTTGGGGACATGGGTAGTGCGCAGTTAGCTATTGGCTGACAGCTTTTGATTCAAGAACAATGAGTTGCGGGTAATGCAATGGCGGTTTAGTGGCGGCTGGTTATTTAGCAAAGGCAATAAGCAGCAACGGCGGGCCCCCATCAGGCGGGTACGCGGGTGAGCCAGCCCAGCAAGCGCTTCAACGTAAGGCCCTGCACCACGGCCGAAAACAGCACCACGGCAAACGTCATGGGCACGAATATTTCGGGGTGCATCTCGTCGGGCAGGCCCAGCGCCAGGGCCAGCGAAATGCCCCCGCGCAGCCCGCCCCAGCTCAATATGGCCAGCGTGCGCGGCGGTAGCTTCGCCGAAAGGCCCAGCAGCCGGGTGGGCAGGGCCAGTGCCACGTAGCGCACCAGCAGCGCCAGCACGGCCGCCGCCACGCCCAGCCCCAGGTAAAACGGGCTAAACCCAATTACGACCAGCTCCAGGCCCATGAGCACGAAGAGCACGGCGTTGAGCACCTCATCGAGCGCTTCCCAGAACTTCTCCAGGTAATCGCGGGTGGTGTCCGACACGGCCTCGCTGCGGCTCACGTTGCCGATGGCCAGGCCCGCCACCACCATGGCCAGGGGCCCTGATATGTGCAGGGCGTGGCACAGCGCGTAGCCGCCCATCACCAGGGCCAGCGTCAGAATAACTTCGGTCTGGAAGTTGTCGACCGTGCGAATAAGCCGGTAGCCCACGTAGCCCAGCGCCGCCCCGGCCAGCAGCCCGCCCCCGGCCTCGCGCAGCAGCAGCAGGGCCGCCGAGCCCACGCTGGGGGTTTGGCCCGGCGTGGCCACTTCCAGCAGAGTGGCGAAAACCACTACCCCGAAGCCGTCGTTGAAGAGGGACTCGCCGGCTAGGTTGGTTTCGATGTTCTTGTCGAGGTCGGTGGTTTTGAGAATGCCCAGCACCGCGATGGGGTCGGTGGGCGCGATGAGGGCCCCGAACAGCAGGCACGGCAGCAGCGGCAGCTCCACTCCGGCCAGGTGCAGCAGCCCGTAGGTGCCCAAGCCCACCAGCCCGGTGGCCAGCAACAGGCCCACTGTCGAGTAGGCCGCAATGCTGCGCCATACCGCTTTCAGGGCATTCACCCGCACGTGCAGCGAGCCGGCAAAGAGCAAGAAGCTCAGCACCGACCCCATGAGGAATTCCGTGAAATCGAACTCTAACAGGGCCCCCCGCACGGCATTGGTGAAGCCCGGCACAATGCGGCCACCGGCCAGTACGGCCGCCGCCGCCGCCACGCCCAGCAGCAGAAACATGATGCCCGCCGGCTGGCGCAAAAACCGGGCGTTTAAGTAGGAAAACAGGGCCGCCAGGGTTAGCAGCGCTGCCGAAAAAGAAAATAAACTCATCCTTTGGCCTAACGGCTCTCGCCGGCTGGGGTTATGGCAGGGCGCTGCGGCTGGGTAGGGAGCCGGCGGGCAGGTGGCGGGGCCAGCGCATCTTGCCGGTGCATGGTTTCGCGGACGAAGCCCCGGCGCAGGCCGGGTCGCGGGCAATTTTATAGGAACGGAATTAGAGCAAATTTCAAGTCAGTGTACACTAGGTCTTTTTTCTAAATACATATCACTTTTTCAATACTTAAGTTTACCGGTCCGTAATCGATGAGCCAAATTTGAGCAATATGATTTAATCGGTTGCGATAGGTCTCTTTGACGATTCGAAAGCATTTGCACGTGCGGTTAATGTGCTCAATTTTGACGCTTTTACTTCGAAAAGCCTTGTTCTGTCTTTTCTGCTTTTTGGTCCGCTCCCCATCTTTAGGTTTTTTGTGCGGAATCTGACGCCGGGCATGCACCTTCGCAATCCCTACGTAACCTAAGTCGCCTTTTACCTTGATTTTGCGATGAATTTTCAGGGGGCGTTTCCTGGAAAATACGGATATCGGATTTGCGTCCCGCTAATTCTACCTGGCAATGCTGGATGACATTGTTCCTTTGACTGCTAATTAATTGCGATTTAATGATGTGTTTTTTTTAAGCCGTTGTAGTAGCGCTCCTGGTCTTTTTTGGGTCGTTCAATTGGCTGTGCCGTCACTTCTGCTATCACCGTTTTTACGCCCTGGTACTTCAACGCTTCTGAATTTTTGAGTCCTACCACCTTGGCCAGGATGGCCCGCATCTTGCAAAATAGTTTATGGCAATAGCTTTCCGAAATTCCGTAAGAGAACTCCAGGCCCAGAAACGTCGGATACTGTCGTAAGTACTCGAAGGTTAGGAACAGCTGGTTTGCAAACGCGCGGATTAGCCCGAAGTAATTTATATCTATCATTCATAGCCAAGGGTTTATATTTATTTACGCTTTTTGTATTGTAAATTTGTACAAGAAAGAGGTCTACTATTGCAACGAAAAAAGCGCCGGTCAAGTAGGCCGGCGCTTTCAGCAAAGTATTGGACAGGACCCCGACCAACTGGCCGCGGCTTTCTTATGGAGAATATCGGATTCGAACCGATGACTTCCTGCTTGCGGAGCAGGCGCTCTAGCCAACTGAGCTAATCCCCCAAGTGCGGGCAAACATACGGCCGCCGCCGCTTGCTCGGTGGTTTCCACGATGTTTTTCGTGCTGTGGCCGTTGCCGGTCACTGGGTAAGGCACGGCGCCCACCGCCTGCAACAGCGTTGGCACTAGGGCCAGGGCCCCCGGCTTACCGCACCAGCAGCTCGGTGGGGGGGCTTTTGCGGCCGTTGGGGGCGATGGTGACGGCCCGCACCAGTAGGCGCCGGCCCTGCGGCACAGCGAGCGGCTTAGTGTAGCGGTCGGTGGTTTCGTCGGGCAGATGGCCGTCGAGGGTGTAGTGGATTTGGGCCCCCGGTACCAGCGAGCGGAGCGTGAACACGGCTTTGCCATCCTGCCGCACCACGCTGAGGCTGTCGAGGCCCACAGGCTCGGGCACGCGGTAGTTGATGGCCTTCGCGTCGAGGCGGGCAAACTGCTGGCCCAGGCGGGGCAGGAACGCGGCGTAGTTCTTCTGGGCGGCGGGCGTCCAGGCCACTTCGGCCACGGCCAGTAGCCTGGGGAACAGCATGTACTCCACCTTCTGCGGTGTCGTGATGTACTCCGTCCACAGGTTTGCTTGGATACCCAGGATGTGCTTTTGCTGCGCGGGGGTCAGCTCTTTGGGGAGCGGGTTGTAGCTGTACACCTTTTCCAGGGGCAGATAGCCGCCGATCATCAGCGGCTCGTCGGGGCTGTTGGGCTGCGGGTTCTGGCCGTAGTCGAGGTAGAGGTAGGTGGTGGGCGTCATCACCACGTCGTTGCCGTGGCGGGCGGCCTCGATGCCGCCCTTTTCGCCGCGCCAGCTCATCACGGTGGCCTTGTCGTCGATGCCGCCCTCCAGAATCTCGTCCCAGCCAATCATCTTTTTGCCCTTGCCCGTCAAAAACGCCTCGATGCGGCGGTTGAACCAGCCCTGCACCTTCTCCACGTCGGTATAGCCCTCTTTTTTCATGATTTCCTGCACCGCCGCGCTCTCCTTCCAGCGGGTTTTGGGGGCCTCATCGCCCCCGATGTGCACATAGGGCCCCGGGAACAGGGCGCACACCTCCGCCAGTACGTCCTCAAAGAAGCGGAACGTGGGCTCGGTGGGGCACACGATGTCGTCGATGACGCCCCACATCGTCCAGGTTTCGTAGGGCCCCGGCTTGCAGGCCAGCTCGGGGTAGGCAGCCAGGATGGCCACCGAGTGGCCCGGCATTTCAATTTCGGGCACCACCGTCACGTAGCGCTCCCGGGCGTAGGCCACCACCTCCCGGATCTGGTCCTGGGTGTAAAAGCCGCCGTAGGGCGTGCCGTCGTACTTGAAATCGGCAGGAGTTTTGAACATCTGCTGGGCCCCAATCAGCGTTTCTTTGCGGAAGGCGCTGATTTGCGTGAGCTTGGGGTACTTCTTGATTTCGATGCGCCAGCCCTGGTCGTCGGTCAGGTGCCAGTGAAAGGTGTTGAACTTGTAGGCGGCCAGAAAGTCGATGTACTTCTTCACGAACGGCACCGGGAAGAAGTGGCGGCACACGTCGAGCATCCCCCCGCGCCATCCAAACGCCGGCTCGTCGGCAATGCGCACGTAGGGCACGCGCGCGGCGGCCGTGGCCTTGGGCGGTAGTAGTTGCAATAGCGTCTGGATGCCGTAGAACAGGCCCGCGCCGCCCGCTGCCGTGATGCTCACGCCGCTCTTGTCCACTACCAGCTGGTAGCCCTCGGGGCCCCCGGGGGCCCCGGGCGCGGCCGTGAGCAGCCGGATTTGCGCAGCCTGGCGGTTGGTGGTCAGGGCCACGGTTTTGCCCAGTGGGGCCAGGAATCCTTTTAGCAGCTCGGCCACGTTTTGGGCGGCCGGGCCGGTGGCGTATACGCTAATTTTTTGGGGCAGGGCGTAGGTGCCGGCGCTAGTGTGCACTTCGCGGGGCAGCGGTACCAGGCCCAAAGGCGTGCCGGATTGCGCGAGCGCAGGGGCCCCCAGCAGGAGACCGGTGGCGAGGAGGGTACCAAAGCGGGCGGGAAACATCGGCATAAAAGGACGATCAAGAGGTGAGAAAAGTGGGTAGGCAAAAAGGAAGGGCGGTGGTCCAAAATGGGGTAGGGCCCTAAAAAGCTAGCTGCGAAGTCAAAATAGCAGACTTACTACGAATTATGAATCGTTTTTCGGCAGTGGTCTGACACGGGATGGTCTGGCGAATTACCCGAAGGGCTTCGTCGGGCCACTCTCACTAAAAAACAGCGGCTCTGGGGAATCGTAAGAGTGGTCCGACGATAGAAAAAGTAGCCGGACCACCTCGCTTTAGATCACCGTTAATTCATCACTGATTTGGGCCGGTCGGCGGCAGCTACGCCCCAGCTGATGCTGGGCTGGGGGCCCATCACGATAATTATTTTCCCGCCAGCTAATAAATCTTTGTGCAAGAGGTACGATTTGCCGTACGGCTGGCCGTTTACGCGCACGCTTTGGATGTATTTATTTGCCGTGCTGTTGTTTTTAACGCTGATGGAAAGGGTCTTTCCGTCGGCGAAAGTTAAATCCGCCTGGCTTATTATTGGGCTGCCCAATACGTAGGCCCCGTTGGCCGGATTCAGCGGGTAGAAGCCCAGGGCCGAGAAAACGTACCACGCCGACATCTGCCCCACGTCCTCGTTGCCGATGATGCCCGCGGGCTTATCAGTGTAGAAATCGGCCATGACGGCCCGCACTTTATCGGCCGTTTTCCAGGGCTGGCCCACGTAATTATACAGGTAAGCAATGTGGTGGCTGGGCTCGTTGCCGTGGGCATATTGCCCAATTAAGCCGGTGATGTCGTTGGACGCTTCATTGCCCATATCACCCTTTGCCACGAACAGCGAATCTAATTTTAAACTAAAGGGTTTTTCGCCGCCCAACAGGCTAATTAATCCCTCCACATCCTGCGGTACCAGCCACGTGTATTGCCAGGCGTTGCCCTCCGTAAAGTCATCCTTCATGTGGCGCGATACGAACGGGTCAAACGGCGTGCGCCACGCGGTTTGGGAGATGCGGCCGCGCATGAAGCGCGTTTGTTTGTTGAAATAATTCTCGTAGTTCTTGGCCCGCTTGCTGAAGTAGGCGTAGTCGGTGGCCTTGCCCATTTTCTTGGCCATTTGGGCAATGCACCAGTCGTCGATGGCGTATTCCAGGCCCTTGGCCACGCTTTCGGTTTGGCTGTCGGCCGGAATAAACCCGAATTCTTTCACGGCTTTCAGGCCCTGCTCGTCCTGCATAGCCGTGGTTTTCACGGCCTCGTATGCTAGCGCCGCATCGAAGCCGGTGAAGCCTTTTAAATACGCGTCTACCACCACCGGCACCGCGCTGTAGCCCACCATGGTGTTGGTTTCGTTGCCCATTAGGGGCCATACGGGCAGCTTGCCCTGCTGCTGGTAGATGGCCAGCATCGAGCGCACCATGTCGTTCACCCGGTTCGGTTGCAGTAGTGTAAACAGCGGGTGCGCCGCCCGGTACGTGTCCCAGAGGGAGAACGTGGTGAGGTTGGTGAAATTAGCGCCCTGGTAAATTTTCTTGTCGGTCCCGCGGTAATCGCCGTTATGGTCGTTGAAAATAGAGGGCGCTATCATGGTGTGGTACAGCGCGGTATAAAACACCTTTTGCTGCGCCGGGTCGCTCATTTGCACGCGTACTTTCTGCAATTCTTTCTCCCAGGATGCATTAGCTTCGGCGACTACTTTAGCAAAATTCCAGTGCGGAATTTCGGCCTTAATATTTACCAGTGCGTTGGCCGTGCTCACGGGCGAAATGCCGACTTTCAGCTTCACTTTTTCATCGGCCTGCGTTGAAAAAGTAACCACGCCTTTAATTCTATTTCCCTTGGCAGCCGCCACGGTACTGCCCAACGAATCGGTTACCTGGTAGCTGCTGAATTTTCGGATGGGTTTGGAAAAAACCGCCGCGAAATAAATACGTTGGTCGGGGGCCCAGCCCTTCGAGAAACGGTAGCCGGTGAGGGTGCTGTCGTTGATTTGCTCGATGGCCGTTTCGATGGCAAGATCCCAGCCAATGCCTTCTTGCAGGTCGATGACGAGGTGCGCCTCGTTGGACTTGGGGAAGGTGTACTGGTGGAAGCCAACCCGCTCGGTAGCAGTTAGCTCGGCGCGCACGCCGTAGCGCTTCAACTGCACCGAATAGTAGCCGGGCCGGGCTTGCTCGTCGCGGTGCGAGAACAGGGAAACGTAGCCTTTATCGGGGTTTTTGGCCGTGCCTTTAATCACGCGCACCGGGCCAGTGGTGGGCATCACGGAAATGTCGCCCAGGTCGCCGATGCCCGTGCCGCTGAGGTGCATGTGCGAAAAACCGACGATAGTGGAGTCGGAATAATTGTAACCCGAGCACCAATCCCAGCCCTCGGAAATATTGGCGGGGCCCAGCTGCACGGCGCCAAACGGCACGTTGGCCCCCATGAATACATGGCCGTGGAAACCCGTACCAATGTAGGGGTCAACGTATTGCGTGAGGCCCCGGGGCCCCTGGCCGCCGGCCGTGGTGCCAGTGGCAGCATTTTCGTTGCTGATGCAGGCCATTAAAGTGGCCAGGCCGCAGACCAGCGCGACCGTTGGAAATAATAATCGGGTGGGGTGAAGCTTCATAAAATGTATTTCAAATTTGTTTCTAAATTAGAAAGAATGTAGGTCGTCATGCAGAGCGCAGCGAAGCATCTTTCTGGCGTAGCTAATCATGGTTACTGACGCGGGAAAGATGCTTCGCTGCGCTCTGCATGACGTTCTTTTTTGTGCGGTTTTTCTATTCAGGGCCAATTCTATTGTCCTTAATTAGCCGCTACGGGCAGTAGCTGTCTCTCTACGTTCCAGCCTTCTACCGAAACCAGGGGCATGGGGCCCCCGGGGGTGTAATCCATTACTACGGTGGTGCTCTCGCCGGGCAGCACCGACACGTAGTTATCGCTGTAGAACACGGGCAGCAGGCGCTGCTGCGTGCTGGGGTTCACCAGCGCCAGGCGGTTGAAAAAGGCCACCGGGGCATTGGCCGGGTTGGTCAGCGTCACGGATATTTTATCCTTGGCCAGCTGCTTGGCGGCTATTTTGACGGTGGTTTTGGCCATGGTTTTCAGGCCAGAAAATTCGCCCTTCGCGTCGGACAGCCAGTAGAAATTGTGGCTGACGACCTTCTTGTTCAGGTCTTGCAGCTGGAGCGAGAGGAACATACCCTTTTGCTTAGCCATTTGCCGCACCACGGCGCCGATGGGCAGGTAATTCTTGGCCATCGAGGGGTTGATTTCCACGATGACCTGCGTGATGTTGGTCTTTTTGCCGGCCAGGTCGTAGGCGTCCACCACCAGCATCAGGTCGCGCTGCACCGCAAACGAGTTGTTGACAATCATCACCATGCTGTCCACGGGGTTGTACATGGGGTGCAGCGGTGCGCTGCCGCTGCGCAGGCCGTAGAGGCAGGCGTTGGGGTCGAGGTAGTAGTCGTACATCTGCCCGCGCATCGATGTCCAGGGGTTCTGCGTTTTCCAAATGATGGTGCCCGTGTACCATTCCCACATGTGGGCGCTGAAGCCTTCCATCAGAGCCCGGTACTGGTTGTAGTTGACGAGCTGCGCTTTAAGGGCAAAATCCCGGACGCTCGTTGGGGCCCCGTAGGGCAGCAAGTACTGGTTGTAGCCCACGCCGGTGTAGGTATGGTAGGTCCAGACGGAATCTGCCTTTTCGGCGTTTTTGCTGGCGGGGCCCAGGTATTGGGGCGCCATCAGGTTGGCTTTGGGAATGAACCGCTCCAGCGACTCGTAGTCGCCCACTCCCACTGAGCCTACTTCGGAGTTGAACGGAAACGTGCGGACGGCCCAGAAGCTGCGCGGGTCCTGGATGCCATAGGGCCCGTCGCCGTTGCCGCCCAACCGGTTGTACGACAGGCTATCGGAGTTAGAATACGGGATGAACCAGCGCGTACCATCCAGCCGGGGCAGGATGGAATCGGCCAGCGCCGTGAGAATATCCCTCGGCGGGGTGATTTCGTTGCCGCCGCACCACATAGCTAGCGAGGCGTGGTTGCGCACCATTTTCACCTGGTCGGCGGCCGAGTTGATGAACAGCCGGTGGTCGTCGGGGTACTGGCGGCGCGTCCACTGGTCCTCCGCCTTTTGGGGGTCCAGCCAGCGGCCGTTGGCATCGCCCGACATCCAGAAGTCCTGGATGACCAGTAGGCCGTACTTGTCGCAGGCCGCATAAAACTCGGGCCGCTCCACCAGGGCCCCGCCCCAAACCCGGATCAGGTTCAGGTTCATGTCGCGGTGAAACCGGATTTCGGCGTCGTAGCGGGCGTCCGTAAACCGGAGCATGGCGTCCGAAATAATCCAGTTGCCGCCCTTGATGAACACCTTTTGGCCGTTCACCAGCACCTGTCGGCTCTGGGTTTTGGCGTTCCACTGGGTCTGGATTTCGCGCACGCCCACCTCCACGGTTTCCGCATCCGATACAGTTTTGCTACCGATGACGAACTGCATTTTCAGCTGGTACAGCGGCTGGGCCCCGTAGCCGTTGGGCCACCACAGCTTGGGGTTGGGCAGGCGCAAATCCTTGAGGCTGACCACCTGGGTAGACTGCGCCGGGATGCTTACTGATTGCGATACCGTGTGGCCGTCGAGAGTGTATTGCAGGGCCCCCGCAATGGCCTTGGCCGTGGGGTTTTCCAGCTCGGCCGACACCTGCACCATGGCCGGCGCCTGGCCCCCCCCAGGCAGCCGCACCCCGGGCACGCGGGTCACCACGTGCGGGTTCTTCAGGTTGATGGCCCCGGTGCGCTCCAGCACCACCTTGTCCCAAATGCCGGTGTTGCGGTCCCGGATGGGCTGAATCCAGTCCCAGCCGGCCGTGTACTGGGTGGCCACGCTCTTGGCAATGCGGCCGTCGCCGCCCTGGCCGCCGTTGGGGTTGCCCACCGGGTCGGCCGGGTACACGATGATGGCCAGGCGGTTCTGGTTGTCGCGGGCCAGGTAGGGCGTCACGTTGTATTCCTGGCGCAGAAACATGCCGTGGTGCGTCAGCTTGTTGATTTTTTGGCCATTCAGGAACACGTCGCAGCTGTAGTTCACGCCCCGCAAGTGCAGCCAAATCTGCTCCTTAGCGGCCACTGGTGCCTCTGTGAAGTCCTTCACGAACCAGTAGGTGTAGTAGTCGCGGCCGGTAGTGTAAATGTCCGGAATGTGCTTGTTGTTCATCCCGTAGAACGGGTCAGGTACCTGCTTATTAGCCAATTGGGTAGCTAGTACAGTGCCGGGTACCACGGCCGGGGCCCACCCGGCCAGCACGTACGACGGCCGCGAGAGGGCCAGCCCGTCGGCCCTGGTCTTCGCCGCCGGTAGGCACTGCCAGCCCGTATTAAACTCGCGCTGGATTTGGGCCCATAGTGGGAAACGGAGTACCAGCAAAAGAAGTAGGCAGAGCGGAAGCCGGTAGGTCATTGGTAGGGCCCCCACGGGGGTAATAGTTGGTACTGAAGGCAAGGCGGCTTAGCAGGTAATGGATTTAAGAACGTCATGCTCATCTGGCGTCCGCGCAGCCGAAGCATCTCTACTGCGGCAGTAATCATGGTTAGTCAGCGGTAGAGATGCTTCGGCTGCGCGGACGCCAGATGAGTATGACGGCCTAATTTCGCTTAATTGAACGGCTGCTTAGCTGCCGGCGGGCAGGCTGAGGCCTTTTTGCACCTGAAAATCCGCTTTCAGCTGAATGTCGTCCGACGCGGCGCCCACCATTGCGGTGAAAGCGCCTGGTTCCACCACCCAATTCATTTCTGGGTTTAGCAGCATCAGGTCGTCGGGGCCCAGGGTGAAGATTACGGTCTTTTCCTCGCCGGCCCGCAACGCCAGCCGCTGGAATTTCTTGAGCTGCCTGGCGGGCGTCACGACGGAGCTTACGTTGTCTTTGAGGTAGAGCTGGGCCACCTCGTCGCCGGCCCGGGCGCTGGTGTTTTTCACCTTGAAGCTGACCTTAACCTGCACGGTGCCGGCGCTCTCCACTACGTCGGTGCGCAGGTCGGAGTAGGCGAATTTGGCGTAGCTTAGCCCGTAGCCGAAGCTGTAGAGCGGCTTGGCGTCCATCTCCACGTAGTCGTGCCGGGCCGGGGATTTGTAGTTGTAGTACACCGGCAATTGGCCCACGCTTTTGGGCACCGAAATCGGCAGGCGGCCGGCGGGGTTCACGTCGCCGAACAGCACATCGGCTACGGCGTTTCCGCCTTCCTGGCCCGGGTACCAGGCGTCGAGCAAGGCGGGCACGTGGGCCGCCAACCAGTTCAGGTTCAGTGGCCGGCCCTTGATGAGCACGACTACCACCGGCGTGCCGGTAGCCACCACGGCCTGCACCAGCTGCAGCTGCTTGCCCAGCAAATCCAGCGTGGCCCGGTCAAATCCCTCGCCGCTCTCCATGTCGCTGATGAGCTGGCCGCCCGCGGCGGCTGCGACGGTGGCCGCGCCGGTGCTCTGGTACTCGGTTTTGAAGTCGCGGGCGCTGGAGCCACCCACCACCACCACCGCCACCTGGGCCCCCCGTGCCGCCGCCACCGCGCTGGCAATGTCGGCGCTCGTGGTATCGCGGATGGCGCAGCCCTGCACGTAAGTCACCTTCGTCGCGGCCGATACCTTGGCCTTGATGCCTTCCAGCACCGTCACGATGTTATCCTCCGGCTGGGGCGCGGCATAGTCGCCCAGCTGGTTGTAGATGTTGTCGGCGTTGGGGCCGATGACGGCGATGGTTTCCAGGTCTTTGCGGAGCGGTAGCAGGTCGCGCTCATTCTTCAGCAGCACCACCGACTCCTGCGCCACGCGGCGCGCCAGCTGCACGTGGGTCGGGGTCCGGACCTGCTTGGCCGCGTTTTTCACCACCACGTAGGGGTTTTCAAATAGGCCCATTTCGAACTTCTGGCGCAGCAGCCGGCCCACGGCCCGGTCCAGCACCTCGGCCGATACCGACCCGTCGGCCACGGCCGCCAGCAGCTCCTTGTCGTAGCCGTAGCCGCTGAGGTCGGTGTCGAGGCCGGCGTTGATGGCCAGTGCCGCCGCCGCCACCGGGGTGGCCGCCACGCGGTGCCCGCCCACCAGCCCCGAAATGCTGCCCAAATCCGACACCGTGAAGCCCTGGAAGCCCCACTGCTTGCGCAGCAAATCCGTCAGCAAGAACTTGTTGGCTGAGCACGGTACGCCGTCCACGGAGTTGTAGGCCGTCATCACCGACCGGGCCCCGGCCTTCACCGCGGCCCGGAACGGCGGCAAAAAGCTCTGGTACAGCTCGCGGGGCCCCGTGCTGATACTGCCCCCGTTGTGCCCGCCCTCGGGCACGCCGTAGGCTGTGAAGTGCTTGAGCGTCGAGATGATGTGGGGCCCGCCCACCGGGCCGGGGCCCTGGAAGCCGTGCACCATGGCCACGCCCATCTGGCTGGTCAGCACGGGGTCTTCGCCGTAGGTTTCCTCCACCCGCGACCAGCGCGGCTCGCGGGCCAGGTCCAGCACCGGGCCGTAGCCCACATGGGCCCCCTGGGCGCGGGCCTCGGCGGCAATGGCGGCGGCCATCTGCTCGATCAGGGCGGGGTCCCAGGTGCTACTTTGGCCGATGGAGGTGGGAAACACGGTGGTGCCGATGGCCATGTGGCCGTGCGGGCACTCCTCGGCCAGCAGCAGCGGAATGCCCAGCCGGGTGTGCTCCCGGGCGTAGCGCTGGAGGGCGTTGGTGGCCTCGGCCGCCAGGGTCGGGTTCAGGCCGGTTTTGAGCGTTTTCTGGGTCCACGGGTCAGCGCGCAACGTGGCCCACAGCATGCCGATGTGGCGCTCGTCCACGGCCTTGCGGTAGGCCGCGCTGGTACCGACGGTGTTGCCCTGCTTCTGGTACATTGCCCAGCCCAGCAGGGTCGAGAGCTGGCCCACTTTCTCCTCCCGCGTCATCCGGCCCAGCAGGTCCTGCACCCGGGCCTCGGTCGGAGCCTGGGCGTTTTTGTACAGCGGCGGGCCGGCTGGCTGCGCCAGGGCAGGCCCGGCGCTGGCAATGCTCAGTCCGAAAAGAATTCGCTTAAGCATAGGGCCCCGGCTAGCGTGCAGCAAGTATAAAGGCCAGCGCCGGGCAGGCCCCGGCCGTTTTGCCCAGCGCGGCCAGCGGGCCTTTCGGCAAAGTAGTCACGGTTTGGACAGCGCGGGGCTGCCGAGCCGGCGCCGGGGCCCCCAGCGGAAGGCCGGTGGCAAGTGAAGGACTGAGTTGGGTGGGAAGCAAGGACATAGCGGGAAGGATAAGCGGAGCAAAGAACCCGGGGAAAAGTAAAAAACGGCGTCGGTTGGGAAACCACGAACACGCAAAAACGTCGTGCCCGGCGGGCGTCCACGCAACGCAGCACCACTCCGGCACCAGTACTTAGGAGTTACTGCTGCGGGGCTGTACTGCGCTGCGCGGATGCCCGCCGGGCGCGACGTTTTTGTGGCATAGTAAGCAAAATGGCCTGGAGCCCCGGGGCCCTATTTATCCCAATACACGCGGCTGGTGAGGAAGTCGCCACCGTTCACGGCAGCCTTGGCCGTGGCGTAGTTGTTGGGGTTGCTGGTAATCTCGGAGAGGGGGTAGGGGAAGCGGCGCGGAATCGTCCCGTTGGTGGCGTTGCCGGGGTACACCACGGGGGTAAGCACCGGGAAGCCGGTGCGGCGCCAGTTGCTCCACGACTCGTAGAAGTCGAGCATGGTGTTGGTCAGGGCCCAGTACTGGGCGTTAATCTGTTCCAGCCCTTGGGTGGCCACGTAGGGGTGGGCCGCCAGGTAGGTGGCAATGTCGGCCGGGGCCACGGTCATTGTGGCGTCGTACTGGCTCAGGTAGGTCATGGCGGCCGTTACGCCGGCATTGTAGTGGCTGGCCGCGCCGCCCCCCGCCGTCAGGTTGAAGCGCTGGGCGGCATCGGCTAGCAGCAGCTCCGACTCGGCGTAGGTGAGGATGAACGCCGGGCCGGTGCGCTTCGTCATGCCCGGGTTGGGCGAGGAATAGTCGGGGAACGTGGTGTAGCCCGGGGCCGTCGACACGTCGTAGGCCGGGCGCCCGCTCAGGTCGCGGCCGTTGGGCAGGCCTTTTTGCACGGCCGCCGTGGTCACGAAATTGGCGTTCTGAGTTTTGTTGCCGTCCGAGAGGTAGAGCTGCGTGACCGCAATTTTCGCCAGGCGCGGGTCGTTGTTGGTTTGCAGGTAGTCGATGAAAGTTTTCGACCACTTCACGTAGTAGTGCTCCTGCCCGCCGTCGCCGAGCAGGATTTGGCTGTTGCGGTTTTGGGTGGCCCGGCCGCCGGCCACGTCAAAGAGCACGTAGGCGTTGTCGGCGTCGCTGGTCATGGTTTTGCCCTGCACCTGGGTGGCAATCTGCTGGGCTTTGGCGGGGTCTACTTTGCTCAGGCGCATGCCCAGGCGTAGCAGCAAGGTATTGCTGAAGCGCTGCCACTGCGCAATGTTGCCTTTGTAGTACACGTCGCCCGAGGGAATGTCGGCGTTGGGGTCGAGCGCCGCTGAGGCCTCGGTCACTTCCTTAATCAGGTCGTTGTAAATGGCCATCTGCGAGTCGTACGCGGGCGTGATGATGCCCTGGTAATAGCCCTGGCCCGCCTGCGTGTAGGGCGCAGCGCCGTAGAGGTCCGTGATGCGCTCCATGATGAGTGCGCGCATGACGCGGGCAATTTGGTGCAGGTTTTTGTACTGGTCTTTGCCAGTGGTGAAAGCCACCAGGTCGGTGGCGGGCTTCACCTGCTCGGAGTAGGCGCGCTCCCAGTAAGCGCCGGTATAGCCTTCGTTGAGCAGGTACTTGTCGCCGGCCCAGTAGCTAATGACCGTGGACATTCCCTGCATCATGGTGGCGCAGTAAATGAGGTTGCCGCGCCAGGTTTCGAAGGCAAAGTCGGTGCTGCCGGTATAAGTCAGCTGCTCCTGCGTTAGCAAGTAGTTGCCGTCAAAGTTGGTTTGGCTGTATGTGGTCGGGTTGGTGTTGATTTCGGTGAACCGGTCGGTGCAGCTGCTGGCCAGCAGTAGGATGGCCGCCGTGGCCAGGGCCGCTGGTTTTGGGAGTAAGCTTTTCATATAGCTAATGAGTAAGAAGTTAACGGAAAAGCCTTAAATTTTTGCGTTCAGGTTGAGGCCGAACGTGCGCGACGGTGGCACGCCGCCCAGCTCCAGACCCTGCGTGAAGGCGTTGTAGCTGCCCTCGGGGTCGATGTTGTCGGTGAGGCGGCGGATGAAAAACAGGTTGCGCGCCACCAAGCTCAGGGTCAGGCGCTGCACGTGGTTGTTGAACAGCTTGGTCGGGAACGAGTACCCCAGCGTGACCTGGCGCAGCTTGATGAAGCTGGCGTCCTGTACAAACTGCTTGCTCACGTTGTCAGCCAGCGTGCCGTAGTAGGTTTGGGCGTTGAGGGGGCTGGCGGTGGTGCCGAAGTTGCCCTCGCGGTTCACCAGCGTTTCCTTGCGCAGGCCGTAGAGGGTGGCGTAGTAGTCGGTAGTGGAGAAGATTTTGCCCCCAAACTTGCCGTCAATCAGCACGCCCAGGTTAATGTTGCCGAGCGTGAAGTCGTTGTTCCAGCCCATCGTCCAGGGGTGGTAGGCGGTGCCGTAGGAGGTGAGGTTGCCACGGGCCGGCACGCCGCTGGGGGCCAGCATGATGGTGCCGTCCGTGTTGTATTGGTAGTCGTAGGCGAGCACTTGCCCGAAGGGCTTGCCCACCACCTGCCCCAGGAAGCCCGCCCCCGAGCGCGATGTGGCGTACACCGACTGCGTTTGGTCGGCGGCCAGCGAAAGCACCGTGCTCTTGTTGTAGGCCGCGTTGAACGAAGACGTCCAGGTGAACTTAGCGCTGCGCACCGGTAGTACGGTTAGCAACATCTCCACGCCCTTGTTTTCCAGCTCGCCCGCATTTAGCACGGCGCCTGAGTAGCCCGAAGTAATCGAGGCGGGCGTGTTCACGATTTCGCCCGTCGATTTCTTTTTGTAAAGGGTCAGGTCCAGCCGCAACCGGTTTTGCAGAAAGGCCAGCTCGGTGCCCACCTCCAGCTCGGTGGCGCTGGAGGCCCTCAAGCCGCGGTTCGGAATGTTCGAGTCGGAAGGCCCGCCGTAGGGCACCCCGTTGAGCGTGGTCGAGCCCAGCGAATAGTTGAGCTGCGTTTGGTAGGGCCCCGTGGCCTGCCCCACCCGCGAGTAGCCCGCCCGGATTTTACCGAACGACAGGAAATCGGGCTTGTACAGCTCCGAGAACACGAACGAGCCGCTCACGCCCGGGTAGATTATGTCCTTTCTACTATCAACGCCCGGAGTCGCCAGCGACGAAAACCAGTCTTGTCGCACGGTACCCGTCAAAAACAAAAAGTCCTTGTAAGAGAAGTCCGCCGAGCCGTACACCGACTGCACCTCCAGGTCGTAGAAGATGGGGGCTACCGAGCGCGTCTTGGTGTTGCTCAGCTGGTTGATGCCGAACACGGCGAAGTCATTGCCAAAGTTCTGGAAGCCTTCCTGCTTGGTGCGGCGGTAGCTGGCGCCCAGGTTGGGTGCAAACGTGAAGTCTTCGCCCACCTTAAAGGTTTTGCCGGCCAGCACGTCGGCGTTGAGGTCGGTGAACTGGTTGGTGATTTCCGTGATGCTGCCCGAGGGGCGGTAGGCCGTGCCCGAGGGCGTCACGGTCGTGATGCGGTCGTTGTAGGCATCGCGCCCGAGGCGGCCCTGCAAAAACAGGCCAAAATCGAAGTTGTAGCGGGCCGTCAGGTTGGAGAGCATGCGCTCGCGGCGGGTATTGCTAACAAACTGGTTGGCCGCGAAGTAAGGATTGGTGTTGTACAGGTTGCCGGTGTTGAACGTCAGCTCGTTGCCGTTGGCCAGTGTGCCGATGCCGTTGGGGCCCTGCAAGTCGCGCACGTCAATGCTAGTAGGTAGGAAGGCCACGTTGAAGTTGGCGTTGCCGGCCCCATCCGACAAAACGGGCCGGTTTTTGGCTTGCTCCAGGATGTAGTTGGTGCGCGCATCAATGGTGAGGCGCTTGATGGGGTCGAAGGTACCCGTCAGGTTAAACGTCTGGCGGTCGAGGCGCGAATTCGGCACTACCGCCGTGTTAGCCAGGTCGCTGGCCGAGAGGCGCACCGAGCCGCCCGTAAAGCTTTTGTTGAACGAAAGCGTGTTGGTGAGGGCCCCGCCGGTGCGGTAAAAATTGCGGAGGTTATCCTTCTGGGCGGCGTAGGGCCGCGAGGTGCCATCAAATTGCACCACCGGGGTGCCGTCGAGCCGCGCCCCCCAACTGGAGTTGCCCGACTGCGCCGCCGCCGCGGCCGTCGCGGGCTTGATGCCGGTGCTGCCCTGGCCGTATTCGTACTGCCAGTCGGTGAGGTTGAACGCGCGCTGGGCTACGTAGTTGGTGTTCAGCTCAATCCCGTCGTTGCCCTTTGCGCTCTTGGTCGTAATCAGGATAACGCCGGCCTTGGCCCGGTAGCCGTACAGGGCCGACGCCGCCGCGCCCTTCAGCACCGAAATCGTCTCGATGTCGTCGGGGTTCAGGTTAGAGATGGGGTCGCCAAAGTCGGGTGCGTTGTCGTACTGCCCGCCACTGTTGCCGATGCTGGCCCCGGCCCCGCCGCTGGGCTGGCTCTCCACCGGAATGCCGTTGATGACGTAGAGCGGCTGGTTGGTTTGGTTGATGCTCGACGCGCCCCGGATGATGACGTTGCTCGACGAGCCGGGGCCCCCGGCCGTAGAGTTCACGTTCAGGCCGGCTACCTTGCCCACCAGCGAGTTGGCCACGTTGGTTTCGCGCGCCTCAGTCAGCGAATTGCCCTTGATTTCCGTCACCGAATACCCCAGAGTTTTGCGCTCGCGCGACACGTTCAGGGCCGTCACCACCACCTCGTTGAGGGCCTGCGTGTTCTCGCTCAGCGATACGTTAATCACCGACTGCGACCGCACCCGCACCGTCTGGGCGTTGTAGCCCACGGAGGAAAATACCAGCGCCGCCGTGTCGGCCACTGCGATGGAATAGGTGCCCTCCGCGTTGGTGGTGGCACCGTTGCGCGTGCCCCGCACCATAACTGTAACCCCCGGCAGCGTGCTGCCTTTGGCGTCGGTCACCTTGCCCTTCACCGTCGTCGTTTGGGCCTGTACCAAGCCGGGCAAGCCCAGCAAGAGCAGAAAAATAAGCCAAGTAAAGTTTTTCATAGAATTCGGTGGGGGAATTGGTGGGAAAAAAACGACAGCGCCGTGCTAAAAAGCAGGTTTCCCGCAGCCATGCGGAACGGAGCCAGGCAGCCGGCCGCGAAGCGGCCGGTAATCGAAAGCCAGGCCAGGGGCCCAGCGTGTGAAGCACGGGGGCCCTTAGCCCAGCCGGTGCGGGCGGCCCGTGGGGGCCCCAGCCAAGGGGCTAGGAAGTGCGGTGGGAGTAGCAGCGCAGGGGCAGGGAATGAATGAGGGCATGACAGGGGGGAGTCGTTGAATTGGTAGCCGTTTCAATAACACCGCGCCGATAACTGCGCCTTCACTTGCGGCCCAAACAATGCCGGTATGCTCGCGGAGCACGCTGGTTGCGCGCCCGTTTCTCCGGTCTGGTTCTGGCTGACGAATAAGACTTTTCGAACAACTATATAGCTTAATCTACCCCAAACATAACTGCCTGCTGCACACAAAGCAAGCGAAGGCCAAAAAAATGTGTGCGCACACGCAAGTAGAAAATGCAAAAGGTGCCCGCACACGCAAAAATCTGGTTATAACATTGCTAAACGTCGCCGCAGCGCAGTGCAGCAGCAGGCTTTAATACTTTACCGCGGCCCCGCCGTGCTGGCCGGCGGCCCACCGCTAGCGCGCCGGGGCCCCCGCCTGGGTGCGCTGTGCCATTACCCGGGCAATAGTTGTGAGCAAGGAGTTGGCACCGGCCGCGTCCTGCGTCAGCTCCCAAATCATCACGCCGCTGCCCTGGTCGAAGGCCAGGTTGGTTTTGCGCGCGATGGTGGGCAGGCCGTTGTAGCCCACGCCGCCGAACAGGTCGGCGCTGGGCGGGGCCCCCCGGGCCACTAGGGCCGCGAATGCTTCGCCGGTGGGCTGGCCGTAAAAGGGCAAGCCCAGCACGGCTTTGGTGGCCGGTAGGCCGCGGCCCTTCCAGTAGGCCAGCGTTTCCACCGCCCCCTCATAGGTGGAATGTGCGGGCGGGGGCGCATCGTAGGCCATAATGTTCAGAAAATCAACGTTACTGAACACGATGCTGGGAATGCCGGGCCCCGCCCAGGTGCCCCCGGCCACGGCCGCCGTCAGGAGCAGGCCGCGGGGGTGCAGCTGGGCCGCCAGGGCCTGCATGAGGGCCCCGTAGCCGGCGGCGGTGCTGGCATCGGGGTGCTCCCAATCAATGTCGATGCCGTCGAGCTGGTACGCGGCGGCAAACTGCATCAGATTGGCCGTGAAGGCAGTAATGTAATCCGCGTTGGCCCCGATGGCGTCGAAGGCGCTGTGGTCGCCGTCGTGCCAGCCGCCCACTGACACCAGCACCCGCACCTTGGCGGCGTGGGCCGCCGCCACCAGGCGTCGCAGCTTGGCGGGGTTTTCGAGGGGCTGAAGGCCACCGGTGGCCGTGGGTAGCAAAAAGGCGTAGTTGACGTGGGTGAGGTGGGCGAGCTGCGCGGGGTTCACCTCGCCGCGCCAGGCCGGCAGGTAGCCCACTACCCGGAACTGGGCCCGCGCCGGGACCCCCAGCGCCAGCAGCATCGCCACCAGGGCCCAACGCAGCGAATGTTTCGGGTTCATGGGCACAGCGAATTAAGCAACAGGTAATGCGTAGGATACTGCCGTTTTGGGCTGGTAAGCGTGGCCCTTGAGGGCGAAGAACAGGATGTACAAGTAGCAGGGAATCAGGAGTACGTAGGCTTGCTGCAACCCCAGTCCTTCGCTGAGCTTGCCGTACAGGTAGGGTAGCACCGCGCCGCCCCCGATGCCCATGATGAGCAGCGCCGAGCCGTGCTCGGTGTAGCTGCCCAGGCCCCGGATGCTGAGTGGGAAAATGGCCGGCCACATCAGCGAGTTGGCCAGGCCCAGCAGTGCCACCAGCAGCACCGACGTGAAGCCGTGCGTAACCAAAATGCCCGCCGTGAACAGGGCCCCCACCACGGCGCAAATGGCCAGCGCCCTTTGCTGGCTCACGTGGCGCGGAATAGCCCACACGCCCACAAAATACCCCACCAACATGGCCGTCAGCGTAAGGGAGGTGAAGTTGCGGGCCACGTCGAGGCTGATGCCCTGCGCCCGGCCGTACTGGATAATGGTGTCGCCGGCAATGACTTCCACGCCCACGCAGCAAAACAGCGCCAGCACGCCCAGGGCCAGGTGCGGGTACTGAAAAAGGCCCTTCCCCGCCGCCGCCGTGGCCCCGGCGGTGGGCGTGGGTGCCGTTTCCTCGGTGGTGATTTCGGGCAGGCTGGATAATTTAATCAGGCCGGCAAGCACCACCAAGGCCCCCGCCATCACGAGGTAAGGGAAAATTACGCGGTCGGCCAGCTGCTGAAGCAGCACGGCTTTGGCGGCCGGCGAGGCAGTGCGGGCCAGCTGGCTCTCAAGCTCCGAAGCGCCTTTCAGCACCACCGCCCCGATGATGAACGGGCTCAGGACCCCGGCCACCTTGTTGCAAATGCCCATGATGCTGATGCGCCGGGCGGCACTCTCGATGGGCCCTAGCACGGTGGCGTAGGGGTTGGCGGCAGTTTGGAGCAGCGCCAGGCCGGCCCCTTGCACAAACAAGCCCGCCAGGAACAGCCCAAACGAGCGGGCCTGCGCCGCCGGTACGAACACCAGGGCCCCCGCCGCCATCACAACCAGGCCCAGCGCCATGCCGTTTTTGAAGCCCGTGCGGCGCAAAATCAGCGACGACGGGATGGCCAAAAACACGTAGGCGATGTAGAAGGCGAACGTCACCAACAGCGCCTGCGCGTAGGTCAGGTCGCAGGCAATTTTCAGGAACGGAATCAGCGTGCCGTTGAGCCAGGTGATGAACCCGAAGATGAAAAACAGGGCCCCGATGATGGCCAGGGGCGGAACGACGGTGGCTTTGCTGTCTTTCATACAACAATCAGGAAAAGGAGGAGAGGGTCCGCCCGGGGGCGGAGTGAGGCGGCCGCCCGCGCCCTTGGCGCTGGCGGCCGGGGTCCCCGGCAGGGGCCCCCGGGGCCCTAAAACCGGTAGCGCACGAAGGCCTCCATGGCCTCGTACTCGGCCAGGCCGAGCTGGTCGTAGCGCCTGGCGGTGGCGCGGTTGCGGTCTTCCGAGCGCTGCCAGAACTCGCGCTTGTCGTTGCCGGGGAACACGGCGCTGTCTTTCTGCGACTGGTGCTTGAAGATAGCCTGGCGCTTGCGCATCAACTCCTCGGGACTGATGGGCACGGCCATCTCAATCTCCTCTACGTCCCACTCCTGCCAGGCCCCGCGGTAGAGCCACAAGTAGCAGTCATCGAGCCAGGTCTCCTGGCCCTTGAGACGCGCCAGGGCGGCAAAAATGGCGTCGAGGCACACCTTGTGGGTGCCGTGCGGGTCGCGCAGGTCGCCGGCGGCGAAGATTTGGTGGGGCCGGATTTCCTGCAAAATGTTCACCACTTCCTGGATGTCGGCCTCGCCCAGCGGCTTCTTTTTCACCTGCCCGGTTTCGTAAAACGGCATGTTCATGAAGTACACGTTGGCGGCTTTTACGCCGCAGAAGCGGCAGGCGGCCGATGCTTCGCCCTTCCGGATCAGGGCCTTAATGTCCTGCACCAGCGGGCTGTCTTCCTCGCCCAACTTCTTGCGGCTGAGGAACTCCACCACTTCGGCGTGCTCTTTTTGCATCTTGGTGGCGCCCACGCCCGACTCCCGCGCGAAGTCCAGGGCGAAGTCGGCATAGCGGCGTGCGTCGTCGTCGAACACGGCGATATTGCCCGAGGTCTGGTAGGCCACGTGCACGTCGTGGCCCTGGTCGACGAGGCGCAGCAGCGTACCGCCCATCGAAATCACGTCGTCGTCGGGGTGGGGGCTGAAGATGAGCACCCGCTTGTGGGCCGGCAGGGCCCGTTCGGGCCGCTGGGCGTCGTTCGAGTTGGGCTTGCCGCCCGGCCAGCCCGTGATGGTGTGCTGGATACCGTTGAATACCTTAATGTTGAGGCTATAAGCGTTGCCCGATTCCACCAGCAGGTCGCTCAGGCTGCCGTCCTTGTAGTCTTCGTCGGTGAGCTTGAGGATGGGCTTCTTCATTGTCAGGCTCAGCCAGATAACGGCTCGCCGAATCAGGGCGTCGTCCCAGGCGCACATGCCCACCAGCCAGGGCGTTTTGATGCGCGTCAGCTCCAGAGCGGCCCACTGGTCCACCACCACCCGCGTGTGGGGGTGCTGCTGCAAGAAGGAGGCCGGCACGGCGTCCGAAATCTTGCCCTCCACCGTTTCCTGGAGGATTTTGGCTTTGCCCTCGCCCCAGGCCAGCAGGATGATCTGGCGGGCCTTGGCGATGGTGCCCACGCCCATGGTGAGGGCCCGAAGCGGCACGTATTCTTCCTTGATGAAGTCCTTGGCCGCGTCGGTAATCGTCAGGGGATCAAGCTTTACTAGGCGCGTGGCCGAGGTGCTGGCCGAGCCCGGCTCGTTGAAGCCGATGTGGCCGGTGCGCCCGATGCCGAGCAGTTGTAGGTCGAGCCCGCCGCAGTCCTCGATCAGCCGGTCGTAGGCCTGGCAGTAGGCTTTCACCTGTTCGATGGGCAGCGTGCCGTCCGGGATGTGAACGTTTTCGGGCCGGATGTCCACGTGGTCGAACAGCTGCTCGTGCATGAAGTAGACGTAGCTCTGGAGCTCGTCGGGCGGCATGGGGTAGTACTCGTCGAGGTTGAAGGTGACCACGTTCTGAAAGCTGAGGCCCTCCTCGCGGTGCAGCCGCACCAGCTCCTGGTACACGCCGATGGGCGACGAGCCGGTGGCCAGGCCCAGCACGGTCCGCTCGCCCTTAGCCTGCTTGGCCCGAATCAGCGCGGCAATTTCGTGGGCCACGTAAATGGCGCCTTCCCGCGACGTTTCAAAAACGGTGACCGGCAGTTTCTCAAACGTGGTTTCGGAGTAGTTCAAAACTTCCATGGCTGAATTTCGAGCGTAAAAATGGCGGATTTTTAAAACGAAGCAGGAAGGTGCGGCTGGCAAAAAGCTGGGGCCCCTGGGGCCCTTCGCGCAGTAGGAAGCAAGAACCAGGGCGGCGGTAGCCGGGGTGTTTAACAGGAGCTGGCAGGCCAAGGGCAAGCGCGGCTGAATAGAATAATTGTAGTAAATAATAGTTTGCTTGGATCAAACTTAAGCCCGCCGCGCAAGCAAAGCAAGCGTTAGGCAAAAAAATGTGTGCGCACACGCAAAAATAATCGTTCGGCGTGTGCGCGCACACGGCACTTTGAGTGGTTCGGTAAGCTGAACCCCACGCCTGGGCCCCCGATATAAGAAAAAGCAGATGCGCAGCAACCCCGGGCACTGTTCGTTGTTATTGCCGGCAGCTCCGTGCGGCAGCGCGGCCCTGGGCACTGGGTTGCGTGATAACTTTGGTACGTTTACAAGTAAGCCCGGCCCCACGCGCTAGGGTGCCGCACACAAGCCGGTGCGCCGGGCAAAGGATCGTTAGCAGTATGGAAAAAATTGCGGTACGCATCAAGGATATTGCCGCCAAGGCCAATGTGTCGGTGGGAACCGTAGACCGGGTGCTCCACAACCGGGGCCGGGTCTCGGAAAAAGTGCGACAGAAAGTGTTGCTGATGATGCAGGAGCTGGACTACGAGCCCAACCTGATTGCCCGCACGCTCGGCTCGAACCGCACCTACCAACTGGCCGTGGTGCAGCCCGACCATCTCATCGACCCCTACTGGCAAGCCCCGTGGGACGGCATCGGCAAAGCGGCCAAAGAGCTCAAGCAGTACGGCGTCAACGTCACCATGTACCCTTACGAACTCACGGAGGTGGCCTCATTTGTGGCGCAGGCCGAGGCGGCCACGCGCTCCGCGCCCGACGGCATCCTCATTGCGCCGCTATTCTACCGCGAGTCGCTGGCGTTTTTTAAGCGCTGGCAGGCGCAGCGCGTGCCGTACGTGCTGTTCAATACCTACATCGCCGAGCTGCCCTCGCTCAGTTACGTGGGGCAGGACTCGTACCAGAGCGGTTTTTTGGCGGGCAAGCTGGTGCAGTTTGGGCAGGCCCAGTCGGGCACGTACCTCATCGCGCATATTGCCGAAGACATTACCAACTCCGTGCACGTGACGCAAAAGGAGCGGGGCTTCCGCGACTACTTTGCCCAGCTGGCCGCCCGGGGCGAGGCGGCCCCGGGCCCCCGGTCGGCCTCCGACAACGTCGTCAGCATCGACCTGCCCGACCCGGCTGACCCGGCCGACCCGTCGTTTGCCCGGCAGTTGAACCGGTTGCTCGACGATGAAACCGTGCATCTGCGCGGCATCTTCGTGAGCACTTCCAAGGCCTATGAAATCGCGCCCTACCTGCAAGCCTACCACCGCGAAGACGTGCGCTTGGTGGGCTACGACTTGCTGGAAAAGAACATTCACTTCCTCAACGAGAACGTGATTGATTTCCTCATCAACCAAAACCCGTACGAGCAGGGCTACCAGGGCGTTTTTGCGCTGGCCGACCAGCTGGTTTTCAAGAAGGAAGTGCCCCCGCTGAAGTACCTGCCGCTCGATATCATCACCAAGGAAAACCTGCGCTACTACGTGGAGAAATAGGGCCCCCAGCCGGGCCAGTGTAATAAAAGGCTTCACGTGTCCTTACCCAAACCTTATTCAAAAATGCCGGCTATTAGTTTGAATAAGATTTGGTTAGGGACAAGACCAACTCAGAGGCTCTTAATTTGCTATTGCCACTAATTGGAAACAAGCTTATGAAACCATCACCTGCTGTTAAGTAACTGGCCATAATTAAATGGATGGTTCTTTATTCGCAAGTTTGCGGATAAAGAAATGCCTGACTATATGTAGATGCGGCCGAACGGACCACGCTGCAAGCCGGCCGTCACCACCATCCCAAACACCAATTTCGCGCCCGTTGCCAGTGCTTGTTGCTGAGCGCCGACGGGTAGGGGGTGGTGGCGCTGATGGCGGTGCTGGGGGTAAGTCGGACGACGGTGTTCGCCTGGTTTGAGCGCTGGGAAATGGGGGGCCTGGCCGGATTGGCCAACGCCCCAGGCCAGGGCCGGCCACCCGTACTTACGGCGGCCGACGAGCAGCCCGTATGCCAGGCCGTCGGGCAGAACCGCCAGCAACTCAAAGAGGTGACGGCCACCTTGCGCCGGGATTTGAACAAAGAGTTCTCCCCCAAGACGTTGAAACGTTTTTTAAAAGGCTTGGCGGGACGTGGCGATGGATTCGGCATGGCCTGAAGACGGCCCAGGACCTGGAAGACTATACCGACAAAGCCGAGCACCTGGCTGACTTACAAACCCTGGAAAAACAGGGGCACATCGACTTGTATTACGGCGACGAATCGGACTTTTGCCTGACCTCGGCCCTGCCCTACGCCTGGTAATTTCCCGGCGAACAGGTCGCCACCCTGCCGCGCCATCGTCAGCGTTTCAACGTATTGGGCTTTTATAACGCCACCACCAACGACTTGTACGCCGCCGCCCGCGAAGGCACGCTCGACGCGGCCTTCGTCATCGATACACTCGATGCCTGGGCTGCCACCCGTACCCGCCCCACCGTGCTGGTGCTCGATAACGCCAAAATTCATCACAGCGCCACCTTTCGGGCGCGCCTGCAACACGGGGAAGATCTGGACGCCCCCCTTTTTTACCTGCCCACCTGCAGCCCTCACCTCAACAAAATGGAGACCCCGTGGCGTAAAATCAACTACGAGTGGCTGCGCCCCGAAGCCTACCGTAATTTCAAGACCCTCTAGACCGCCGTTTGGCATATTCTCGACCGCGTGGGCCTGCAGTACACCATTCAATCTTCGACCTGAAATAGTCTGAATAAATATAGCCCACTACTTAGCAACTGAAAGACCACCAATGCTTGATCTGCCCGAACAGCTGCTGCCATATTGCTATTGATGAAGATATCACCGTCCTGCCCCAATGTTGCCAAACCCCACGTTGGGCGAAGTTTTGTATTGTTTATTCAATTTTTATGAATCCACTCGACTAAAAAGCAAAATCCAATAATTATACCCGATACAATTACACCGAGGATATTTGAGTCGTATTGCTGGTTAATTAAAATGACTAATGCTATCATACACAAAATGAATCCTCCCAAAGGAATTATTTTATTACCCTTTGTATCGTTTGATAGCTTAAATCCTACGAGATTGACAATGCCGAAAATTAGCAAGAATCCAACACTTCCTGCTGTTGATATGCTTTCTAAATCGAGAACATTTACTAAGATTAATGTTGCAACAGCTGTAATCATTAAGCCGATGGGTTTATTCCAAAGTTTAGCAAGGAAATGATGTGATAGTTCATCAGCTTCGGCAATTTCGTAACTAACACGACTACCTCCTAATAATGAAGCATTTATTGCCGAAAATGTTGATATTAAAGCGGCTACGGTTATGATTGAAAATCCAATTTGTCCCAGCATTGGTTTGGCGGCTTCTGCCAAAACATAGTCTTGCGCTGTGGATATCTTTTGAAATGGAAGTGACCCTACTGTTACAAACGCAATGATAATGTAAAGTATAATTACAAAAATTATAGAAAAATAATATGCTCGTGGAATATTTTTTTCAGGATCAATCATATCTGGTACAGCATTAGCAATAAGCTCAAAGCCTTCATATGCCACAAAAATCACCATTCCGCCTGCAAATAATTTTATAGGCCTTGCCCAATGCGCAATTGCTAGCTGAGATACATTTGGATTTCCAATCAAGCCATAAGCTCCAAAGCAAATAAACGCAAGAAGAATAACTAATTTAATAATTACGGCATAAGATTCTATTTTCCCTACAACAATAATGCTGTAATAGTTGATTGCTGTCGCCAAAATAATGATTGCACTGGAATATATATGAAAATTAATCGTTTTGTTATTGGTAATTTCGAATAAATTAGGAGCATAGGAACCAAACGCAGAAGAATAAAGTGAAAGCATTATAGTATAACTTATCCACAAAAGATTATTAATTCCACCACTAAAAACGGATACACCAAAACCTTGATTAATAAATTTCACAGTTCCGCCTCTGCTGGGATAAGCTTTAGAAAGATTGACATAGCTGTAAGAAGTAATTAAAGCTAAAATCCCAGCAAACAGAAAAGCTAATGGTGTCCCGCCTTTTGCTAGTGATACCGCAAGCCCAAGTACGGCAAAAATTCCACCCCCAACCATTCCTCCAATTCCAATAGAAATGGCTTCTTTCAACCCGATTTTTTTATTCATTATCGACACTTTTTTTAAATTTCGCCTAACATCTAGATAGCCGCTACTGGTAAGTACTCGTCAGCAAATAATTTATATTAAAATAGACGATCATGCTGAGCTTGTCAAAGCATCTCTACTGAGTAACTGACGCTAAACGTTGAGATTACTCTCGCGGTAGAGATACTTCGACAAGCTCAGCATGACGTCCCTTAATATCAAACTAATTAACAACGGGTACTTAGCAGCGGGCATCTTCGCTTAGTACGCAGGTTAGTAGCGGCAATCTACCTACTGTTGGCCGGATATCCGCTATTATGGGCCACCAATTGACACCTCAATAAATAAGGGACCTGCTGGCGTACCAGAAGGACCAAGTGTCGTTGTGTACATTCGAAATAAGATAGCCCATCCTACTCGTTCACTGACAGAAAAATCGTTACTGAATGACGTCATGGTATTGCATGAGGCATCTCAATTTACTCTTTGGTATGTAGAATTGGTATTGCTAGGATGGCTAAACTACACGGGTAATCTTCGCTCTCGTGTCATCCAAAGTGCTTGGCTTGACGACGGCGAGGACTTCCCCCCTACGAGTAGTATGACACCACTACCTTCTGTCCCAATACCATCTACTACATGATAATAGATTCTGGGTCCGACCCACATGGCATGTTTTTACCCAAATCTTAGTCTGCCTTGTATTGAGTACTGGATATGCCTCTTTTTGCCAAGTCAAAGCTGCTCTATATATATTTAAACGAGCATTTATCAACCAAAAAGCCCTTCCAGCTATGCGGCCAGGAGGGCTTTTGAAATTCGGATAGGGCCCCGATTAACCGGCCAGGGCTTTTTTGTGGAGAATATCGGATTCGAACCGATGACTTCCTGCTTGCGGAGCAGGCGCTCTAGCCAACTGAGCTAATCCCCCAGTTGCTGGCAAACATACGGCGGCCGCCGCAAAAGCCCCGCGCCGGGGCCCCACAGCGGCCGCCGCCGATGGCTACCAGCCAGCGCGGTAGGTGCGCTTCACGAACTGATTCACGTCGTCGAAGTTGGTTACTTTGAGCTGCTTGGGGTCCCAGAGCAGTTCGACGCCGCGGCCGGGGTAGTCCATGCCCGTGCCGGTGGCCCGGGGGCGCTGGATGTCGTAGCCGCGGATGGCGAGGTTGGCTAGCAGCAGGGCCTCGGTGAGGGGCCCCGCCAGCTCGAAGGGCGAGCTGAGCTCCTGCTTGCCGTAGCCGGCCAGGCAGGCCTCCACCCACTGGCCGTAGTGGCCGTCGGCGCCGCCCGGCACGCGGGCCAGGGTTTGCTTCACCTTCACCTCTTGGTTGCGCGAGAGGGGTAGCAGGCGCGGGTCGGCCGAGTAGGTACTGGCCATCATCTTGCCCTTGCTGCCGATAAACAGGATGCCGTTGCCGCCGTCGCCGAACTGCTCGTTGGCGCCCAGCTCGTCGGGGCGTTCGGGCTGGATGCCGCCGTCCATCCAGTGTACCGTCACCTCGTGCTTGGTTTTGGAGGTTTTGGGAAATTTCAGCACCACGTGGCTCGACGGCGGGCAGCTCTCGGGGAAGTACCCGCGCTTGAACTCGTCGACGTATACGCTGCCCACGCTGGCCTGCACCGCCGAGGGGTGCTGCAAGTCGAGCACCCGGAAGGGCGCCTCCAGCAGGTGGCAGCCCATGTCGCCGATGGCCCCGGTGCCGTAGTCCCACCACCCGCGCCAGTTAAAGGGCACCAACTTATCCACGAACGGCTTGGCCGGGGCCGTGCCCAGCCATAGGTCCCAGTCGAGGCCGGCGGGCACGTTGCCGCCGGTGGTGGGCCAGGCAATGCCCTGGGGCCACACCGGGCGGTCGGTCCAGCAGTACACGGTGTGCACCTCGCCGATGGTTTTAGCATCATACCACTCGCGTAGCTGCCGTACGCCGTCGTTCGAGGCGCCCTGGTTGCCCATTTGGGTTACCACCTTGTAGCGCTTGGCCGCGTCGGTCAGGGCTCGGGCCTCGTAGATGTCGTGGGTGAGAGGCTTCTGCACGTACACGTGCTTGCCGAGCTGCATGGCCGCCAGCGTAGTTACGGCGTGGTTGTGATCGGGCGTCGATACCGACACGGCGTCGAAGTTCTTGCTTTCCTTGTCGAAGAGCTGGCGCCAGTCCTTGTAGTACTTGGCCTCTGGAAAGGCCTTGACCGAGTTGGCGGCGCGGCGGTCGTCCACGTCGCAGAGATAGGCAATGCGCGCCTTGCCCGTTTTGGCAAATGCGGCGATGTCGCTCTGGCCCTTGCCGCCCACGCCCACGCTCGCAATCACCAGCTGGTCGCTGGGGGCCGTGTAGCCCTTGCCGCCCAGCACAAAGCGCGGTACAATGAAAAACGAGGCCACGGCCAATGTGCTTTTCTTAACAAACTCGCGCCGGGACGGCGCATCGGGGAGCTGGCTCATAGGCTGGCAGGGGTGAAGGGTGGGAAGGCGAGAATAATACTGAGGCGGAAGGTACAGAAAATCGTGATTAGCTCCGCCCGCTACCGGTCTGCTGTGGACCCGCCCGCAAGTGCAGGCCCCCTGGGGCCCGCTGGGTGAAGGGTATGTGGGGCCCCACAAGCGGCCTCTGCCCGGCTTTGGCCGCCTGCGGGCATCGCCGGGACCCGCCGCAACTGGCGGCACTGCGGCTACCGCTTGGCAGCCGCTTTAAGTAAATTGAACGTATTGTAGATGTATTTGAAATGTATCAATCTGTTGGGCTTATGTGGTTAGTGTATATTTTTCCTGGGATTTCACTGTTTATGAACCGGCGTCAGGGCTTGGGCATTCTATTTCTGTTGCTGCAACCCACGGTTATCGGCTGGATAATTGGGGCGGTGGTGGCGGTGCGCCGCGTGCGAAAATTGCAACGGCGGCGGCGTAGCGTCAGCATTATCAGCCCGGCCAACTGGGCCGCTACGATGTACTAACCGCGCCGGGGCCCTAGGGCCCTGCAAACGTAACATTGGCGTAGCTGCGCATGGCTGCCCGCCGCCGACCTTTGCGCTCAGCCTGGGCCCCGCGCCGGACTGGCTGCCCGGGTTGGGCGGCGTTTCACCGGCTTGTTCCGCTTCCCATGAAAACCGCTTTTGCCCTGGCCGCCGCTCTCGGCCTGCTGGCCGCCCGCCCGGCCGCCGCCCAAGTGCCCGCCGATGACCCCCGGGCCGCCAAAATTCTGCTGCCCAACGGCTGGTCGCTCACGCCTGCCGGGGGCCCCGGGCTGGCCCTCGGCGACCTGCCCCTGAACATGCAGCTCTCAAAATCGGGCCAGCTGCTGGCCGTCACCAACAACGGGCAGAGCACCCAGACGGTACAGCTCATCGACCCGGTGACGCACATGCTGCTCGACGAGAAGGTTATTGGTAAGTCGTGGTACGGGCTGGGCTTCAATGATAAAGCCGACCGGCTGTACGTGTCGGGTGCCAACGACAACATCATCCTGGTCTACCCCATAGCCGCCCGCAAGCTGGGGGCCCCCGATACGCTGCGCCTGGGCAAAGCCTGGCCGAAGGAGAAAATCAGCCCCGCCGGCCTGGCCGTGGACGGGTCCCGGCAGCGTCTCTACACCGTGACGAAGGAGGATAACGCCCTGTACGTGCTCGACCTGAAAACCAAGCGCACGCTGAACCGGCTAGCGCTGGGCCACGAAGCCTACGGCTGCCTGCTAGCTCCTGATGGCAATACGCTCTACATCAGCCTGTGGGGCGGCGACGAGCTGCTGGCCTACGACACCCGCACCGGCCAGATTCGGCAGCGCCTGGCGACCGAAAGCCATCCCAACGAGTTGATTCAGACCCGCAGCGGGCGCTACCTGTTCGTGGCCAACGCCAACGACAATTCCGTGTCGGTGGTGGACGCGAAGAGCTGGAAGGTGCTCGAAACCATTTCCTCGGCCCTGTACCCCACTAAGCTCACCGGCTCGACGCCCAACGGCCTGGCCCTGAGCCCCGACGAGAAAACCCTCTACATCGCCAACGCCGACAACAACTGCCTGGCCGTGTTCGACGTGGCCAAGCCCGGCAAAAGCACGCCCCAAGGTTTCATCCCCACGGGCTGGTACCCCACCTGCGTGCGCACGCTGGGCCGGCAGGTACTGGTAGCCAACGGCAAGGGCTTTTCCTCGCTGCCTAACCCCCAGGGGCCCCAGCCGGTGAAGCGCACCGACAACAGCGGCTACCAGCTGGGTAGCACGGCCGCGGCCGGGCCGGTGCAGTACATTGGCGGGCTGTTTAAGGGCACGCTCTCGTTCGTGCCGGTGCCCGGCGTGGCCCAGCTCAAGGCCTATTCGAGGCAAGTATACGCCAACACGCCCTTCACGCCGGCCCTCGAAAAAGAGGCCCTGGGCGTGGCCGGGGGGCCCGTGCCGCGCCGCGCGGGCGAGGTCTCGCCCATCAAGCACGTGTTCTACATCATCAAGGAAAACCGCACCTACGACCAGGTGTTGGGGGATATGGCGCAGGGCAACGGCGACTCGACGCTGTGCATTTTTCCCGAGCGCGTGACGCCCAACCACCACGCCCTGGCCCGCGAATTCGTGCTGCTCGACAACTTCTACGTGAACGCCGAGGTGAGCGCCGACGGCCACAACTGGAGCACCGCCGCCTACGCCACCGACTACGTGGAGAAGTCGTGGCCCATCAGCTACGGCGGGCGCGGCGGCACCTACGACTTCGAGGGCACCCGCAAAATTGCCTACCCGCGCGACGGCTTCATCTGGGACTACTGCCAGCGCGCCGGCCGAAGCTACCGCAGCTACGGCGAGTTTGCCGAGAACGGTAAAACCCCGCTCAAGTCGCTGGAAGGGCATATTTGCCCCAAGGCCCCGGGCTTCGACATGGACGTGAAGGACGTGGACCGGGTGCGCATCTGGGCTCAGGATTTTGACTCGCTGCTAGCCCGCGGGGCCGTGCCGCAGTTCAGCACCATCCGCCTCAGCAACGACCACACCAGCGGCCAGCGCCTGGGTAAAATCTCGCCTATTTCGGCCGTTGCCGACAATGACCTCGCCCTGGGCCAGTTCGTGGAGCACCTCTCGCATAGCAGCATCTGGAACGAGTCGGTGGTGTTCGTGCTCGAAGACGACGCCCAGAATGGCCCCGACCACGTGGACGCCCACCGCTCGCCGGCCTTCGTCATCAGCCCCTACACCCGGCGCGGTAGTGTCGACCACACTCTCTACACCACGGCCGGCATGCTGCGCACGATGGAGCTTATCCTCGGCCTGCCACCCATGAGCCAGTACGACGCCGCCGCGCGGCCGCTGTTCGGGGTTTTCCAGGCCGCGCCCGCCGGGGCCCCGTACCAGGCCAAGACCGCCCGTGTGCCCCTCGATACCCGCAACACCGCCTGGAACCGCAGCGCCGAGCGCTCGGCCAAGTTTAACCTCACCCACGAAGACGCCACCCCCGACCGCGACCTCACCGAAGTGGTGTGGAAGGCCATCCGGGGCGAAGACGCCGCCGTGCCAGCCCCCCGCCGCGGCGCCTTCCTGCGCCCCACGCCTAAGCGCGACGACGACTGAGGCAGCGCATGGGCGCTGGGGCCCCCTGAACTGGGGCCCTGAGGCTAACAAAACGGCCATCCTGAGCGCAGTGAAGCATCTCTCCCACTGAGTAAATTATTGATTACTGCCGCAGGAGAGACGCTTCACTGCGCTCAGCATGACCGGTTTATAAATTTTCCTGTCTGTTCCTATCCGTTCTTGCCTGTGCCTAGCGCAAGGGCAGCACCACGGCTTGCCAGGGCTGGAGCGCTAGCGTGGGGCCCGGGGCGAACGCCGCGGCGTAGTTGTTGAGCCAGGGTGCGCCGCTGGCTGCCAAGCCGGTGGGTAGGGGCCAGCTTTGCGGCGTGGCCGAGAAGTTGAGCAAGACCAATACTTTCTCCTGGTTTAGCGTGCGGGTGTAGGCGTAGATGTGGGGATTGGCCGCGTCGAGCAGTTGGTACTGGCCGTAGATGAGCACCCGGTGAGCCTTGCGCAGGGCCATGGCCTTGCGGAAGTGGTTCAGCACGGAGCTGGAATCTTGGTTTTCAGCAGCCTCGTTGACGGTTGTGTAATTGGGATTCACCTTGATCCAGGGCGTGCCGGTGGTGAAGCCAGCGTTGGCCGTGGCGTTCCATTGGAAGGGCGTGCGGCTGTTGTCGCGCGAGAAGCGCGCCAGGCTGTGGAAGAAAGCGGCTTGGTTGCCGCCCTGTTGCTTCAGCAGCTGGTAGGCATTGCGGGCAGCCACGTCGCGGTAGTCGGCGATGCCAGTAAATTGGCTGTTGGTCATGCCCAACTCGTCGCCATTATAGCAGTAGGGCGTACCGCGCATCGTCAGCAGAAAGGTGTTGAGTAGCTTGGCCGACGGGGCGCGGAAAGCCGGCCGGTCGTCGCCGAACTTGCTCACCATGCGCGGCTGGTCGTGGTTGCCCAGGTCGATGGCCTGCCAGCCCTGCTGGGCAAAGGCGCTGTCCCACTTCGTAAATACGCGCTTGAGGTCGGTGAGCTTGTAGGTGTCGGAACCGCTGCCCACGCCTGTGCCCTCAAAGTGGTAGGTCATGTCCAGCTCCTTGCGGGCGGGGTCTACAAAGAGGTGCGCCTCGGTGAGGTTGCGGCCCGCGCCCTCGGCCACGGTCATCACGTTGTAGTGGCTGAGCACCTCGCGGTTGATTTCCTGGAGGTAGTCGTGCAGGTGCGGGCCGTGGTTGTAGGCGTTGGCGAAGTTCTGCTCCGTCAGGCCCGGCATGGGTGGGAAGCTGGGGTCTTTGGCCACGAACTGGAAGGCGTCCATGCGGAAGCCGTCGATGCCCTTGTCCAGCCAGAACTTCATGATGTTGTGCACCTCCTGGCGCAGCTTGGGGTTGTTCCAGTTCAGGTCGGGCTGCTTTTTGGAGAAGATGTGCAGGTAGTAGCTCTTGGTGGGCGCGTCGTACTGCCAGGCATTCTTCTTTACATCGAAAATGCTGTAGCGGGCTGGGGGCGTACCTTTTTCGGCAGGCCACCAGTAGTAGTAGTCGCGGTAGGGGCTGGTGCGCGAGGCCCGGGCCGATTTAAACCAGGCGTGCTCGTCGGAGCTGTGGTTCACTACCAAGTCCATCACCAGCTTAATGCCGCGCTGGTGCATTCCACGCAGTAGCGCGTCGAAATCGGCCATCGTCCCAAACTCCGGCATGATGGCCCGGTAGTCCGAAATGTCGTAGCCGTTGTCATCGTTGGGCGAGCCGTAAATGGGGTTGAGCCACACCGTGCCCACGCCGATGCTCTTCAGGTAATCGAGCCGGGAAATGATACCCTTCAAATCGCCTACCCCGTCGCCGTTGCTGTCTTGGAAGCTGCGCGGGTAGAGTTGGTACACCACAGTTTCTTTCCACCAGCCGGGCTTTTTGGCCAGCGCGCTTGTATCGGTCGCCGGGGCCCCAGCAGTGGCTGCGGTTTTCGTTTTAGTGGTTTGGTTGCAGGCGGCCAGGCTGGCCAGGAGCGCGCCGGCCAGCGCAATACGGGCGGTATTCATGGGAGAAGTAAGTGTGAAATGCTTGGAATTAATCCGAAGTTGTCTGCGAAAAAGGAGCCGTCATGCTGAGCCTGTCGAAGCATCTCTCCCGCTGAGTAAATGATTACTGCTGCGGGAGAGATGCTTCGAAGGGCCTAGCATGACGGCCTTTTGTTTTGTAGGTCACTTTTGAGCTTTATGGCCCCAGCCGCCGTTAGCGGCCGTTGGTGTAGGTTTTGTGCTGGGGCCCCACGCCGGTAATCTTCACCGATTGCCAGCCGGTGGGCAGCGTGCTTTTGCGCTGCACAATGCCGGCGGGGGTGATGTCGAGCCCGCCGAAGCCCATGAGCACGGCTTGCAGCACGCCGCCAGCCCCAGTGGCGAAGTAGGGGTTGGTGCCACCCTTAGTTTCGGCGATGACGCGGAAAGGTGGCAGCAGGTTGGGCTGGTAGGCATCTTGGAAGAAGTGCTGCGCCTTGGCCCCGTCGCCGAGGCGCGAGTAGAGCAGCGCGAAGATGGCCTGCGTCATGGCCGGGGTGCCTTCGGTGGGCACGCGGGTTTCGTAGTAGGCCAGGTCCTTGCGGATTTGGGCGGGGTCCGTAATCGTCTTCAGCGGGTAGGCCAGCAGGTTCACGTCGCCCTGCTTGATGCCTTCGCCGTGGTACGTGGCGTGCTCCTGAATCACGCCGTCGGCCATTTTCAGGATCGGGATGTTCTGGGCCACGTGCAGCCAGTCGGGGTTGGCGCGCAGGCCCAGGAGCTTGGCGGTGGCGGTGGCATTTTGCAGGTTTACCTGGGTCGCGGCGTTGGTGAAGGCGTCGTTATCCACGTTTTCAGCCCACTCATCGGAGGCCACCACGTTCTTGATGTCGTAGTGCCCGGGGCCGTTGCGTTCCACCCGGCTGGCCCAGAAGTCGGCCGTGGCCGAGAGAATGGGCCAACCCTTCTCGCGTAGCCACTCCTTGTCCTGCGTCACGCAGTAGTACTGCCAGGCGGCCAGCGCCACGCAGGCCGAAATATGGTGCTCAAACGGCCCGCTCAGGGCCCAAACGGGCGTTTCTTCCACGCCCGAGTCGGCGCTTTCCCAAGGGTACATGGCGCCCTGGTAGCCGTGGGCGAAGGCGTTGCGCCGGGCCGCTTCCAGGCGGCGGAAGCGGTACTCGACCAAGGACTTGGCAATTTCGGGGTGCAGTACCAGCAGCGCCGGGTACATCCACAGGTCGGCGTCCCAGAACACGTGGCCGTTGTAGCCCAGGCCCGAGAGGCCCATTGGCGAGGGCGAGTAGTCGGTGCCCGCCCGCGAGAAGCTGTAGAGGTGGTAGAGCATGGAGTGCACGTCCTGCTGGGCCTGCGCGTCGCCGGTTATCTGGATGTCGCTCTGCCACAAGTCCTGCCAGGCTTTGGCGTGAAAATCGAGTAGGCGCTGGCGGCCTTCGAGGCGGGCGAAAATGGTGAGGCGCTCGGCCGCGTTCAGCGGGTCGGGGTCGTGGGCCGAGGTGATGCTGGAGCCCGTAATGGCGTAGCCGTAGGTCTGGCCGGCCTTCAGGGCCTTGCTGAATTTCATCAGGTGCATGTTGCTGTCCCACATCTCGTGGATGATGCGGGGCTCTTGCCCGTGCGGCTCCTCAAACAAAAAGCTGGTGGATGCGCACAGCTGAATCTTGCCCGTCGGGCTCTTGGCCGACGATGTGAGCAGGCTGAGCGTGGCGTGGGGCCGGTCGATTTCGTTGTAGTAGTTCTGTACATCGTGCAGTGCGTCGGGGGCCTCCATCACGCTGGCTGCGGTTAGGCTCACGTCCTTCTTGGCCGTAATACTCACGTCGAGCAGCACCGTGAAGGGCAGGTGGCGCAACGCGTAGTAGGTGTAGCGCACGGTGGCTTTGTCGGCGTAGTCGAAGGTGGTGGTCAGGGCCGCCCGCTGTAGGTCCAGCTCCTGGCGGAAGTTGCTGGCATCCTGGGGCCCCAGGCGTTTGCCATCCACTTCCAGGTACATGTTTAGCAGGTTGAAGCTGTTAAGGAAGTTGCTCACCCGGCCACGGCCGTACTGGTCGTAGGCGCCGGCCAGCACTACGCTCTTCACCTGAAACGGCACCGGCGACGACACGATGCCAATCACCCCGTTGGCTACCGTGGCGCCGTAGTAATTGTTGGGGTCCACCTTGTCGGCGGTAATGCGCCAGGGGTCAACGGCCGTCTGGGCCCCCACGGGGCCCCAGGCGGCCGAGCACAGCAGCGCCAGCGCGGGCAGCAGGAGTTTCAGCTTCAGGTTTGGGGAAGGCAGCATGGGCGGGAACGGATAGGAGGGCAGTTCGCAGCAGATACTTTGTCCAGCAGCAAGCGGATAGTTATTCAAGGGGCCGGTCCCGTATGGGTTCCGTGAGGCATCCCGCTGAACGACTACTTGGCCACTAATGAATTATTGTATTTCTGGTAATTACCGCAGTGGCACCACTACGGCCTGCCAGGGCTCCAGGGCCAGCGTGGCGGCCGGGGCAAAGGTGGGATAGTTGTTGAGCCAGGGGGCCCCGCCGGCCTTCAAGCCGGCCGGCAGGGCCCACCTGCGCTTCTCGGATGTGAAGTTGAGCACCACCAGCACCCGCTCCTTGCCCAGCGTGCGCGTGTAGGCGTAGATGTGCGGATTAGCCGCGTCGAGCAATTGGTACTGCCCGTACACCAGCACCTTGTGCTGCCGGCGCATGGCCGTGGCCCGGCGGAAGTAGTTGAGGACGGAATTCGGGTCTTTCTCCTCAGCCGCCGCGTTCACCTGCGCGTAGTTGGGGTTGAGCTTCAGCCAGGGCGTGCCGGTGCTGAAGCCCGCATTGGCCGAGGCGTCCCACTGAAATGGCGTGCGACCGTTGTCGCGGCCCGAGATTTTCTGGGCTTCCACGAATTGCGCGAGGTCGCCGCCCTCCGCCTTCAGCTGCGCGTACATGTTGCGCGTCTCGATGTCCTGGTAGTCTTCGATTTTATCGAATTTGATGTTGGTCATGCCCAACTCGTCGCCACCGAAGTAATAGGGCGTGCCGCGCATGGTGAGCAAAAACGTGGTGAGCAGCTTCGAGGAAACCGCCCGAAACGCGGGCCGGTCGTCGCCCCAGCGCGTCACCATCCGGGGCTGGTCGTGGTTGCCGAGGTAGATGGTGCCCCAGCCTTTTTCGGCAAATATCTTGTCCCACTTCGTGTACACCTGCTTGAATTCCAGTAGGCTGTAGCCTTCGTGCTTGCGCATCCGGTACTTGAGGCCGGGCACGTTACCCACGCCCATGCCCTCGAAGTGGTAGAGCATGTTCAGCTCCTTGCGGGCGGGGTCCACGAATTCCAGGGCTTGGTCGCTGGTCACGCCTGCGCCTTCGGCCACGCTCATCACGTCGTACTTGCCCAGCACCTCGCGGTGCATTTCCTGCAAGTAGTCGTGCAGGTGGGGCCCGTTGGCGTAATAGCGGCCGAAGTCGCCGTGGTACTTGGCCGGGATGGGCGGAAACGTGGTGTCCTTGGCGATGAACGGAATCACGTCCATCCGAAAGCCATCGATGCCCTTGTCGAACCAGAAGCGCATCATGCTGTAAATCTCCTCGCGCAGCTTGGGGTTTTCCCAGTTCAGGTCGGGCTGCTTGCGTGAGAAGTAGTGCAGGTAGTAGGCCTTAGTGGCCTCGTCGTAGGCCCAGGCGTCGCCCTTCACGTCGAAAAAGCTCTGGCGCTTGTTGGGCACGCCCTTCTCTTCGGGCCACCAATGGTAGTAGTCGCGGTACGGGTTGTCGCGCCCGCTTTTCGACTGCTTGAACCACTCGTGCTCGTCGCTGCTGTGGTTCACCACCAGGTCCAGCACCACCTTCAGCCCGCGCTGGTGCATGCCGCGCAGCAGCTCATCAAAGTCGGCCATCGTGCCGAAGTCCTTCATAATGGCGCGGTAGTCCGAGATGTCGTAGCCGTTGTCGTCGTTGGGCGAGCCGTAAATCGGGTTCAGCCAAATCACGTTTACCCCCAGGCTCTTGATGTAGTCGAGCTTGGAGATGAGGCCCCGCAGGTCGCCCACGCCGTCGCCGTTGCTGTCTTTGTAGCTGCGCGGGTACACCTGGTACACCACGGCTTCCTTCCACCAGGTTTCGTTTGGTGCAGGTTTGGCAGGCTGCGCCAAACCACTGGCAGCCGCCAGTAGCAAAGCCGTAGTCAGGATGGTTTTCATAAGGAAAGAGATAACAGCGGATGACATGCCCGGACACAAGTCGGCCGCCGGCCACCGCGCAAGCGCGGCAACCGGCGGCCGAAAAGCAACCGATTAATAGCCCGGGTTTTGTACCAGATTGGGGTTCACGGCCAACTGCTGGTTCGGAATGGGGAAAATCAGGTATTTGGCGTCGCTGGTGGTAGGGCCCTGCTCGATGGGCCCCAGGAACTTGCCGAAGCGCACCATGTCCTGGCGGCGCCAGTTCTCCAGGTACAGCTCGCGGCCGCGCTCATCGAGTAGCGAGTTCATGTCTACGGATGCCAAGGCGCTGGCCGCCCGCGTGGGGTCGGTGCGCACAGCATTAACCAAGGCCAGGGCCGTGCTGCCGTAGGTGCCGGCCGAGGTACCGGTGCCGCCGCGCATAATGGCTTCGGCCTTCATCAGCAGCACGTCGGGTAGGCGAAAGTGCACCATGTCGTTGTCAGTGGTGCCAGCCCCGTTGTTGGTGAAGTCGGGAGGGTACTTCATGGGTCGGATGCCGGTTACTTCCAGGTTGGAGCCCGTTTCGATGAGGCTAACGGCGGCCGTGAAGGCCAGCGGTGCACCGGTACGGTCGGTCAGAGCCTTGTCCGTCAGCAGGTTGTATTGCTGGCCGATGAGGAAGCCGACGTTGATGCGCTTGCCGGGGTTAGTGGGCCCGTTCTTGTAGGAGTACGCTTGGCCCCGGCGCAGGTCGGTGGCTTCGTACTTATTGTAGAAGCTTGGCAGAGCGCATGGTCCGTTGTAGCCGGTGGGCGCCATGTTGTAATGCGAGATGAAGCGCCACAAATCGTACTGCGCCCCGCTGCTCACGCCGCCCACATTCAGCTCGGTAAAGATGTTTTCAGTGCCAATGGCCGAGTTATCAGGCGCAAAGTTATCGAAGTAGTTGGCGGCAAATCTGTAGCGCCCGCTGTTGATAATCTGGTCGGCCAGGGTGATGACCTGGTTCATGTCGGCCGCCGCGAAGGTAGGGGCAGCCCGGTTGGTGTACACGCCCCGGTTGAGGTAGCACTTCATCAGCAGCATCCGGGCCGCGTCCTTGGTCCCCCGGTTCACCGGGGCATCGGGCAGGGTAGGAATGATTGCCGTCAGCTCACTCACGATGAAGTCGAGCGCCTCGGTACCCTTGCGCACGGAGGCGCTGCTCGAAACCAGCTGGCCGGGCTCGCGGTAGGGCACCTGATCGTAGAGGTCGAGGGTCCAGTACATGGCGAAGGCGCGCAGGAAGCGGGCTTCGGCTGCTTGCTGTGGGGTAGCGCCAAACTCGGGCCGCAGCACGTCGGTGGCGGCAAACACGACCCCGCCCAGGTTGGCAAAGGCATCGCGGATTTCGGGGTGATTGGCGTCCCAGTTGTGCAGGTGCAGGGCGCGCCACTTGCCGTTGTCATCCCAGTCGCCGGCCCGCGTAGGCATCAGGCGCTCATCGGTGGTTACTTCCGACATGGCAAAGATCTGGGTGGCCCCCTGAAACGGGCTGCGCATGGCGTTGTACGCCCCGTCAAGCAGCGAGGACGCGTTGCCGCCGGCTACCTGGGCGGGCGTTAGCACGCCCTTAAATTCCTCGTTAATCTGGCAGCTGTTCGCCAATTGAAGCAGGGCCAGCATAGCCGCCGCACTGAGTATCTTCTTCATAAAAATAGGAGCGATGGGTGGATTAGAGAGAGAAGTTGACGCCGAACGTAAGGGTCCGTGCCGAGGGGTAGCCGGTGTAATCAATACCCGCCGAGGGTACTACTCCGTTCGACTTGTTGGTGTTCACTTCGGGGTCGAAGCCGCGGTAGTTCGTGATAACGAATAGGTTCTGGCCGATGGCGTACACGCTGGCCCCCTTGAATACCCCGGCAATGTCGCCCAGCGCGTAGGAAAGCGTCACGTTGCGCAGCTTCACGTAGTTGCCGCTTTCCAGGTAGCGCGTCGAGGGCGTCACGGCGTTGGCTAATGACTCCTTCACGCCCGACTCGTACTCGGCCAGGGCAATGTTACGCCCCCCCCGAATCTGGCTTACGTTGAGCACGCTGTTGAAGGTGTTGTTGTAAATCTTGTTGCCGAACACTCCGTTGAGGTTGGCCGTCAGCGAGAGCTTCTTGTAGCGGATACTGGTGCTCAGGCCCAACAGCGTGGTGGGGTTGGGATTGCCCGCGTACTGGGTTGGGCCAAAATCGTTGTAGAAGCCGGTGGTGGGGTTGATGCCGTTGTAAATCGGCAGGTAAAATCCATTGATGGGCTGGCCATTCTGTATGGTCTCGGCCAGTACGCCCGACAGACCTTGGCCGTTGAGCGTGCCGGTCTGGATAATCAGCGCCTGGTTCAGGCCCGACACGTTATTTTTTACAAACGTGCCGTTGGCGTTGAAGCTCAGGCCGAAATTGGCGTTGTCCACTGCCGTTACGCCTACCAGCAGCTCCAGGCCCTTGTTGGTAATAATACCGGGCAGGTTCTGCCAGATAACGCTGCTACCGCCCGGTGCGGCCGGGTAGCCCGGAATGTTGGGGTAGAGCAGGTCGGTGGTGCGCTTGTAGAAGTAGTCGGCGGTCAGCGTCAGGCGGTTGTTGAAAAAGGCCATGTCCAGACCCGCGTCGTACTGCTCATCCGACTGCCACTTCAGGGCGGGGTTGTAGTTGGTAGTCTGGTTGATGCCGCCGTTGTTGGACTGGAAGGCAAACTGGCTGCGGGCCGAGCCGGCCGGAAACTCTTGGTTGCCGGTGCGCCCGTAGCTAATCCGCGCTTTGAGCAAATTCACGGACTTGGACTTGAAAAAGCTCTCCTGGCTGATGTCCCAGGCTGCCGAAGCCGAGGGGAAGTAGCCGTACTTATAATTGTCGCCGAACTTGGTGCTGCCGTCGGCCCGCAGGGTAGCCGTGAATAGGTAGCGCTGCTTGTAGTTGAGGATGGCGCGGCCGAAGAACGACTGCAACTCGCTCACGGGATCTACGAACGACGAGATGGAGCGGCCTGAGGGATTGGAGAATTGCAGGTAGTTAGTATAGTCCAGCCCGTAGGTGCCGAAGCCGATGGGCGCGCCCGTGCTGGCGTTCACTGGCCCGCGCCCGCTCAGGTTCGAGCCCGAATTTTCAAACCGCTGGTATTCGTAGCCCACCACCGCGTTAAGGTTCAGGTCGGTGGCTATCTTCTTGTCCGCGCTCAGCGTGTGGGTCATCTGCTGCGTCTGCAGCTCGCTGGTGCCGATGGCGGCGTAGCCTACCTGCTGGTAGTCCTGCACGTTGAGGCGCTGGTCGATGGAGGTGCGCCGGATGCCCGTGTTATAGGTCGTGGCGACCAGCGCCCGGTAGGTTAGCCAGTCGGTGAATTTATAGTAGGGCGAGAACGAAGCCAGCATGGTGGTCACGCGGGAGTTATCGTTGTAGTAGTCTTGCTGCGCCACCGGGTTGATGGTGGTGCTGCCCAGGCGCGAGATGGGCTGGCCGTTGGCCCCATAGAGCGAGTCGGTGGGGTTCCACTGTAAGGCTTGCCCAATGAGGCTGCCCCGGAAGTCACCGTTGTTGGTGATGGGGGCCAGCTGCGAGCGTGTTTGGGTGGCAATGACGTTGATGTCCAGCCCCAGGCGCTTGCTTTCCAGGAACTTCAGGTTGGTTGAGAACGTGGCGTTGTACTTCTCAAAGCCGGTTTTCTTCACGATGCCCTGCTGGTTGAGATAGCCCACCGAAAGGCGGTAGCGGCCGTTTTCGGTGCCGCCGCTCACGGCCGCGTTGTAGTTCTGGATGGGCGCAGTGCGGAGAATGGCATCCAGTGCGTCGTTGTTCTGGCCCTTGTCGTTGGCAGCCGGGGCCCCGTAATACGTCAGGGCCTGCCGATATTGGTCGGCATTAAGCACCTTGATGCGGCGCAGAATGTTCGAAACGCCGCCCGACGCGCCTATGTCCAGCCGGGCCTCGCCCACCTTGCCCCTCTTGGTGGTAATAATCACTACCCCGTAGGCTGCCCGCGAGCCATAAATGGCCGTAGCCGAGGCATCTTTGAGCACATCAATTGACTCAATATCGTTGGGGTTCAAGAAGTTGAGCGGGTTGCTGGCCGGGCTGTCGCCAAAGGCCGTGTTCAGTCCCGGCTGGGCCGAGCGGCCGTCGAGCGGCACGCCGTCCACTACATACAGGGGCTGGCCCGTACCCGTCACGGCCGAGTTACCGCGAATCTTGATGGTGGCCGCCCCGCCGGGCTCACCGCTGTTCTGCGTCACTTGCACGCCCGAGGCCCGGCCCTGAATTAGTTGGTCGGGCGAGGTGAAGGTGCCCTTGTTGAAATCCTTGGGTCCCAGAGCTGATACGGCACCGGTCAGGTCGCTCTTCTTAACTGTGCCATAGCCCACCACTACCACGTCGGACAGGGCTTGTGCATCGTCCTGCATGGTCACCTGCACGGAAGATTTATCTGTTATCGAGACCTTCTGCGTGGCGTAGCCGATGAACGAGAAGGATAATGTGGTAGCGGTGGAGGGCGCCTGGAGCTGGAACGTGCCGTCGGCCCCCGTGCTGGCTCCCACTGTGGTGCCGGATACGATGACCGTAACCCCCGGCAGGCCGACGGCTTTGCTATCGACCACTTTGCCCGTGATGGCCCGGGTAGTTTGTGCCTGGCTTAACAGGGGAAAAAGGAGGGCCAGCAGGACGAAGGCCAGAAGCTTTGCCAGCGCGGGCTTGGTTTGACCGGCCCGTTGGGGAGCGGGCTGCTCATACAAATTGTAACGTTTGTACCAGTTGTTACTCATGAGTGAAAATTAAAAGTGAAAAAGATTCTGTTATGGGTGCCAAATTGACAGTTTTTCAGCACAAACGTTATCGCAATCGTTTTCGCAAACGATTTCAAGAGGTAGTAGTATTATGTGCTTCTTAGTTGGGTAACGATTGGGTAATAATAAGTAGCGCAAAAGTACTTACCTACGGCTTATTTACATAGTTTATTAGTATCAAAAAACGTTAAAATTTCACCAATTATGTAAATCTACTATAAATATATAAAATTCAATTAATAAAATATAAGCTGTTATTCGCTAGTACTTGTTTTGTTTTGTTAAAAGTGGCCGCGGCAGAGACGCGGATGCGAGGGTCGGGAAACACGTACTAGGGAGCGATGATGGACAAGCTGAACCCTAGCTCGCCGGGGCCCCGCTGAGGTCGGCCAAGCGCAAAGCGGTCATTTGGGCAGTGCCGCCCTCGGCCGTGAGGGTGATGCGGCCTGTGTGTTGCCGCGGGAAAACCAGGTCGGTAAGCGTCGTTTCGCCGTCTTGGGCAAACACTTCCACCACCGATTTATCGACCAGCAGCCGGAGTTGCAGCTTGCCGTTGCGCAGGGGCACGCGGGCCGTTTCGAGGCTGCTGGCAAACATGGGGTGGAAGTCCACGTTGCCCGACTGGGTGCGGTCGAGCGTCAGGGTCTGCCGGGCCACGTCGTAGCGCAGGGTGGTGCGCTCGGCGGTGCTCTGCAGCACGTTCAGGGCGAGCGTTTTGGCGGTGCCGGGCGTTAGCGTCAGACTCAGGTCGTAGGATTCGCCTTTAAAGGGCACTTCGTAGCCCGCCGCGCCGGCGGGGATGGCTTGGTTTGGCACGTTCAGCACTTCTTTGCCCAGCGCGCGCAGCTCGGCCACGGGCTGTTGCACCAGCGCCAGGCCCTGGGCCGTGCGGCGCAGGCTCAGCTCGCGGGGCACGGCGAAGCAGCCGCGCCACTGGTCGCCGGTGGGTACGGTGGGGGCGTAGGCCCAGTTGTTGGCCCAGCCCACCAAGATGCGGCGGCCCTTGGGGGCGTTGCCGAAGGTGACGCCGGCGAAGAAATCCTTGCCAAAATCGAGGTAGGTGGGCTCGTCGTAAGGCTGGTCGGGTACGAAAGTTTTGCCATCGAACTGGCCCAGGAAGTACTGCTGCCCCCGGAACTGCTCGATGGGGCCCCCAGACGAAATCAGCAGCACCCACTTAGTACCGCCGCCCGGCACGGGCAGCTCAAACAGGTCGGGGCATTCCCACTCCTTCACGGTGTTGCCGGCGCGGCCCCAGCGGCTCAGGAACGTCCACTGGGTGAGGTTCTTCGATTCGTACAGGTACACCTGCTGGCGGTCAGCTTTCACGGTGGCCATCACCCACTTCTGCTGGGGGGCGTACCAAAATACCTTGGGGTCTCGGAATTCCTTGCTGCCGATGTCGAGCACCGGGTTCTTGGCGTAGCGCTGCCAGGTCAGGCCGTGGTCGCGGCTGGTGGCTAGCTCCTGCCGCTGGCGCAGCACCAGGCCCGGGCGCTCCACGTGGCCGGTATAAAAGGCTACCAGCCCGTCGGTGGTACCGGCCGGAAACAGGCCCGAGGTGTTGGCCGAATCCACCACGGCGCTCCCCGAAAAGATCATCGTGTTGCTGCCGTCCGGGTTCTTGTACTCGGTCAGGGCCACGGGCTGGGGGGCCCAGTGCACCAGGTCGGGGCTGGTGGCGTGGCCCCAGGCCAGGTGGCCCGGCGTGGGGCCCTGCGGGTTGTACTGGTAAAAGAGCTGGTACTGGCCGTTGGTATACACCAGCCCATTGGCGTCGTTGATCCAGTTTTTGGGCGCCGAGTAGTGGTACACCGGCCGGTACGGGTCGGTGGGGGCCCCCGCCGGGGCGGTGGCGGCCGGCGGTGCCGGGCTGCTGCACGCGCCCAACAAAACCAATGCGCAGGGAAGAAGTGATTTCATGCGGGGAAAAAGCAGGCGAAAATTTAAGCAGCGGGCGCGGCGGCCAGGGCCCGCACCTGCGCCGCCGAAATGGCCGGCGTCGCGCCCTGGTAAGTGGCCACCAGGGCCCCGGCGGCGCAGGCAAAGGCCAGGTAATCAGCGGGCGACTGCCCGGCGAGCCGGCCCGTGAGCAGGGCCGCCAGGAACGCATCGCCGCTGCCAATAGTGTCTTGCACCGTGACGGGCACGCCGGGGCTTTGGTAAAGCTGGCCGTCGGTCCAGAGCGCAGCGCCGTCGGCGCCCTTGGTTACGCACACGGCTTGCAGGCCGAAGCGCTCGGCCAGCCAGGGCAGGGCCGTTGCCTCGGCCGCCGGGGCCCCAAACCAGTCCATGATTTCGGTCAGCTCGTGGTGGTTGAGCTTCACCACGTCGGCCTGCTGGAGCAGATAAGTCACCACCTCGCGCGAATAGTGCGGGGCCCTAAAATTCACGTCGAACACTTTGAGCCGGGCGTGCTCCAGCAACTGGTAAAGCGTCGCGCGCGAAGCCGGGCTGCGGGCCACCAGGCTGCCAAATACGAATGCGTCGGCTTCCGCTACGAGCTGGCCCAGCGCGTCATCGTACTGAATGTAGTCCCAGGCCACGGGCTGTACAATCTTGTAGGTCACTTCATTGGTATCGCTCACGTTGGCCTTCACCACACCGGTGAGGTGGGTTTCGCCGCGCTGCACGTACGCGGTGCTGATGCCCTTGGCTATCAGAAATTCCAGCAGCTTGGCCCCCAGGTCGTCGCGCCCCACGCGGCTGATAATTTGCGCGTCCGCGCCAAAATTGTGCAGGTGCACCGCCACGTTGAGCGGGGCCCCGCCGGGCTGCTTGCCGGTGGGGAGCACATCCCAAAGCATTTCGCCGAAGCAGGCAATGGCCATAAAAGCAAAGCGTTGAGGTAGAGAATAGGGCCCCGGGCGGGCTAGTGAATCACCAGCGTGCGGTCGGCCTGCTCCAGGCTGGTGCCCTTGGTTTCGGGCATGAAGCGCAGCACAAATACCAGTTGCAGCACCATCATGGCGCAGAAAAATGCGAATGTGGGGCCCCCGCCCAGCCGCTCGGCAAAGTAGGGAAAGGTGAAGGCGATGGCCGTGGCCATCACCCAGTGCGTGCTGGAGCCCAGTGCCTGGCCCCGGGCCCGCACGGCGTTCGGAAAAATTTCGGAGATGAACACCCAGATGACGGCCCCCTGCGAAAACGCGAAAAAGGCGATGTACGTGAACAGCAGCACCGGCACCCCGCCAAACTGCTGGGTATAAAAGGCCCGCGCCACCAGCCCCAGCGTGGCAATGAGGCCCACCGAGCCTACCAGCATGAGCGTGCGCCGCCCAAACCGGTCAATCAAGTTAACGCCCAACAGCGTGAATATGAAGTTAGTAAGCCCAATGCCGGCCGACGAAAGCAGCGCCGCGCCCTGGCCCAGGCCCGTCATTTCGAAAATGCGTGGGGCGTAGTAGATGATGGCGTTGATGCCCGAAACCTGGTTGAAAAACGCGAAGGCCACGGCCAGTAGCACCGGCGTGCGGTACTGCGGGTCGAAGAGCGAGCCGCTCTGCTGGGCCGAGTGCGCCTGCGCGGTGAGGATGGCGGCCACATCGGCGTCCACTGTTTCGGGCTCGATGAGGCGCAGCACGTCGCGGCCTTCCTCGATGCGCCCGTGCAGCAGCAGCCAGCGCGGGCTTTCGGGCACCCGGAACAGGAACAGCAGGAAGGCAATGGCCGGTACGGCCTGCACGCCCAGCATCAGGCGCCACGAGTGGTCGCCCACATTGGCTAGCAAGTAGTTGGACAAGTACGCCACCAGGATGCCGAACACAATGTTGAACTGGAACAGGCCCACGAGCCGGCCCCGCGAGCGGGCCGGCGAAATCTCAGAAATGTAGAGCGGCGCCGTTACCGACGAGGCCCCCACGCCCAGCCCGCCCAGGAAGCGGAACACCAGGAACGGCACCCAGGCCGGGGCCAGCGCCGCACCCACCGCCGACACCAGATAGAGCACCGCAATCCAGCGCAGCGTCTGGCGCCGGCCCAGCCGGTCGGACGGGATACCGCCGAAGATGGCCCCGATGACCGTGCCGATGAGGGCGATGGAAATCGTGAACCCGTGCTCGAAGGCGCTCAGGTGCCAGAGCTGCTGGATGGCTTTTTCGGCCCCCGAAATCACAGCCGTGTCGAAGCCGAACAGGAAACCGCCGAGCGCCGTGACCAAGGACCAGAACAGAACTTTACGTTGCATAAAAGAGCGGGGTGGGAACGATTGCTCAAATATCCGCTAATTTTTCAACTACCAGCTTGCTGCTTTCCTTCAAATGATTGTAAGATTATTACAACGTCTTATTGATGACTTTAACTACTCATAATAAGTATGTTACTAACAAATTTGCAATATTTTTAAACCCGCAATCTTCAGTAATCCGACGCGACTTGCAAAATTCCGTTAGGGCCGGGTGGGGGCGTGCAGAGCCTTGTACTCGGAAGGCGACACTTGGTACTTGCCTTTGAAGGCCGTGGAGAAGTAGGAGGGCGAAGAGAAACCCGTCTGGTACGCTACCTCAGCGATGGTGTTACCTTCTGTAAGCAGTAACTGCCGGGCCTTGGTGAGGCGGATATTCTGGATGTAGTCGCTGACGCCGGTACCCAGCACGGCCTTTACCTTGCGGTAGAGCTGCATTTGCGACACGCCCAAGTGGCGGGCGATGTCGTCCACGCTCAGAGCGGGCTGGTCGAGGCGGGCCTCGATGACGGCGGTGAGGTCGGCCAGGAACTTCTGGTCCACCCGCTGCGGGGCCACCGTGGCGGCGGTCACGCTCAACTCGCGCCGGAAGTGCTCGCGCTGCTGGTCGCGGTTGCGCAGCAGCGTACGCAGGCTTTCGAGCAGGAAAGTGGGGTTGAACGGCTTGGTGAGGTAGAGGTCGGCGCCGGCCTGCACGCCGGCTACCTGCTGCTCGGGCGCATCGCGGGCCGTAAGTAGTACCAGCGGAATGTGCGACGTGCGCCAGTCGCCCTTGAGGGCCGCGGCCACCTCCAGGCCCCCCAGTCCGGGCAGCGTCACGTCGCACACAATCACGTCGGGAATGGTTTCGGTGGCCAGGCGCAGGCCGGTGGCCCCGTCGGCCGCCGTGCGCACCTGGAAGTGTGGCTGGAGCTTCTGCACTAAGAAGTTGCGCATCTCCTCGTGGTCTTCGATGACGAGGGCCGTGGTGTCGGTGCGGGCCACGGCGGCATCGGCCAGCAGCTCGGGAGAGTCGTTGTCGTCGAGCCGCCGGGCTGCCGGGGCCCCGGCGGCCAAGCCCGGCGCGGCGTCGCGGAACGTGGCCGGCCGGGCCAGCGGCAGCGCCACAGTGAAGGTGCTGCCCACGCCCGATTGGCTCCGGAACGAAAGCGTGCCCTCGTGCAGCCGGGTGAGGCCCTCGGCCAGGGCCAGGCCCAGGCCCGAGCCGTTGGCCGAAGGCTGGCGGCCCTGGTAAAACCACTCCAGTACGTGCGGCTGGTCGGCTTCGGCAATGCCGCGGCCGTTGTCTTCCACGCTAGTGCGCACGGTGTTATCGGCCGCCACGGGCTGGAGGCTGACGGTAACCTGGCCGCCGTCGGGCGTGAATTTGAAGGCGTTGGACAAGAGGTTGAGGAACACCTTGTCCAGGATGTCACCGTCGAACCAGAGCGTGACGACCGGCTCGGCGGGTAAAAAACGGAGCGTGATGCCGCGCCGGCGGGCCGTTTTCTCGAACCCATCCACCAGGTCGCGCACGAAGGCTACGAGGTTGCCTTCGGTGGCGCGCACGGCCATTTTGCCCACATCAATCTTGCGGAAATCCAGCAGCTGGTTCACCAGCTGCATCAGCCGCTGGGTGTTGCGGCGCACCAGCTGCAGGTCGTGGCGCTGGGCGGGGGTAAGGTCGGCGGGGCCGGTGAGCAAGTCCTCCACGGGGCCCTGGATGAGGGTGAGCGGGGTGCGCAGCTCGTGCGAGAAGTTGGTGAAGAAGCGCAGCTTGGCTTCGGTGGCGCGGCGGGCATCTTCGGCCAGCGCCGCTATTTGGTTTCGCTGGGCGCTGATTTCCGCGTTCTGCCCCTCCAGCGTGCGCCGGATGCGGCGGTTGATGCGCGACGAGCGCCAGGCCAGGGCCCCCAGCAGCACGGCGCCCAGCAGGCTGGCGCCCAGCAGGTACACCGTCGTTTCCTGGCTGGCGTAGCGGCGCTGCTGGGCTTGCAGGCGCCGCTGCTGCTGGCCCAAGTCGTGGCGCTGCACGGCCAGCTGCTCGGTTTGGGTGCGCATGGTGCCCACGTTGGTCGAGTCCACTACCATGGTTCCCAGCACGTTCTCCTTCTCGTAGGGCTCGTGGGCCAGAATGCGCAGGGCCGTGCGAATGGCCTCTTCGCCGCCCGTGGGGTAGAGCAGCGTGGCGTTCAGGGCCCCATCCTCCACCAATTGCAAGCCGTTGCCGGGCCCCGGCAGCCCATCCACGCCGATGATGCGGACGCGGGGCCCCAGGCCCAGCGCCTGCACCACCTGGCGGGCAGCGCGGCCCATCGGGTCGTTGTGGGCAAAAATCAGGTCTACGTCGGGGTGGGCACGCAGCACGGCCGGCAGCCGCTGGCGCACCGAGCTGGGCAGCCAGTCGCCCTGCACCTGCGCCACCAGGTGCAGCCCCGGGTACGCCGCCAGCGCCTGCCGGAAGCCCTGCTCGCGGTCGGTAGCCGGCGACGAGCCGGGGGCCCCCAGCACCTCCACCACGCGGCCGCGCCTGTGCAGCAACTGCGCGGCGTAGTGGCCCGCCGTGCGGCCCACCTCCAGGTTGTTGCCGCCCACGTAGGCTGTGTAGAGGCGCGAAGTGGTGCGCCGATCCAGCAGCACCACCGGAATCCCCTGGTTGTAAGCGGCTTCGGTCAGCTCCGTCAGGGGCCCCGACTGGTTGGGGGAGATGATGAGCAAGTCCACCCGCTGCCGGATCAGGGCCTGCACCTGTCGCCGCTGCAAGGCGGTGCTGTTGTGTGCGTCCAGCGCCTCAAATTGCACGTTGGGGTGGAAGCTCAGCTCTTTTTCCATGCCCGCCCGCATGGCCTGGCGCCAAGCGTCGCCGGCCGTGCATTGCGAAAACCCGATGCGGTAGACGGGCTCCGGCGCGCGCGGGGCGCAGCCGGCCAGCGCCAGCAGCGGCAGCCCCAGCGAAAACCAACGCCGCAACGAATGCAGGCTACTCAAAGGAAAAAGGGGCGCGCGCAAGGGTTAGACTTGTAGGGCGCAAGGTAAGGCAGCTTTTTTAGGGCCCCGGGCCGGGCGTGAGCAGCAGAGATATGTCGGCCTTTCACGCAATAATGCTTTTCAGGGGCCCCAGCGGGCGGCCCGTCGGGGGCTTTTAGCTAAGTAGTTTGTTGGAACTGATTATGCAAAAAGGCGATCATGCTGAGCTTGTCGAAGCATCTCTATCACTTCGTCAAACGATTGATTTAGTGAGTGGTATAGGTGCTTCGGCAAGCTCAATATGACGTGCTAAAAAGTTAAATTAATTCTACCGAACTACTTATGAGACTTGTTTCTGAACCAGAAAAATCGCAGAACGTCATGCAGCGCGCAGCGAAGCATTTTTCCCGCGTAACTACTTATGATTACCAGCGCCGAAAAGATGCTTCGCTGGGCGCTGCATGACGTTCTTTTTTTATGCAATTTTTTATTCAGGAACAACCCTATGCTCGTCGTGAAGTAGGGTGCGGAGCTTGCCCGCGCCCGTCGCCGCACGAATCGCGCGCCAATCGAGTAACGACCGGCGGGGGCAAGCCCCGCACCCTGCCTCTTTTTCGCAAATCACTTCGCGACGAGCCTGCACCAACCTGAAACTGGCCAAGGCCAAAATCAGTAAAACCGCCGCGGCCGCAGCCAAGGCTACCGTTACCAATACGGGCCCCGTGGCCGCCGACGAAGCGGTGCCGCTCTACCCCACGCACCCGCCCAAGGCTGGGGCCCAAACGCCGCTGTGCGCCCTCAAAGGCTTCCGGTGCGCAACCCGTCAGCCGGGGGGAGGTGTGCAGGTTAAGTTTGCGCTGGTACCCACCCAACTGGTGCTAATTGACAAGGGCGGTCACGCATTCGTACCCGGCGGCCCCGTCATGGTTTGGGTGGGCGGGGCCCAGCGCCTAGCGCCCAGCGCCCGCCGCTGGGGGCCCCCAGGCCTGCGTCGGCAGTGCTCACCATCAAGTAATTTTCTCGCATGAAATACCTCCTCGGCTACGACATCGGCAGCTCTTCCATCAAAGCTTCGCTGCTCGACATTGCCACCGGGCGCTGCGTGGCCGCGGCCACCTCGCCCACCACCGAGATGGAAATTGACGTGGCCCGGCCCGGCTGGGCCGAGCAGCGCCCCGAGCGCTGGTGGCAGGAAGTCATCAACGCCACCCAGCAGCTCCGGGCCCAGTACGGCTTCGACGCCGCGCTGCTGGCCGGCATCGGCATCACCTACCAGATGCACGGGCTGGTGCTGCTTGGTAAAGCCGGCCACGTGCTGCGCCCCGCCATCATCTGGTGCGACAGCCGCGCCGTGGAAATTGGAAACCAGGCATTTGCGGAGCTAGGGGAGGAGTTTTGCCTGCAAAACTTCCTGAACTCGCCCGGCAACTTTACCGCCTCCAAGCTAAAGTGGGTGCAGGAGAACGAGCCCGAGATTTACGCCCAAATCTACAAGATTCAGCTGCCCGGCGACTACCTCGCCTACCAGCTCACAGGCCAGATGCAGACCACGGTTTCGGGCCTGTCGGAGGGCGTATTCTGGAATTTCAAAACCCAGGCCATTGCCCAGGAGCTGCTCGACTACTACGGCATCAGCGCCGACCTGCTGCCCGAAGTAGTCGATACCTTTTCGGTGCAAGGCCACCTCACCGCCGAAGCGGCCCAAACGCTGGGCCTGGCGGCCGGCACGCCCATTGCCTACCGCGCCGGCGACCAGCCCAACAACGCCTTCTCGCTGAACGTGTTGAATGCGGGCGAAGTAGCGGCCACGGGCGGCACGAGCGGCGTAGTATACGGCATCAACGAAACCACTACCGCCGACCCGCGCTCGCGGGTCAACTCATTCGTGCACGTCAACAGCACGCCCGAACGGCCCAAAAACGGCGTGCTCATGTGCCTCAACGGTACTGGCATCCTGAATAGCTGGCTGCGCAAAATGGTGGGCAGCCTGCCCTACGACCAGATGAACGCGCTGGCCGCCCGAGCCCCCGTGGGGGCCCAGGGCCTGCTGTTTTTGCCCTTCGGCAACGGCGCCGAGCGCATCCTCGAAAACCGGCCCGCCGCCGCCGTGCTGCACGGCGTGCAGTTCAACGTGCACGGCCAGGCCCACCTCATCCGCGCCGCCCAGGAGGGCATCGTGTACGCCCTGAATTACGGCATGGACATTATGCGGGCCTCGGGCGTGCAGGTGCAAACCGTGCGCGCCGGCCACGCCAATATGTTCCTGAGCCCCGTTTTCCGCGAAGCCTTTGTGAACTGCGGCAACGTGACGCTGGAGCTCTACGACACCGACGCGGCCCAGGGCGCGGCGCGTGGCGCGGGCATCGGCGCCGGCATTTATGCCAGCCCGAAGGAGGCGTTTAATGGCCTGGCGCGCATCAGCACCGTAGAACCCACGCCCGCTTTGCAGGCGCAGTACCAGGAGGCCTACGCCGGCTGGCAGGCCCTGCTGGCCCGCGAGCAAGCCAAGGCCGCGGCATTGCAGCCGGCGTAACCTCGGGGCCCCGCCCAGGGGCCCCACCCAGGGGCCCCACCGCACCCCTTACTCATTCCCTTTACCCCCATTATCTATTTCCCCAGCTCATGGCTAACCAGGAATTTTTCAAAGGCATCGACAAAATTAATTTCGAAGGCCGCGACTCCGATAATCATCTGGCTTTCAGATGGTACGACGAAAGCCGCGTGGTGGCCGGTAAGACCATGAAGGAGCACCTGCGCTTCGCTACGGCCTACTGGCACACGTTTGTGGGCACCGGCGGCGACCCCTTCGGCCCCGGCACCAAGAAGTTTGGCTGGGACGCCAAGAGTGACATCGTGGGCCGCGCCAAAGACAAGGCCGATGCCGCGTTTGAGTTCTTCACCAAGCTTGGCACGCCCTACTACTGCTTCCACGACATCGACCTCGTAGACGAAGGCGGTTCGCTGAGCGCGTACGAAAGCAACCTGGCCACCGTGGTAGACTACCTCAAGCAGCACCAGGCCGAGAGCGGCGTGAAGCTGCTGTGGGGCACGGCCAACGTGTTTTCGAACCCGCGCTACATGAACGGCGCCAGCACCAACCCCGATTTCCAGGTGGTGGCCTACGCCGCCACGCAGGTGAAAAACTCCATCGATGCCACCATTGCGCTGGGCGGCGAGGGCTACACGTTCTGGGGTGGTCGCGAAGGCTACATGACCCTGCTCAACACCAACATGAAGCGCGAGCAGGCGCACCTGGGCCGGTTCCTGGGCATGGCCCGCGACTATGCCCGCCAGCAGGGCTTCACGGGTAAGTTCTTCATCGAGCCCAAGCCGGCCGAGCCCACCAAGCACCAGTACGACTTCGACGCGGCCACCGTCATCGGCTTCCTCCGGGCGCACGGCTTGGAGCACGACTTTATGCTGAACCTGGAGGTGAACCACGCCACGCTGGCCGGCCACACCTTCCAGCACGAGCTGCAAGTGGCCGCCGACGCCAACCTGCTCGGCAGCATCGACGCCAACCGCGGCGACTACCAGAACGGCTGGGACACCGACCAGTTTCCTAACAACATCAACGAGCTGACGGAGAGCATGCTCATTATTCTGGAGCACGGCGGCATCAAGCCAGGCGGCATTAACTTCGACGCCAAAACGCGCCGCAACTCCACCGACCTGGAGGATATTTTTGTGGCCCACATTGCGGGCATGGACACGTTTGCCCGCGCCCTCGTCACAGCCGACGCCATTCTGGAGAAGTCGGCTTACAAGAAGTTCCGCACCGAGCGCTACGCCTCGTTCGACCAGGGCCCCGGCGCCGAGTTTGCCAAGGGCAGCCTCACGCTGGAAGACCTGCGCAAAATCGCGCACGAATCGGGCGAGCCCACCCTCCGCAGCGGCAAGCAGGAGTGGTTGGAAAGCATTATTAATCAGTACATTTAACGGCCTGCCGCTACGGGGTAGGGAGGTATTCTGGTGCCTCGGAACTGAACGGCCGGCGTGAACGATAGTGCAGGTGCGCAAGCCGGCCGTTCAGTTGCAAGGCGCCAGGATGCCTCCCCGCAGCTAAGCATGCGCCTGCCCAAAAAATCCGTGGGGATAAGCGGTGCGGTTGTTCCGCGTTGCGTTCCTTTACGGCGTCATTCTTTTGCCTGAAAAAATATGAGTAACTCCCAAATTTCGATTGACGAGCTGAGCGTCAACACCATCCGCCTGCTGTCGGTGGATATGGTGCAGAAGGCCAACTCGGGCCACCCCGGCCTACCCCTCGGCGCCGCCCCGATGGCCTACGTGCTGTGGTCGCGCTTCCTGCGCTTCAACCCCCAGGACCCCAAGTGGCCCAACCGCGACCGGTTTGTGCTATCGGCGGGCCACGGCTCGGCGCTGTTATACAGCCTGTTGCACCTCTACGGCTACGACTTGACCATCGACGACCTCAAGCAGTTTCGGCAGATGGATTCCAAGACGCCGGGCCACCCCGAGTCGCACATCACGCCCGGCGTGGAAGTGACCACGGGGCCCCTGGGCCAGGGCTTTGCCAACGGCCTGGGCATGGCCATGAGCGAGGTACACCTCGCCGCGCTTTACAACAAAGAGGGCCACGCGCCGGTGCAGGACCACTACACCTACGTACTGGTAAGCGACGGCGACCTGATGGAGGGCATCTCCGCAGAGGCCGCCTCGCTGGCCGGCCACTTGCAGCTGAACAAGATGATTTATCTATACGATGATAACAACATCTCGCTCGACGGCCCCACCAGCCTCACGTACACCGAGAATCCGATGAAGCGCTTCGATGCCTACTACTGGCATACGCAGCACGTGCCCGATGGCAACGACCTCGATGCCATTGAGAACGCCATTCGGGTGGCGCAGACGGTGACGGACCGGCCCTCGATTATCGCGGTGCGCACCATCATCGGCTTCGGCTCGCCGCTGGCCGGCACCAGCAAAGCGCATGGCTCGCCGCTGGGCCCCGACAACGTGAAGGCTACCAAGAAGTTCTACGGTTTCGACCCCGAGCAGTCGTTCCAGGTGCCGGCCGAAGTGTACGCGCACCTCAAGCAGCCCGGCCAGAAGGGCGCTGAGCTGCAAAAGCAATGGGACGCGGACTTTGCTAAATACGCCGAATCCTTTAAGGCCGAGGCCGATATGTTCAAGCTCTCCTTCGCAGGCAAGCTGCCCGACGGCTGGGACAAGGACCTGCCCGTGTACACGCCCGCCGATGGCGAGCTGGCCACCCGCCAGGCTTCGGGCAAAGCCCTGGACGCCATCAAGAAAACGGTGCCGTTTATGTTCGGTGGCTCGGCCGATTTGGCTTCGTCGAACGAGATGGACAAGTCGGGCAGCGACAGCTTCCAGCCCGCGCACCCCGCCAACCGCAACGTATGGTGGGGCGTGCGCGAGCACGCCATGGGCGCGGCCATGAACGGCATTGCCCACCACGGCGGCCTGCGCACCTACGGCGGTACCTTCCTCACGTTCAGCGACTACATGCGCGCGGCCATTCGCCTCACGGCCCTGGCCGAGAGCACGGCCACGTTCGTGTTCACCCACGATAGCATTGGCCTGGGCGAAGATGGCCCCACCCACCAGCCGGTGGAGCAGGTACTGGCCCTGCGCAGCATTCCCAACATTGTGGTGCTGCGCCCCGCCGATGCCAACGAAAGCACCGAGGCCTGGCGCATCGCCATGACCACGCCCAAGTCGCCGGTGGTACTTGTTTTCTCGCGCCAGAAACTGCCGATTCTCGACCAGACCAAGTTCGGCTCGGCCCGCGAAGGCGTGGCCAAGGGCGCCTACATCCTCAGCGAAGCGGAAGGCGGCGAACCAAAGCTTATCCTTATTGCCACCGGCTCGGAAGTGAAGCTGGCGATGGGCGCGCAAATAGAGCTGCAAAAGGCCGGCACGCCCACCCGCGTGGTGAGTTTCCCGAGCTGGGAACTATTTGAGCACCAGGATAAAGCTTACCGCGAAAAGGTGTTCCCGCCCACCGTGCGCAAGCGCCTGGCCATTGAGGCCGGCTCGCCTATCGGCTGGCACAAATACACCACCGACGAGGGCGGCATCATCGCCATGAACCGTTTTGGCGAGTCGGCCCCGGCCGAGGAGCTGTTCGAAAAGTTTGGCTTCACGGTGGAGAACGTCGTGAAGCGCGCCCAGGGCGTGCTCGCCGGCCACCCCGAAGACCCGGAAATGGAGAAAAAGCAAGTAGTAGCTAAGGGCGACTAAACGCGCTTCGCTGCCTGGGCCGGGGGTGCGGTAGGCGCGAAGGGCGGCTCTGTGAACTCACCACCCGAAAACGGCTTACCTCCCACCCATGATTTTCAACTTTCTATTTCGCTGCCCGGGGCCCAAAAGCCAGGACTTACGCACCAAGGCATCGGGTGGCCCCAGCGGGGCGGCCCGTTGGTAGTAAGTAATTGATTATTAGAATTAAATCCCCAGTGGGGCGATCCAAATGCCAGGGTCGCCCCGCTGGGGATTTATCGTTTATTCAAGGCTGTTTCCTGTCGATGGGCTGCCCCGCAGGGGCTGTGCATCGCAGCTTTTGCGTAGGGCCTAAAAGTAAGCTGCTCACGCCCACCTACCACGTGCTCAATTTTTACCGGGCGCCCCAGGATGCCGAGTGCCTGCCCCCGTAATTCACCCGTCCCGAGTACACGTTTGGCGGAACTCCCCCCGCTCCTGAACGCCTTGGCCAGCGTGAGCGACTACAATACGTTTGGCAAGCCCAGCAGACTGGCGGCCTTCACGGGGGCCGGAAAGTGCGGTAATATGCTCGCCGTTGCTTCGCCGGCTAAGTTAGTAGTGGGACTCGAATTGGAGTAGGGCCCCCGCAACGCTACGAAACCCTGTACTTTACCAGCAGCCGGGGTGCTGCTGGCGGGGCCGGCTTTGGCCGCTGCCCAGCGCCGCTGCGGGCCCTCCGCACCCGGCGGGTGGGGCCCCGGGCGCTTGGCGTAGGCGCTGGGCCTGCGCGAAAACGACGTGGTACTGTGTTGTGCCTAACGCGTTTTTCAGATCCGCGTACCGCTTGGCCACTGCCGGTCCGCTGGCTTTTTCAGCCGGCCGACTGCTTGTCATCAGGGAGAACAACCGGCAGCTGGTCAATTGGCCGGCCAGCTGAAAAAGCCGTTGGCCCGGGCGGTATACGGACCTGAAAGCTGCACTTAAATCGCTTACAATAGAAGGGTTTAGAGGCGATAGAATCTTTTGTTGATGGGGTTAAACTCGTACTTGCCAAGGGCCTCCAACCGCTGGATTATCCTGTGCCTGACCCTTTATTCTTTTGCCCATGTACCTTATTTCTGCTCGTTCCTTTGCGCTGGCCGGCCTGGCTAGCGGCCTGCTGCTGGCCGCGGGCTGCAAGCGTCAGACCAACGCCGTAATGCCTGACCAGGACGTGACCACCGCTGAGGACAACAGCACTACTGAAAGCGAAACGGCCCTGAGTAGCGACATTCTGATGGCCGCCGCGCCCCAGGACGAGACCCAGAACGGTTCGCCTGCCGTGGCCGGCGCTGCCGAGCTGGCGCGGGTGTACGGCACCTGCGGCACCCGCACCTACGTGGCTGCCACCCGCACGCTCACCATCGATTTTGGGCCTATCAACTGCCAGTGCCCCGACGGCCGCTACCGCCGCGGCCAGGTTGTGGTGCGCTTCACCGGGGCCAACCCCACGCGCCACGCGGGGGCCGTCGTCACCTGCGAGAACTACTTCGTGAACGACAGCCAGCACACGGCCATCCGCACCTTCGCCGACCTCGGCAACGGCTCGTTTTCGGTGGACGTGGCCAACGGCGGCATCATTTACGCCAACAACGGCGGTACCTGCACCTGGACGGCCCAGTGCACCTACACCCGCACCGCCGGCTACGGCACGCCCCAGGTAGCCGGCGGTGTGTACAGCGTGAGTGGCCAGGCGGCGGGCATCAACCGCAAGGGCGTCAGCTATACGGCTACCATTACCAAGCCGCTCATCAAGCGCGGTGACTGCTACAAATACTATGTGGCCGGTACCGTGACGCTGGCCAACGACAAGGGCAGCACTCTTGTGCTCGACTACGACCCCAGTGGCACGCAGGCCTGCGACAACTCCGCCAGCGTGACGGTAGGGGCTTGGACGAAGATGATTACGCTGCGCTAAACGGCCGGTCTTCCAATAAAAAAATCCCCGCCAACCGGCGGGGATCTTTTGTTGGAAGATAAGTCGATGGCCGGGGCCCTACCGTGTGCCGCGGTGGCGGCTGGGGCGGTGGGGCTTCACCTTGTGGGTGCCTGATTTGTGGCCAAACAGGCTGAATTTGCGGTGGGGGCTGCCCCCGCCGCGGTAGTAGGTGTACACCGGGCGGTGGTTGCCGGGCGTGGGGTAGCGGTGGCGCAGGGGCGCGGCCGACGCATTGGGGGTGGCTAACCAGGCGCACGACGCGCAAAACAGCAGCAGCAGAAAACGAGGCATGGAGCGGATAGTTAGGATGAGGGTAAAGCAGCGCGTTAAGGCCAACATTGGGCCCGCCCCCTTAACTACACGGTGGGAAGGAATATTGTCTTTTGAAGCTCTATTGCTAAAATACCGTGCCAAACTGGGCCCCTGGGCCCGGGCGTAGCAGTCTGGGTTTTCTTTGCAGCCATGAAATAACTGGTGCTCCCGGCCGCTGTGGCCGGCAACTTGTTGGTGATGGCCTGCTAAACGCAAAAAACCCTGACTGCCGCCGGCCCCGCGCCGGCCCCCACATCCGCCGCGGTGTGGCAATCCGACGCCTATACCGTGCTGCGCGACGCCGTGGTGCAGGGCCCCTGCCGGGCCACGGCCGCCTCGGCTACCGCCCTGGCCTCCAACTACCACAGCCCCGCCCGGGCCCTTAGCCCGCGCATCGCCTTCAAGTTCAGCCTCAACGGCAAGGACAACGAGTTGCCCGCCAGCTAAAACTACAGCTTTGTGGCGCTGCGGGTCCCCGGCGCGGCGGGCGCGGGGGCCCCGGAAACGCCGCTCATCGTATTCGGCCAGCCGGGGCCCGAGGCCGCCGCGGTGCCCGATGGGGCCCCCGCTGGCCCCGGGCGCGCCGGTGAAGATTCGGCTCGACCTGCGGCCCGTGCTGGCGGCGTTTCAGAAGGACGGGTTTTACACCAATTTCAAGGGCGAAAAGATTTATAAGCAGGACCTGAAGCACGTGCTGGTGGCCGGCGACGTGGCCCCGCTGAGCTGGGGTTTTGACAACCTGGTGAACAAGCCGGAGCTGGAATTGCACGACCCCAACAGCGACGGCATTTACGAAACCACGCTGGTAATGAACGCGCCCGAGGCCGCTAAAACTACGGCCCAGGAGTGGTGCCAGATCCTTAAAACGGACGATTTCCCGCAGTATTCCTCCGACTACCAGCTGGCCGATGCCCTCTACAACCTGGCCCTGGGGGAGGCCCGCCGCGCAGTGGAGCCCGACAGCACTTTCCGCACCGGTAAGGAGTGGGCGGGCGTGTGGACGCGCGACATCAGCTACTCCATCATTCTGGCGCAGGCCACGTTGCAGCCCCGCTTGGCCATGAAAAGCCTGCTCCGCAAGGTGTCTCCCCAGGGCCGCATCATCCAGGAGACGGGCACCGGCGGAGCCTACCCGTGCTCGACGGACCGCCTGATTTGGGCCGTGGCCGCCTGGGAAGTCTACAAGGTGACCGGCGATGAGGCCTGGCTGCGCAAGGTGTGCCCCATTGTGCAGCAGTCGGTTGCCGACGACGTGCAGAACGCCTACAACCCCGGAACCGGCCTGGTGCGCGGCGAGTCGTCGTTTCTGGACTGGCGCGAGCAAACCTACCCGCGCTGGATGCAGCCAGCCGACATTTACCAGAGTGAGAACCTGAGCACCAACGCCGTGCACTGCCAGGCCAACGTGGTGTTGGCCGCCATGGCCCGCCAGCTCGGCCACCCCGAGGTGGCCGCCGCCCACGAGCGCCTGGCCAACCAAATCCGCCACGGCGTGAACCAGTACCGGTGGCTCGAAAAGGTCGGCTACTACGGCTACTACGGCCAGTACCGCTACGGGCTGCGTGTTCGGTAGCGTATCGCCGCGGGCCGAGGCGCTGGGCGAGGCCCTGAGTGTGTACTTCGGCGTGGCCGATGCGGCGCGGGCCAAAACGGTGGTGGAACGTACGCCTACGGTGCCGTTCGGCGTGCCCGAGGCCGGCCTCTACGCCCTCAATTTCCGCTACGCCAACGGCAATGGTCCCATTAACACCGAAAACAAGTGCGCCATCCGCACGCTGCGCAGCAGCGCGGGGGCCCTGCTCGGCACCGTGGTATTGCCCCGGCGCGGCACCGGCGAGTGGTCGAACTCGGGCTTGACGAACCCCACCATGGTGCGCCTCGAAAAAGGCAAGAACACCCTGCGCCTGGCCCTGGAACCCGCCAACACCAACATGAACATCGCCGTGAACCAGGCCATGCTCGACTACCTGCGCGTGTAGTAAGTAAGGCGGCGGCAAATGATAATTTAGGGCAGTTTAGGGTCGGCGTACCGTTTGAACGAGGTAGGGGCGGGGCTTGCCCCCGCCTTTCGCTGCCCGGAATCGGGGGCTGGGCGCAGACGTTCGGGCGGGGGCAAGCCCCGCCCCTACAACAGCCATTGACTCTGAAACCGTACTAGGGCCCCACCACCGGCAGCGTCAGCCCTGAGGGGTGCGCGGTGTCGTGGTAGAGTCGGATGGTGGCCTTCTGGAAATCAGCCGCTTTGGCGGTGGAGATGTTGAGGAATTGCTGCGGGTTGCGGTCCACGAGCGGGAACCAGGTGCTTTGCACCTGCACCATCAGGCGGTGGCCTTTTTTGAAGGTGTGGAGCACGTCGGGCAGCTCGTATTTTACCTCGGTGGGCTGGTTGGGCACGAAGGCAGTGGGGTGCTCGAAGCTCTGGCGGAAGCGGCCGCGCATCACCTCGGCGCGCACCAGGCGCTGGTAGCCGCCCATCAGCAGCTCGTCGGGGTTGGGCTGGGGGGCGGGCGCGTCGGCGGGCAGCACGTCGATGAGCTTCACCACGAAGTCGGCGTCGGTGCCCGAGGTGCTCACCCACAGGTCCGCGCCCAGGGGCCCCGCCACAGTCAGGTCCTCCGCCAGCGGCTCGGTTTGGAACACCAGCACGTCGGGTCTTTGGGCGGCGAAGCGCTGGTCTTCAATCATGTACTCGCTGTTGCGTTCCGCAGCCACGCCGGCGGTGTAGGGCACGGGGTGGGCTGGGTCGCTGAGGTATTCGTCAAAATGAGGAGTTTTAATAAAATCCGGGGCCCTGGAAATGAGCAGATTCGATTCAGCACCCAATAAGGCATTCATCGTTTCAGCTTCTTTCGCTGTGGCCAAAACGCCGTGCTGCTGAAGAAACATGCTGCGGCCCGCGGCGGCTTTGGGCGGCCAGGTCGGGTAGGTTTGCCAGGCGTTGGTGCCGGTGTTGAACACGGTGGCCTCGGCGGGGTTGAAGGTGCCCTTGTCTTTCAGGTAGTGGTTGAAAAACGGCGTTTCCAGCGTTTGGCGGTAATATTGGGCGGTGTTCTGGCCGAAGTTCAGGGGCCCGAAGGTGGTCCAGTCGGGCCGGCTCCAGGCGCCGTGGGTCCAGGGGCCCATCACGAGGTGGTTGGTGGCGCCGGGGTTTTGCTGCTCGATGGCCTTGTAGGTGTGCAGGGCCCCGAACAGATCCTCGGCGTCGAACCAGCCGCCCACCACCAGCACGGCGGGCCGCACGCCCGTCAGGTGCGGGCGGATGTTGCGCGCCTGCCAGTAGGCATCGTAGGTATCGTGCTGTAAGTACTCGTTCCAGATGCGGGCGCGGCCGTTGAAGTATTGCGGGCCGTTGGCGTTTGCCAGGGGCCCCAGGTTCAGGAAAAACTGGTAGGCGTCGGCCGGCTGGGCCTTGAACAGCGCCTCGTACGTGGGCACTGGCTGGGGCCGCGGCACGTCAAAATAGTTGGTGAAGTCGAAGTTATCCAGCAGGAAAAACGCCCCGTTGTGCCGGGCGTCGTCGCCCATAAACTCGTCCGTGACCGGGGCCTGGGGCGATACGGCCTTGAGGGCCGGATGGGCCGTGGGCAGGCTGGCCGTGGCGTAAAAGCCGGGGTATGAAATGCCCATGATGCCCACGCGGCCGTTGTTGTTCGGCACGTTTTTCAGCAGCCACTCGATGGTGTCGTAGGTGTCGGTGCTCTCGTCGTGGGGCGTGGGCTGGCCCTTGGGGCCCCGGCGGCGGGCCTTGTCGGAGGCAGCGGTGGGCAGGGCAGGCGTCATCTCCTCAAACTGCCCCTCGCTCTGGTAGCGGCCCCGAACGTCCTGGTACACAAAAATGTACTGCTCCTCGGACAGCTCGCGGCTGGGGCCGGGGCCCCGCAGCCGGTAATTCTCCTCGCCGTAGGGCCCCGCCGAGTAGGGCGTGCGCGTCATCAGAAACGGGTAGCGGCGGCCGGGCGCGGCGTCGAGCGGTACGTACAGCACGGTGTAAAGATTGGTGCCATCGCGCATCGGCACCTGGCGGTCGAGCTTGCGGTAGTGCTGGCGCACGAAGGACGAATCCTGGGCGCGGGTGGGCAGCATGGGGGCCGGGCCGGGGGCGGGCGTAGGCACCGGCGTTTGGGCGGCGGCCGGGCCAGCCGCGGCGGCCAGCAACAGCGCCGCAAGGGCAAAACGAGTCATGGGAAACAGGGAAAAAACGAACGGGCCCCCAAGTACGGTCCCGGTGGCTGTGCGGCCCATGAAACGCCCGCGCCGCCGCGCGTGTTGGGCCGGTATGTGTGATCATAAAAAGCCCGCCGCCAACCTCAAACGCTTCCTCGTGTACCTCGCCATTGGCGTGGTGGTGCTGTTGCTTGGCTACGGGCAGGCCGCGGCCGGGGCGTAGAAGCTGTTTGAGTTAATAAAGCGGTCATGCTCATCTGGCGTACGCGCAGCCGGAGCATCTCTATCGCTGAGCTATACACTGTTCACGAAGTGGAATGCGAAAACGAAGTAGGGTGCGGGGCTTGTCCCCGCCCGTCCTTGAACCGTTCGGTCGGCTTTCGTTCAACGACGGGCGGGGACAAGCCCCGCACCCTACTTCGTGACGAGTATAATCAAGATTACTGCCGCGATAGAGATGTTTCGGCTGCGCGTACGCCAGATGAGCATGACCTCCTAATAATGCTTTTTAACTAATTCCAACAGCTTCTTAGCGGGGTTTTCCGGCGATGATCTAAAACGGGGTGGCCCGGCGAATTGCCTGGAGGGCTTCGTCGGGCCACTCTTACTTGAAAAACAGCGGCTCCGGAGCATTACCAGAGTGGCCCGACGACGGAAAAAGTCGCCGGATCACCCCGTTTTGGATCATCACCAATTTTCCGTTCCGCCGCGCCCTATATTGCCAGCGAAACCCCAAGTACCGTATAGTGGGCAGGGGAGGCCAACCGCTTCTCCGCAAACCGCTCCACTTTTCCCGTCCTCATGCCTTTTCCCGGCGTCACCCGCACGTTTGATATCCTGGCGTACCAGCTCGCCCAATTTCCGCAGCCACGCTGCCTGGTCGCCAAGCGCGCGGGGCAATGGGCCCCCAGCAGTACGCAGGAGGTCATGGAGGCGGTTGATCTGGTGAGCCGGGGCCTGCACGCGCTGGGCGTGGGCCGGGGCGACAAGGTGGCCATCGTGGCCCCAAGCTGCCCGGAATGGCTACTGGCCGACTTCGGCATCGCCCAGCTCGGGGCCGTGTCGGTGCCCATCTACCCGACCGTGACGGCCGAGGACTACCGCTTCATTTTGCAGGACGCGGCGGTACGGGTCGTGTTTGTGGCCGACGCCGAGCTGTACCACAACGTGCTGGCCGCCAGCGAAGATATGGGCCTGTCCGCCGCCCACGTCTTCACCTTCGAGCCGGTGCCGGGCGCACGGCCCTTCGCCGAATTGCAGGCGCTGGGCCGCGGCGTAGCGCCCGAGGCGCTGGCCCCGCTGAAAGCCGCCGTGCAACCCACCGATCTGCTCACGCTCATCTACACCTCCGGCACCACCGGCCGGCCCAAGGGCGTAATGCTCAGCCACGACAACGTGCTCAGCAACTGCCGCGCCATGTACGATTTCATCCCCGCGGGCCCCGGCGAGCGGGTGCTGAGCGTGCTGCCCCTGGCCCACGTGCTGGAGCGCACGGGCACCTACCTGTTCATGCAGCTGGGCCTGGGCATCCACTTCGCCGAAAGCATCGGCGCGGTGGGCGACAACCTGCGTGAGGTGCAGCCCGTCACGTTCGTGGCCGTACCCCGCCTGCTCGAAAAAGTGTACGAAAAGATTACGGCGCAGGGCGCGCAGCTCGGCGGGGCCAAAAAGCGGCTCTTCGACTGGGCCGTGAACCTGGGCCTGCGCTTCGATCCGCAACGCAGCCTGGGGCCCTGGTACAACGCCCAGCTAGCCGTGGCCCGGCGGCTGGTGTTTGCCAAGTGGCAGGCGGCGCTGGGCGGGCACGTGAAGTGCATCATCGTGGGCGGCGGGGCCCTGCAACCGCGCCTGGCCCGGGTGTTCTGGGCGGCGGGCATCCACGTGATGGAAGGCTACGGCCTCACCGAAACCTCGCCCGTCATTAGCGCCTGCCGCTACGATAGCGCCAATAACATGCCCGGCACGGTGGGCCCCGTGCTGACCGGCGTGGAGGTAAAAATCGCGCCCGATGGCGAAATCCTCACCCGCTCGCCCTCCGTGATGCTGGGCTACTATAACCGCCCCGACCTCACCGCCGAGGCCCTGGACGCCGACGGCTGGCTGCGCACCGGCGACATCGGCGAGTTCGTGAACGGGCGGTTTTTGAAGATTACCGACCGTAAAAAGGAGATGTTCAAAACCTCCGGCGGCAAGTACGTGGCCCCGCAGCGCATCGAGGCGCAGCTGCTGGAAGCCCCGCTCATCGAGCAGGTTATGGTGGTGGGCGACGGCCAGAAATTCGCCGGGGCCCTGCTGGTGCCCAACGCCGCCGCGCTGCTGGACTGGGCCCAAAGCCAGGGTCTCCTGGCTGGCTTGTCCGTAGATGAATTAGTGATCCAGGAGCCTGTGCAGCGCCTTTTCCACGAGCTGGTGCAGGCCTGCAACGTCCAGTTTGCCCAGTGGGAGCAGGTGAAGAAAATTGCCCTCCTGCCCACGCCATGGACCGTAGAAAGCGGCGAGCTAACCCCCACTTTGAAGCTAAAGCGCAAAGTTATTACCCGGGCCAACGAGCCCGTAATCGCCGGCCTGTACCGCTAGCCGGCCGGCCCAAAGCGCGCAAAAAGAGGGCCCCCACTCCGTAGCTTGTACGGGGCGGGGGCCCTTCTTTACGCGCTTTGCCGGAGCTACTTACTCGGCTTCGGCCACGGCCTCATCGGCGTGCGTGGGGGCCTCATAGGTGTCAGCGTACTTGAAATCTTCGAGCCAGTAATCGGAGGCGATGACGTCGAACACGACGCTGGTAGCGGTTTTTTCGCTGGGCGCGATTTGCCAGAGTATGGACGGGGCTTCGGCGAAGGTGGTGCCGGCCAGCTGGTCGCCGAAGAGGCGGTGCAGCAGGGCGCTATCGGACAGGCCGGGGGCCAGCAGGCGCAGCAGCGGGGCGGCCGGGCTTTCGTCAAACACGGCCAGGTCGGCGCCGTCGGCGGCGGTCACTTTCACCTTGAACTCTACTGCCTGCGGACGGGGAAATTTGCCGTTGTAGGCTTCGTAGAGCAGTTGGGTGGCGTTGAAAAAGCCTTCGTGCAGCTCCAGGCGCGGGTTTTCCTCCCACAGCTTCTCGGTTTGGAGCTGATGGGCGAGCTGGTCAATCTGGCCTTCCGTCAACTCGTCGGCAAACAGGTACTCCAGCACGAGCTTGGCGGCATCGGCGGGCTCCAGGTCGGTGATGGACATCTGGCACATGGCCTTGAGCTCGGCGGCGGCGATTTCGTCGGGGTTGTCGTAGTCCATTTTGGCCAGCAGGGCCTTGTAATCGGCGTTGTCCCAGGCGGTGGGCAGCTCGGCGAGGTGCTGGAAGGAAAGGCGTTCGACGGTGAAATTTTGCATCGTAAAAAGAAATAAGGAGCCAATAAGCTGAACTTGTTTACGGCAAATACCTGGCAACAACCGAAACCCCATGGCCTTTTTCCCCCGGGGCCCCCAGCCTTGTAGCTTGGACTCGCAGAGTCCAAGCTACACAACGTTCTAACGCTTGGCGGGTAGCTGGCCGAGCAGCTCGCGCACGGCAGTATCGAGCTGAGCGTCCTGGTTTTGGTAGCTGGCGCCCACGGGATTGCTCACGGGCACGTCGACGGGGCGCGGGTTCATTTCCATGACTTTGCCGTCGCGCACGGCCCGGATGGTGCTGCTGGGCAGGCGCAGACTGGAGCCGTCGAGCAGCGAAACGTTGGAGGTGAAGATGATCCAGCCGCCGGTGGGCTCGCCCACGATTTTGCCCAGCTGCCCCGCCCGGTAGCCCTCGCTGAAATCCTCCGCGTCGGAGAGCGAGTGCTGGTTGGTGACGAGCACCGTGGGCATCTCCAGGGCGCGCTGGCCCAGGGCCCCGCGGGCCAGCACGGGTTGCGGCCGGCTGCGGCTGCTCATGGTGAGGTAGCTGCGGCGCGCGAGCACGTCGATGGCGTACACGTTCACAAAGCCGCCGTTGTTGTTGCGCACGTCCACCACCACGCCGTCGCGGCCCAGGTTCTCGGTGTCGAGGTCCAGGTACAGCTGCGCCAGGGCCCCGGCCGACATGTCGAACATGTGCACGTAGCCCAGGCGGCCGCCGCTGGCCTTGGCCACGTAGGCGCGGCGCTCCTCCACCCACTGGCGGTAGTCGAGGGCCTTTTCGGTGTCGCGGCTCAGCGGGCGCACCACCACGTCGCGGGTGGTGGCGGGGGCCCCGGCGGGCGCGGCGCGGCGGTTTTTCTTGCTTTTAGTAACGGCAGCAGGCTGCAAATCGGCCGCAGTGGCGGCGGTGGCGCTGCGCACGCGCAGGGTTACGCGGCGGCCTACTTTGTATTGCAGCAGCTCGTCGAGGTTGGTGCGCGGGCCAATGGCCTGGCCGTCCACGGCCAGCAGCTCGTCGCCGGGGCGCAGGCCGGCCAGGGCCCCGGCGCCCAGCGGCAGCACCGCTACGATGCGCAGGCGGCCGCTCTGCTCGTACTCGGCGGCGTCGAAGCGCAGGCCGAGGCGGCCGGTGGCGGGCGGCACGGCCCCGCCAGTGGCCGGCGCGGGGTTCATGCCCGAGTGCGAGGCGTTTAGCTCGCCAATCATCAGGTTGGTCAGGCGGCGGGCCTCTTCGGGCGTGCGGGCTCCGGCCACCAGCGGCGCGAATTGGGCGCGCTGGGCAGCCCAGTCTACGCCGTCGAAGGTCGAGTCGTTGAAGAAGTCGCGCAGGCGCGTCCAGGCCTCGTCGAACACGGCCATTTTCTCCTGCTCGAAGTCCACGTCCATCTCCGCCGTCACGGCCACGGTGCGGGGCGCGGGGCCCTTGGCGGCTTCCAGGGGCACCACTTTGATGACGCCCTGGTCGAGGTAGTAGATTTCCTTGCTGTTGGGCGCAAACTGGGCGTCGCGCTTGGCGCCGGTGGTAGAGGTGAGCTGGCGCACCACGGCGGGCTCCTTGCTTAATTCATCGAGTGGGAAAACGTACAGGTTCGACTGCCCGGCGGCCGAAGCCGTGAGCAGCAGCCACTTGCCGTCGGGGCTGATGGTGTGGCTGCCTACGTTCACGCCCACCGGCAGCAGGCTTAGCCGCCGCCGAATGTCGGCAAATACGATGCTGACCGGGGCCCCCGCCCGGCCGCTGCGGCCGCCGGCCAGGGCCCCCGCGCCGCCCTTCGCGCCGGCCGAATCGACGCCCGGCAGCGTGGCCGGGCGCTTGGGGCTAGCGGGCTTTATCACCGGGTCGGTGTTGCGGCCGGGTAGGCCGGGGCTGGGGGCGGGCTGCTCCCGAAACAGGTCGCGGAACTGGTCTTCGCGGAAGCGCGGGGTGCGCGGCTGCAAGTCCACGCGGGCCAGCTGGGCATCTTCCGTGCGCTGGCCGGTGTCGAAGAGCAGGTACTTGCCGTCGGGGCTCCACGAGAGGGAGTTGCTGTTGCCGTTGCCCAAGAAGCTCACTGCCTGCGCCTTGCCGCCCGCCGCCGGCACCACCGATACGTTGGTGAAGCTGCGCGTGCCGCCGCTCATAAACGCCAGCCACTTGCCGTCGGGGGCCCAAACCAAGGGCCGTTCGGCGCTCAGCGGGGGCCGCCCAAACTGGCCGGTGGCCACCAGGCGCTCCTGCCCGGTAGCCAGGTCCAGCACCCGCAGCTCGCGGGCGTCGCGCTCAAAGGCCAGCTGCTTGCCATCGGGCGAAAAGCAGGGAAACGCATCGGCGCGGGCGGCGTTGGTGAGGCGCGTTTCCTTGTCGGTGCCGAAGTCGTAGCTGTAGAAATGAGCTGGCCCGTCGCGCTCTGAGGCGTACACCACGCGGCGGCTGTTGGGAGCCCACACCACGTCGGATTCGGCCGTGGGCGTGGCCGAGAGGCGGGTGGCCTCGCCGCCATCAGCGGCCGACGCGGCAAATACTTCGCCATGCGCCACGAAGGCCACCTTGGTGCCGTCGGGCGAGAGTGCCAGTTCCTGCCAGCGGTCGGTGAAGCGCAGGCGCTCGGTGGCCGGGCCGGCCGGGGCCCCGCGCCGCCGCACGGGCACGGCGCGGGCCTGGCCGGTGGTGGGGTCGAGGGTCCAGAGCTGGAAGTTGCGCTCGAAGGCGATGAGCTTTCCATCATAGGAAATACTGGGCCACAGCACCCGCCCGTCGGTAAAGTTGGTGACGGTTCGGGCCGCGGCGGGGCCCCCGGCGGGGTTCAGCACCCAGATGTTTTCGGGCCCGTTGCGGTCCGATACGTAGTAGAGTTGCTGGCCGCCCGCGCCCCACATCGGCCAGAGCTGCTTGGCGCCGCCGGGCGTCAGGGCCTCGTAGGTGGGGGCCCCGGGGCCCTCGCGCCGCAGCCAGATTTCGGACTCGTCCAGGTGGCTGTGGCCATGGCGCCACCACTGGCTGGCCGCAATGCCGCGCGCCGCAAAGGCCACGCGGCGCCCGTCGGGGCTGGGCGCGGCGTAAAACTCGTTCACGTAGCGGTCGGCGCTCACGGGCGTGGGCGTGCCCCCGGCGGCGGGCAGCCGGTACAGGTCGTTCATGCCCGCAATGTCGTGGCTGGTGGAGCTGTAGTACAGCCACTTGCCGTCGGCCGACCAGTTATCGAGCTGGTCGGGCGCATCGTCAAACGTGAGGCGGCGCAGCTCCCCGGTTTCCAGGGCCAGCACATATACGTCGCCGTTGCCGGTGCGCGTGCTCACAAAGGCCACCGAACGGCCATCGGGCGAGTACAGCGGGCGGCTCTCGGTGGCGGGGTGGGCTACCAGCAGCCGGGCCTCGCCGCCGGCTACCGGCACTGTCCAAATATCACCGCCCGACACAAAGGCCAGCTCCTGGCGGTCGGGCGAAACCGCCGGCTCGGAGAAGTAGGGCACGGGCGCGGGCGCCGGGGCGGCCGGGGCCCCTAGCGGCGGCAGGGCTAGCAGGAACGGGAGGAAAAGTGCTTTCAAGGGAAATGGCGTGAGGTTGGTACGGGCAGCTGGCACAGCGCCGGGCACGGCGCTGGGGGATTTTAATGGGCCGAATATCAACCCTAAAAGCGCCGCGAGTGCAAATAATCCCCTAAAAAAGTCAGTGCCGGGCTGTTACAGGTTCTCTGCCGCCTGCGGGCGCTACAGTTTCACCAGCTTTTTTACCACGGTGCGCTGGGCGAAGCGCAGCTCGACCACGTACACACCCGCGGCCAGGCCGGCCACTTCCACCGGCGCTTCGCGGGCGGGGTCGGCCACCGTTTGGCCGAGCACTTTGCGCCCCACCGCGTCGTACACCGCCAGCGCGTAGGGCAGGGCGCACGGGCCGGGCTGCCGCACCCGGAAAGTTGCGGTGGCCGGGTTGGGAAACACGGTGGCTTGCGCCGGGTCGCAGGCCGTATCTGCCGGCGCGGGCTCCCGGCCATTGAAGTAGTGCTGCATGAAATTGGGCAGGCCCCCCGTGCCGTCGCGCCCGACGAAATCGAAGCGCTGGGCGCGCACGTCGCAGGCAAAGCCCCGGGCGTTGGGCCGGTTGATGACGTAAAACACGTTGGCGGCGTCGCCGGGCAGCGCGCCGGGGCCCTGGTAGCCGCTGGCCCCGTACATGCGCCCGTCGGGGCCGTTTTGCAGTAGGTAAACGAATTCGTCCAGTACCGTGGAACTGATGTTGGTGGCCGGATTACCCGCCACGATGCTCTGGCCCGACGCCGCAATGGCGGCCCCATCGCCGGCCTGCAAATCAAACTGGGTGATGACGTTACGGCCCGGGCCGTTTGGTGTCCGGCGGAAGTCCGGCACGTAGAGCTTAGTATTATCGGGGGAGAAGCAGGGGCTGTTGGCGTCCATCAAGGGCCCCAGGCTCAAGTAGTTGGACACGGCCCCGGTGGCGGGGTCAAAATCAAACAGCCCCAGGGGCGGACGGGTACCCGAGCTGGTGACGTGGCCGAAGGCCAGCTTGCGGCCGTTGGGTGCGGCCTGCATCGCCCCGCTTACTTGGTCCTGGAAGTAGCTAAAGCTTTTCGCTATGGTATCGGCCGGCTCCACGGGGCCCACCGCGTAGCGCGCGGCCGGCCCCACCCCCGCGGCCGTGACGGGGTACACCACAAAGGCGTTGCTCAGCCATTCGTGGCACAGCACCCAGTAGTCGCGGCCGTTGGCGTGGCGCACGGCCGTCAGCTTTTCGGTGAGCCCGGTGGCCAGGCGGCGGTTTTTGGTTTCCGGCACCACGTCGCCCAGCCCGTTGTTGCGCCGCATATCTACCTGCGAATAAGCGAGCGAGCTGGCGTAGGTAGCCGCTGGCACAGTGCTGGGGGGTATGCCTTTGCCCGCCCGCAGCGTGAACAAGTAGTAGCCCGCCGCGTCGCCCGGCACGGGCACCAGCAGGGCCCCCTGGGTGGCGTAGGAAGGGGACGGGGTGGGCGCATCGGGAAACAGCGACCCCCACAAGCCGCTGCCGTTGGGCATCACGCGGTGGTCGCGGCCCCATACCCGCCCGCCGTCGGAGTACAGCCGCAGCTGCCCGGTGGCCGGGTCGGAGAGCACCGTGCTGGCGTCAAACGCCGTCATCTGGCCGTCGAGCAGTACCTGCGGGGCCCCGGCGCGGAAAGTAAACCCGGCCCTTTCGTTGAAATACCAGTTGTCGGCTTCGTGCTGGGCCCAGGCCCGCGAGCTGCCCAGGAGCAGCAGCAAAACCCAGGCAAGTATTTTGGCGGCTGGCATGGCGGAACGGGTAGTAAGAAAAGGGTTGCGCCGCCGCATTTGCCTCTTAAATGGCCGGCCAATAGTAAATATAGCGGCAGCTGTTGGTTATTAAGTAGTCGCGCAAAAGTAACCGTAGCAAAAAAGGCGGTCATGCTGAGCGCAGTCGAAGCATCTCTATCGCAATAGTAATTATTTACTTACGAGATAGAGATGCTTCGACTGCGCTCAGCATGACGTTCAATTCAATACGCTTACTTACGCGTGAGTACTTAGTCAAGGATTTACAAACCTGCTACTAACTAGCCGTCCGGCACCGGGCACGCCCCGGAGAGCGCCGGCCAGGGAACCGCAGGGAAGCGCCAACTTCTGCAAAAAGCCCCGGCCGTTAGGGCCCCGGGGGGCCTACTTTACGGCAGCAGGCGCAGAGTGGAATCGAGGCGCTGGGTGACGAGGAACTGGCGGGCCTGGAGGCGCAGCTGGTCCTGCTGCTGGCGCTGCTCGTCCTTTTTGAACAGGCGCACGCGGTACTTGGTCTCGCCGCTGGCCCGGCGCAGGTTCACGTAGGTGAGGCCGGGGTGAGGGCGGGGGGCCAGGGGCTGGTTGTTTTTGATGCGCTCGATGCGCTTCTTGTTGTCGCCGAGCAGGGCTTGGATGGCGTTGGCCCCCACGTAGAGGTTGGCGCGGCCGTCGAGGGCGTAGGTGCCGCTCACGGCAAGGTTGGCCAGGTTGCTGTTCAGCACCAGGTCCGGAATAAGCACTTCGCCACGGTCGAGCATCAGCTGGGTGCGCACGGGCTCGAAGTACAAATGGCCGCTGCGCTCCTTGCGGATGAACCGGAGGCTCGCGGTGAGGGCTTCCACGTTGATAAGCTCCAGGTTGCGGATGTCGGCCTGGAGGTAGGCCTGGGTTTGTTCAAAGCTGGGCAAAAAGCTGGTGTTCAAGTCGGTGCGCAGGTCGCCGGCCAGGCGTACCGTGCCCCGGATGTTGTCGCTGCCCAGCACGCGCAGGCGCATGGCCTGGGCCACGGTAAAAAACTCCGAGAGCTGAATGTCGTCGAGGGCGAGTTGCACGTGCAGCGGGTGGTGGTCGCGGCCGCGGTTGGTGTGCAGCACGCCGCTCAGGCGCACCCGGCCCCCGAAAGCGTTGAGGGCCGCCGTGTCGATGCGGGCCGCGCCGTCGCGCAATTGCGCCGCCAGCCGGAACTGCTCGCCGCGCACCGCGGCGTAGCGCACCTGGTCGGCCTGTACGTGCAGCGTGGCCGCGAGCACGCCATTGGTCAGCATCGAGCCCGGGCGGGGCCGGCCCCGGGCGGTGCGGCCGGTGGCGCGGCGGGTGCGGGCGGCCTGGCGGGCCACGCGCCGGGCGGGCGTCACGAGGCTGTCGGGCGGGTTGAGGGCGGCGAGCAGCTTCAGTAGCTGCTGCACATCGAGGGTGGCGTAGCGCAGGCGCACGTCGGCGGCGGCGGCGGTCAGGCGCAGGTCGTTCACAATGGCCGAGGCCGAGGCGCGGCCCTGCCCGCCCTGGGGCACCGTCACGGTGAGGTAGGGCATGTCGAGCAGCGAGTCTTCCTTGATTAGCCGCAGGCGTAGGTTGCGCAGGAACTGGCCGTCGGGCAGGCGCACGGCGTCGATGGAGCAGTCGAGCTGGCCGTCCGCGGTCAGCAGCAGCTCGCGCAGGGCGGGCAGCGCGGCGCGCTTGCGGTACCCGGGGCTGCCCGGGGCGGGGCGGCGTACGGGGGCCATTCGGGCCAGCAGCTGCTGGTAGGGCAGCGTGCCGAAATGTACGGCCAGCTGGAAGTTGATGGGGGCCACGTCGGTGGCGGTGGAGTCGGTGGGCCAGGCCAGGTTGCCCTGCACCTCGCCGCCGTAAATACGGCCCGTCAGGCCCTGGAGCCGCACCTGGCGGCCGTCGTGGTACACCCGCACAAACAGGTCGGAGAGCGTATCAGCGGGCAGCAGCAGGCGGCGGCAGTGCAGGGCCACGCTCAAGCGCATCCCCTGCGGAATGAGGCTGGTGCCCAGCGTGGCGGTGAGGGTGGCGCGGGCCTGGGCCCGGCGGCGGGCGTTGGGCCGCGCCGGGGCCCCCGCCGGGGGGCGCAGCAGCCCCCGCAGCCGCCCCAGGTGCAGGTCGTCCACGGCAAAATCGCCGCGGATGGTGGTCGTGGCCGTCTGCCCGGTGAGGTAGCCCAGCAGGTGCACCGTGGTGGCCGAGGCCTGGAAGCGCATCCCGTCCAGCACGCCCGAGGCGTTGCTGAGCCGCCACAGGCTGTCTTCGATGCCGATGCGCACGTTCAGGGCCGTGAGGCGGGCGTGGCGGACGGGCAGCAGTAGCTCGGCGTTGCGCAGCACTACCCAGCCGCGCACCTCCAGGTTGCGCTGCAACGCCGCCAGCTGGGTGCTGTTGGGCGGCGGGCGCAGCAGGCCCTGAAAGGTGACGTTGAGGGCGGCCGTGCCGCGGCGGGCCTGCCAGAGGCCGCGCGGTGTGAGTAAGGCGGCCAGCTCGGGTAATTCGGTGCGGCCGCTCAGGCGGCCGCTCACATAGGGTTGTCGGAAGTTGCGCAGCACCAGGCCCACATCAAGCTGCCCGGCGGGCGAGTAGAGGCGGCAGCGCTGGAGGGTGAGGGTGGTGGTTTCGGGGCGGTGGCCGGGGCCGTTGTCGTAGGTGGCGGCCAGGTCCCAGTGGTTGATGCGGCGGGCCGAATCGGGCCAGGCCAGGCGGGCATCGCGCAGCCCAAAGCTGAGCAGCGTGCGGGGCCGCATCGTGGGCCCGCTCTGCCCCAGAATGCGGTAGGTCACCTGCGCCTTGCTCGGGCTGACGGCCCCCGCTAGGTAGGGGCGTAGGCGCGGGGGCAGGGCCGTGTTCAGCACCGCCAGCAGGGGCTGGTCGCCGGCAAAGCGCAGGTCGAGCTGGGTGCCGGTGGGGGTGCGCGGGTCCACGGTGTGGGTGCCGCTGAGGCGCACGGTGTCGCCGTTCAGCGTGAAGCGCGTGTCGTCGAAGCTGCCCTGCCGGGCCCGGAACGTGTAGTGGTAGCGGACCCGGGCCCGCACCGGCTCGTGGGCCAGCAGCGTGCCGCTCGGGTTTTGCAGGAATTCGAGCTGCCCGTCCAGCAGGCCCTGCACGCGCAGCACGCCGCCCGCCAGCCGGCCCGCCAGGCGCCCCACCCGCACCCGGGCCCCAATGGCGCTGTGAGTGTAGGCGTTGCGCGTGGCGATGGTGAAGTTATTGATAATGAGCGAATCCAGGCCCAAATCCAGCGCCGGCGATTTGCCCGGGCCGGGCCGCCGCTTGCCACGCAGCCCCCAGCTGCGGCCCAGCGAGTCCACCACTTCGCGCAGGGCCCCGTCGCTGAGTGTGAGGCGCGTGACCTGTACGCGGCCGTGCAGCAGGGCCCCCAGTTCCAGGCGCGCATCGGCCCGGTTGAGGCGCAGCACCAGCTCGGCGCGGCCGTGGGCCGTGTCGGTCAGGGCCAGGTGGCGCAGCGAGGCAGTGAGGTGCGGGAAGTCACGCCAGGGCGAAAACTCCACCTCGAAGGGCCCCAACACCAGGTCCGAGCTTTTGGCCAGCTGCTGGCGCACGCGCTGCGCAATCAGCGCCCGGCCGTAGCGGCTGCCTAGCAGCCACGCCCCGCCCCCGGCTGCCAACAGCACGAGCAGCAAGCCGGCCAGCAACACACGGAGGGAGATTTTTTTCATAAGCAACAAGCGCGAGGTCAATCGGCCCCATACGCAGAACCACCGCCTACCGATGAGCCTGCGAAGGCCGCCGCGCTACCGGAACGTAAAGTCCACCCGAAAGCTTGCGTAGGCCGCTGGGCGCAGCACCTCGGCGGTGGGGTCGGTGCTGGTGCGCCGGGGCACCACGTAGTGGCCCGTGAGGGCATAAGAAAACGGGTAGCGGGCGTAGGTCAGCGGCAAAGTAAGCTCGTAGCCCATCAGGCGGGGCGCGGCCGGGGCGTCGGGCACGGCCACCGCGCCGCTGCGCCGCCGCCGGGGGGTGGGGGCCGGCGCGGTAGCCGTGCCCGGGGTCGCATACGCGCCGCCGTAGCGCAGCAAAGCCAGGGGCGAGCCGTAGAATACTTCCGCCCCTGGCGTTAGGCGTAGTGCGTCGGCCCCCAGCCAGTTAGCTTTTTCGAGGGTGCCCGTGAGCAGTAGCGAAACCGTTTGGGCGCGCTGCTTTTGGAAAAAGAAGTTGTAGTCCAGGGCCAGCGCCAGGGGCCCCCAGGCGTAGGCCGTGTTGGCCTCGAAGCCGTTGTTGATGCGGGGCTCGCCGTTGCCCAGGGCCTCGGTAAAAAACACCCGGTCGAGCGACGCCGAATACGTCCAGCGGGGTAAAAATTCGTTGGCGTAGCCCACCTCCAGGTCCGTAAACGAATAGCGCGGCGGCGTGCTCTGCCGAAAATAATAACCCTGAATTTGTCCGTAAAATCCGCTCGGGTGGCTGTACACGATGCTCGGGCTCAGCGATAAAGCGTGGTCGCCGTATTCGCGGCCCAGATAGTAAGTGCGCTGGTCAGCGTCGAGGGATACCGTCCACTCGGCGGTATCGGCAGCAGGTGGGCGCGGCGGCGCGGCGAGGACCTGGGCCCGCAGCTGGCCGCAGGGCAGAGCCAAGGCAATGGCAAAAAGTAATGGGTGTTTCACGCAGTTGGGTGGGAAGGTGGGTGAATAGTTTTGAGCATAGAAATTTTAGATTAGCGAAACAATAAAAACGGTCATGCTTCGGCTGCGCTCAGCATGAAGGTTTTTGTTAAATCAAATAGGAGCTTTCAAAGTCGTCGGGGAAATGGAAGTGGCGTGGCACCACGTTGGTTGGGGCCCCCAGCACCGCCAGGGCCCCCTGGTGGCCCGGCCCCGCCGCGAAGCCTAGCAGCTGCGCCCCTTCCGGCGCCGCCAGCCACGGGGCCCTGTCCGCCCCGGGCCCCAGCACCGAAAACTCCGCAAACGGTAGCGACAAGCCCATGCCCAACGCCTTGGCATAGGCCTCCTTGCGCGTCCAGATGGTGTAGAACAGGGCCTCCCAGGGGGCCCCCGGCGCGGTGGCGCGCAGGGCAGCCTGCTCGGGGCCTGAGAACAGCTCCTGCACCAGGGCCAGCGCGTCGGTCATGGGGTGCAGGGCTTCCACGTCGGCCCCCACGGCCCATTCGTTCGATACCGCCAGCAGCGCCCGCCCGGCCCGGTACGAGAGGTTGAACTGCACCGCCACCGCCACCGGGGCCGGCAGCGCCGGTTTGCCGCGCGGCCCGGGCGCCACCAGCGCCAATTCCGCCGGCTGCTGCCCGGCATAGGGCCCCAACACGGCCCGCAAAAAGCCGTGGGCCCGCCCGTAAGTCTGCCGCAGCGCATCGGTGCGGAAGCGCGCCTGCCGGTCCCGCTCCGCTTCGGATAAGGTGGCCTCGGCGGGGCCCCAGGCGGGGTGCTCGGCGGCCAGGTCGGCGTGCCAGAGGTGCACGAAAGGAGGGGGCATATGGCGGGGTTGCGGGGGTGGGTTGTGGGTTGCCGGCGCATAGTTTGAGGCAGTGGGAGCTTCTCAGTATTAAGAACTAGTGGTCTGACAACTTAGTTTCGTCAGTTTTTTTGGTTAATTCAGCGTATCTGTTTTTCAACTTATCGCGGGCCTTTTTGGTGGTGAAGGACCAATTGACTTTGGTGGCGGCGGCGTTGCGCTTGGCTTGCCAGGCCAATGCCTCTTGTTCGAGTCGTTGCTGGGTGGCGATACGCTGGGCCAGGCACTGGCGGGAGAGGGCGGCAAATTCGATTTCCGCCATGTTGAGCCAGGAGCCGTGCTTGGGCGTGTAATGAAATTCGAGGGTGTGGCGCAGGTAGCGGGCCGTCTCGAGGGGTAGGTGTTCGTAAAAGGCCCCGTAGGTGTGGGTGCTGTAATTGTCTTGCACGAGCTGGATTTTGGCCGCCTCGGGGTAGTGGGTTTGCACGAGCCAGTCCATAAAACGGGCGTAATCGCCCTTATTTTTGGTCGTCGTCACCTGCAAGTGGCGCTGACCTGTGTCGATGTTATAAGCCAATAGCACGTTGCAGACGCCTTTTCGCACGTACTCCTGGTGTTCTTTTTGGGTCGCGTTGGGCTTGGGCGGCAGCGGCGTAAGCACGTGGTCGAGCAGTTGGCAGGGCCGCTCGTCGAAACACAGGCGCACCACGCCCGCTACGGCCGGGGCGCTGTAGACGTCGAGCACGTCCTCCAGATTGGCCAGGTATTCGCCCGTGATGGTGCCGATGCACCACATTTCTTTTAGCCAGGGCTTGAGGTGGCTTTTTTTAACACCTGGCGAATCGTTTCCTTGGAAACGGCCGGTCCGTAGTCGAGCGAGACGAGGGTTTCGTTGAGCAGCGAGAGCGTCCAGCGGGCCGCGCCGGTCGGCAATTCACTGCACGCCAGACTGGTGATACGCGCTTCCAGGGCGGGCGTCACCTTCGGCGGTTGCCCGCTACGCGGGCGCTCTTCCAGCGCCTGGGCCAGCCCCCCGGCCAGGTAGCGGCGCTTGAGGCGGTAGTACTGGGTGGGGGAAATGCCCCCTTCGGCCTGCACGGCGGCGGCTCCTTTGCCGCTGCTCATGGCCAGTAGGGCACGGGCGCGCGCGATTTTGCGGCTCTTGTGGGTGCCTTTTGTGACAATCGCCTGCAATTTGGCGGCATCGGCAGGCGGTAGGTTGACGGGTTTGGCGAGGCGGGGCATTAGCGAAAAACGGATGGTGTCCACTCGTTACTGTTACAAACGGAATTAAGTTGTCAGACCACTAGTCGGGACTGAAGTAGGGACGTTTGTCACTATTTGACCTCTATTTTTGACTAGCTCACTTAGCGGGGAAGCCTACAGCCAAGCTTAGTCCGGCTGGAGAATGGCTGTGGGCGGTGCAAACGGAAGGTGACTACTACAGCTTCGGCGATTTAGCCACTAGCTTGGCGCTGGACAAAGCGGGCAATGTGTACATCGCGGGCTGTAAACTTCCCCGAATCAAGAGCCAGTCAAAAGTAGAGTCAAGTTGATTGCTACTGAACCTTGAATTTCGGTAAGCGCCTGACCCTAATTCTCGCCAATCTATTTAAGCGGAAAACTGACGCGCAACCCACTAACCCCGCCACCCCAACCTCACCCGTTGACACCCCCCGGAATGAAGGCGCACGGGATGCCCTGCCAGCGGGTGTTTGCGGGTAGGGTTTCGCCTTTCATCAAGAGCGAGAGGCTTTTGAGGGTGGCGCCGGGTCCGATTACGGAGTCGTAGAGCACCACCGCCGAGGTGCCCACCGTAGCGTAGCGCCCGATGCGCAGGGTCGACATCTTCATGATGCGGTCCTCGAATAAGTGGGTTTGGATGGTGCTGCCGTTGTTGAGCACGGCGTGGTCGGCCACCCAGGCCAGGTCGAATTCTGTGATTTCGGTCGTGTCCAGGTACACCGAGTGGCCGATGCGGCTGCCCATCAGCAGGAAGAACGAGGTGGCGAACGGCGTGCCCAGCAGCGGGGTCACCCAGTACAGAAACACGTAGCTCTCGCACAGCGAATTAACTAGCTCGTTGCGCCACACGTAGCTCGACCACAGCGGCTTTTCCGACGGCCGGTAGCACCCGATGAGCACCCACTTGGTGGCAGCAGTGAGCAGCGACAGCGCCAGCACGGTGCCTACTAGCACGCCCGTGCCCAGCAACGCGCTGATCCAGAACGGGTAGCCGTTGCGCAAATGCCAGGCGCAGTAGTGGTACACCGCCGCAAACGTGGCCGACACGAAGGCGAACGGCAGCGTGATTTTGAAGAACTCCATCGCGCCCCGCGCCCACACCAAATGCGCGGGCGGGTCGAACGTGAGGGCGTCCGTGAACGTGGCCGATACCCGCCGGTTGGGTAGTAAAAATGCCGGCGAGCCCACCCACGACGTGTTGGCCGGGGCCCCCGCGGGCGGCGCCGTCGACAGGGCCCCAATGAGCTGGCCCGTGCCTAGCACCGTACCCCCGGCCAGCACCGCGCTGTTGCCGATGAAGGTGCGGGCCCCCACCACGGTGGTTTCCACAGCCACCTGGCCGCGCTGCACGCGCGGGGCCCCCACGCTCACTGAATCGGCCAGGAAGGCTCCGGCCCCTACTGTGAGGTGGTCGGCGGAGATATGGTTGAGGGTGGATATTTCGGCCCGGCGGCCCACCTTCGCGCCCAGCAAGCGCAGCCAGAACGGCGCGTAGATGGTGGCGTACAGCGGCTTGAGCACGCTCAGGCTCTGGGCTAGTACGGCGTCGGCCAGCCAGTGGCGCACGTAGGCCAGGCTATATAAAGGCAGTGTACCGGCCAGTTGCCGCCCCGCCACAAAGCGCTTGGTGAGGGCCAGCAGGGCCCCCAGTACCAGCACGTAGGCCGCTGCCAGCGGCACTAGCGTCAGCAGGGCCGGCAGCAGCCCGTAGCGCTCCACTGCTTCGTAGAAGAAACCGAATACCGGCACCGAAGCGCTGGTGGGAAGCAACAGCATCAGGGCGATGGCCAGGGTTTGCACCACCATATAGGGGGCCCCGGGCCGTACCCGCGACGGGACTGCACCGGCCAGCGTGCGCACCCGTTGCGAGGGCGAGCCCTGCCAACCCTCGCGGGCCGGCACGCGCTGGCCGGCGGCCATTACCGAAAGGTCGTCCAGCTCGGCTTCGTCGCCCAGCTCGGTGTCGTTTTCGAGGATGGCACGCAGGCCCACGTAGGCGTCGCGTCCCACCCGGATGGGCCCCAGGATGAGGCGGTCGCGCTCGATGCGGTAGCCCAGTAGGCCAGCCTCGCGGGCAATGCTGGCGCCGTCATCCAGCGTCAGCAGGTCGAAGGTCATCAGGCGCGTCGAGCCCAGGTACACGCCGTGGCCGATGCGGGCCCCCAGCAGGCGGTAGAACACGTTGAGGTAGGGCGTGGCCGAAAGCAGCTGGGTGGGCGCGGCTTCCACTAGCTTCTTCACCACCCAAAACCGGACGTAATACAGGCCCCACAGCGGATACTCACCGGCCTTGAACCGGCCAATAATCAGCCACTTAAATAGAATAACCAGTCCGCACGCTACCGGCACGTAGGCCAGCACCGCGGCGGCTACCAGCGCCACAATGGCCCAGTCGGCCTGGGCCTGCAGCCAGGGCCGCACGGCGATGGAGGTGTTCAAAATCAGCACCGGCACCAGGTAGAACAAGAATACCGCCGCCGCTTGCAGCACCGCCGTGAATACCCGCGTGGCTTGCGAGGCGTGCGGCACTGGAGGCCCCGCGGGGCCCTCTGCGGCGGCGGCGGGCGCGGCGGCGGCGGCGGCGTCCACGGCCTGGGCCAGGGCCTCGATGGTGCGGCGGGTGTACATCTCCTTCACCGACAAGCCGGCGAACTGGGGCTGCTGGCGCAGCTCGGAAATGATGAGCGAGGCCAGCAGCGAGTTGCCGCCAATTTCGAAAAAGTCGTCGGTGGTGGAGAGGTCGGAGGTGTCGAAGCGCTTCTGCCAGGCGGCGTACACGGCGGCTTCGGTGGGGGTGCGGGGCAGGGCTAGCTCGCGGGTGGGGGCCGCGTCGCCGACTACCGGGTAGGGGAGGGCCTTGCGGTCGACCTTGCCGCTGGTGAGCAGCGGGAAGCTGGCCAGCGGCACCAGCGCGGCTGGCATCATATAAGGAGCCAGCCGCTCGCGCAGGTAAGCGCGCACAGCCTTGGCGTCGAGTAGCGGGTGGGCGGGGTCGAGGATAAGGTAGGCGATGAGCTTCTGCACGCCGTCGTCGTCGGTTTTCAGAGCCACGGCGGCGTTGCGGATGCCGGGCCACTGCAAGAGCAGCGACTCAATTTCGGCCAGCTCCACCCGGAAGCCCCTGATTTTCACCTGCGTGTCAATCCGACCCAGAAAGTCCACGTTGCCGTCGGCCTCGAAGCGGGCCAGGTCGCCGGTGCGGTAGAGGCGGCCGCTGAAGCCGGTGGCCAGCTCGGCTACGGTGTTGAACTTGGCGGCCGTCAGCTCGGGGCGGTTGAGGTAGCCGGCGGCCAGCGCGGGGCCCCCAATGCACAGCTCGCCGGTGGCGCCCAGCGGCACAAGCTGCCCGAGCTGGTCGAGCAGCAGGGCCTCGTAGCCCGCCAGGGGCCGGCCGATGGTGAGCTTCTGGCCGGGTACGAAGTCGGTAGCGGTGGCTACCACGGTGGCTTCGGTGGGGCCGTAGGTGTTCACCACGCGGCACTGGCGGCTGGCCCATTTGGCCAGCAGCTCGGGCGGGCATACCTCACCGCCGAGGATGAGCAGGCGCAGGCTTGGTACGGCGCTAGCCAGTAGCGAAAGCAGCGTGGGCACAGTCGAAAACACCGTTACCTGGTTGGTGCTCAAGAAGTCGGGGAGAGCGTCGGGCGCCTTCATGGTCTCCTCGGGCACGGGCACCAGGGCGGCCCCGGCGGCCCAGGCCAGCCACAGCTCTTCCAGCGACGCATCGAAGGCCACCGAAAAGCCCTGCGCCACGCGGTCCTGCGGGGTGGTTTGGAACAGCAGCTGCTCGGCCCGCACCAGGTGGCAGATGCTGCGGTGCGGGATGAGCACGCCCTTGGGCAGCCCCGTGGTGCCGGAGGTGTAGATGACGTAGGCAATGGACTCGGGGCCCCCAGCCACGGGGCCCAGCGGTGCGGCGGGGGCCCCGGCCGGCGCTTCGGCCAGGTTCAGCACCTGGCCGGGCCAGGCGGCGAGGTAGTCGGATGGGGCGTCGTTCACGAGCAGGGCCCGGGCCCCGCAATCGTTGAGGATGAACGTGACGCGGTCGGCGGGATAGGAGAGATCGAGGGGCACGTAGGCGGCCCCTGCCTTCAGCACAGCCAGCATGCCGGCGTACAGCTCCACCGACTTGTGCATGAGCAGGCCCACGAAGTCGCCGGCCCGCACGCCGGCCGCTTGCAGGCGCGCGGCCAGGGCGTCGGCCTGCGCGTTCAGTTCGTGGTAGGGCACGGCGCGGCCGGCCCACTGCACGGCCGTCTGGTTGGGGTAGGTGCGGGCGGTTTCCTCGAACAGCCGGTGCAGCTGCTGGGGCCCCCCGGTGGGCACGCGCTGGGGCACGGTGCTGAACTGTCGCAGCTGCGCCACCTCATCGGGGGCCAGGAAAAACACGTGGCCCACGGTGGCGCCCGGCGCCGTGGCCAACTGCTCGAACACGCTTTGCACGTGAGCGGGCATGAAGAGCTCGACGCGCAGCCCGCCCGTGGCCTCGGCGCAGCTGAAGCCCACGGCCACGGCCCCGGGCTGCTCGAAGCCCAGCGTCACGCACCAAGCCTGGTCGGGGCGCTGGGCCTCGGGAGCGGGGAAGGAAATGCGGGCCCGCATGATGCCCGCGCCCAGCTCCTCGGCCACGCCGGCCAGGGCCAGGGCGAGCTGGGCAGTGGCTTCGGCCTCTACTTCGGCCAGCGTGAGGGTGTCGTGCAGGCCCAGCGTCACAGCGGCGGCGGGGAAGTCGAGCGCCGCGTTGGCGATGTGCAGCGTGGCCTGCAGCTGGGCCGGGGAGCGCTCGGGCTGGTGGCGGTAATACACCACCGCAAAGGCGGCCAGGTAGCTGGCAATCAGCTTTTCCTTCTTCCGAAACAGGATTTCAAATTCGGGGACTGGTGGAGTCGGGTCGGGTGCGGGTGGCGGCGAAACCAGCGGTTCGTTAACGTCGAGCATGGGAGCGGGGGGCCCGCGCCGGGGGCCCGGGCGGGGCCCCCGGCGCGGCGGGTATGAAAGAAAGGCGGCGTGAAAGAAGCGCGGCGTTAAAGCTAGAAGCGCCGCAAAGGTTTTTGATGAAGGTAACGCGTCCCCGGCCCGGTCGGTTACCCCGGCCCGAGTCAGTGCAAGGATTGCGCCAGGCGAGGCCCCGGCGGCGGGGCTGCCCGGCCAAAGCCGGGCGCTGGTCGGTACAATCGGCCGGTCGGTCGGGCCGGCCGCCGGCGGGGCAGGCCCGGGCCTAAATTTGCCTTTCCGCTTGCCTACCTTTTTGCCGTTAAGAGGCTATCTATACTCGTCGCGAAGTGATTTGCGAAAAAGCAGTAGGGTGCGGGGCTTGCCCCCGCCCGCCGTTGCGCAAACCGCGCGCCAATTGTGCAACGACGGGCGGGGGCAAGCCCCGCACCCTACTGCGCGACGAGTATAAATAGGTGCTTGTCATCCAGACGAAGGAGGGATATGATCATCAATGAAGCTGCTCTAGGAAGTCGTCAGGACGTCATGCTGAGCTTATCGAAGCATCTCTACCGCTTCTTTAAACGATTGATTTAGTGTGCGGGAGAGATGCTTCGGCTACGCTCAGCATGACGTTCTTTTCGGTGCAAAATATTTTACGCTTGTTACTTACTGGCCCAATACTTATGGCTGATTTTTCTCCCCGGCGCGCCCTCCAGCCGCTGATCCATGTGCTGGTGTGGGGGCTGTTCGGGCTCACGTTTCTGCTGTTTCACCCGCTCACCGGGCGCGTCGTCATGCCCCCGCAGTTCTGGGTGAAGCAGGGCCTGATGCTGGCCGTGTGGGTAGGCGCCTTCTACCTCACAGTGGGCGTCAGCGTGCCGCGGCTGCTGTTTCGGGGGCACACGGGCTGGTTTGTGGGGGCCCTGGTGGCCACGGCCGCGCTGCTGCTGCTGGCCAACTACGGCCTGGAAAAGCAGCTGCACCTGCGCGAGCTGATGGACCGCGCCTTCCACGCGGCCACCCAGCCGGCGGGCGCGGGGCCCCAGCTGCTGCGGGCCCGCGGCAGCCTGCGGGGCCCCCGCGGCGCGTTCCGCTTCGATGCCACCAGCACGCTCATTACGCTGCTGGTGCTGGGCATCGCCACCAGCATCACGGTGGTGCAGCGCTGGCAAAACGAGGCCCAGGGCCGCGAGCGGCTGGAGCAGCAGCGCGTGCTTTCGGAGCTGGCCTCGCTGAAGGCCCAAATCAACCCGCACTTCTTCTTCAATACGCTCAACAACATCTACGCCCTCACGCTGCTCGATGGCGAGCAGGCGCGCGCGGCTATCCACCGCCTCTCGCGCATGATGCGCTACGTGCTCTACGACACGGCCGCAGGCCCCACGCTGCTCAGCCAGGAGGTGGCCTTCATCCAGGACTATATCACCCTGATGCAGCTGCGCCTCACCGACCGCGTGACGGTGGAATTCGCGCCGCCCGCGCCGCTGCGCGACGTGCCACTGGCCCCCATGCTGCTGCTGCCCTTCGTCGAAAATGCTTTTAAGCACGGCGCGGCGGCTTCGCATACCAGCCGCATTGTTGTGGCCCTGCGCCAGCCCACGCCCCACACGCTGGCCTTGGAAGTACGCAACACGCTGCTGCCCACGCCCACCACCGACCTGGCCGGCAGCAACGGCATCGGCCTGGCCAACACCCGCCGCCGCCTCGAACTCCTCTACCCCGGCCGCTACGACCTGCGCGTAACCGAGCGCACCCCCACCAACGAGTACCTGGTGGAGCTGGCGCTGACGGTGGAGTAGCCGGTGAGATTTAAGGGCGCTGTGGCGATTTTATAAAAGCCATCTACTAAGAAGTCATCGAAAACAATCAGAACGTCATGCTGAGCGCAGTCGAAGCATCTCTACCGCAGCAGTAAAATTGAATAGTTGCGCAGTAGAGGTGCTCCGCTGCGCTCTGCATGACGTTCAGATCCCCCAAACTACCTTACCAAATAAAGCTTACGAATTACTGCCCATGTCCACCGTTCTCAAGTGCATTGCCGTCGACGACGAGCCGCTGGCCCTGGGGCTGGTTTGCTCGTTCATTGAAAAAACGCCGTTTCTGGAGCTGGTGGGGCGCTACGACAACGGCGTGGCTGCCCTGCACGGCCTGCACGCGCTGCCCCCGGGCGGCGTCGACGTAGCGTTTCTCGACATTCAGATGCAGGAGCTCAACGGCCTGGAGCTGGCCCGCGTGCTGGCCCAGGCCGGGGGGCCCCGGGTGGTGTTCACCACCGCCTTCAGCCAGTACGCCGTGGAAGGCTACCGCGTCGACGCCCTCGACTACCTGGTGAAGCCCTTCAACTACGAGGAGTTTTTGCGGGCCGCTGGCAAGGCCCGTGCCTACGCCGAGCGTGACCAGGCCGCCGCCGCCCCCGCGCCGCCCGAGGAAGACAGCATTTTCCTAAAAGTAGAGTACCAGCTTGTGCGGGTGCTGCTGGCCGATATCTTGTACGTTGAGGGGCTGAAGGACTATGTGAAAGTGCACCTCAAAAGCTCGCCCCGGGCCCTGCTCTCGCTGCTGAGCCTGCGGGCCATGGAAGAAAAATTGCCGGCCCGGCGCTTCCTGCGCATCCACCGTTCATTCATCGTGGCGCTCGACAAAATTGAGGCTGTGCGCCGCCTCACCGTGCAAATTGGCGAGGCCACGCTGCCCGTGGGCGACCAGTACAAGGAGGCGTTTGGGCAATTCCTGAGCCGCTGGATCTGAGGCTGCCCGGGGCCCCAGTGCGGCCCTTTTCGCCCGGGAAGGGGCCCCGAACTATTGGCCGGTGCAGCGCCAGGGCGGGGCCGCCCGGGGCACTAAACCGTAGCCCGTTGCCGTTGGTGGGGCCATGCCGGGCCCCGAAAGCTCAAAAGTAGTTGGGTGGGCAAGCAACCATCAGATAGGTTTCGGGTATCTTTGCGGCGTACGACATCCATTTTGCTTACTCCATTTTTCTTTTCATGAAGAATTTTTTTCCAGTCGTTTTGCTTGCGCTGGCGACCTTAAGCCTCGGTTCCTGCAAAAAAACTCCCGATACCACCACCGCTACCGGCGTTTGGACCCGCAGTGCGTATTTCGGCGGCTTGAAGCGCAGCGGAGCCGTGAGCTTCACTATTGGCAGCACGGCCTACACTGGCCTGGGCATGAACGGTACGGATACCCTCGGTGCTTTCAAAGACTTTTACGCTTACAGCGCCTCTTCCAACAGCTGGACCCAAGTAGCCCGTTTTCCGGGTAAGGGCCGCTACCTGGCCGTGGCCTTTTCCGACGCCAACTATGGCTACGTGGGCACCGGCTACGACGGTCTGAACTACCTGAGCGACTTCTGGAAGTACGACCCCACCAAGAACACCTGGTCGCAGATTGCCTCGTTCCCGTCGGCCCGCTACGGCGCCGTGGCCTTCACCGCTAAAAATGTGGGGTACGTGGGCACCGGCAATACTGGCAACACCCAAAACGACTTTTACCAGTACAACGCTACCGCCAACACCTGGTCGGCCATCAATAGCTTCCCCGGGGCCAAGCGCCAGGGCGCCTCGGCTTTCACGGTCAACGACAAAGGCTATGTGATGCTGGGCACGGACAACGCCGCCTACCCCACTGACGTGTACTCCTACGACCCCAGCACCAGCACCTGGACGGCCCGCCGCCCGCTCATTCAGCACTCGGCTACGTCGGCCGATGCTTTGGACTACGACTATACCCTCGTGCCCCGCGCCAATGCCGCCAGCTTCGCAGTGGGCTCGATGGGCTACATTGCCACGGGTACCAAAGGCGCGGTGCAGGCTGACTGCTGGGTCTATAGCCCAACTGATGATACCTGGACGGTGAAAACGGCCTTCAACGCCACGACCGGCGGCGGCGGTGGCGTGGGCCGCTCCAACGGCGTTGGGTTCGCCATTGGCAGCATGGGCTACGTGGGCTTGGGCGTAACGGGCACCACGCGCCTCGACGATCTGTACCAGTTTGCGCCGGATGCAGTTCCTCAATAACGAACGCCACTTGACGAGCCAGCCCCGTACCGGGGCCGGCTTGCTGGGCCTGCTGCTGGCAATAGTGTTGCTGGCGGGCTGCAAAAAGGGCAACGGCATCAACGACTCGCTGCCCGCGCCCGCGGCGGTGAACCGGGTGGCTTTCTTCACCGACACCTTGACGGTGCGCACCAGCACGGTGCTCATCGACTCCATCATTTCGTCGAACAATTCCGGGCTGGTCGTGGGGCGTTACGCCGACCCGCTGTTTGGCACCGTAACGGGCCGGGGCTACGTGAGCCTTGCCCTCGACGCACCGCTGTTGGTCGACCAAACCCAGGTGTACGACTCGGTGGCGCTGGACATGAGGTCGGATGCCTACCGCTACGGCGATAGCACGAAAGTGCAGCGGGTAGAAGTGCACCAGCTCCTCAACGCGCTGCGTACCGACGGCAAGCCCTACCATACGAAGGACGACGTGCCCTACAGCACCACCGTGCTCGGCCAGCGCCAGTTCCGGCCGGGCACCAAGGCGAAGTCGCTGCACATTCGCCTGAGCAACGTGCTGGGCCAGGTCCTCTGGAACGCCGGCCAAACCAACCAGCTGACTGCGCAAGAACAGTTGGGGCGCTACCTAAACGGACTGGCCCTGACGCCCGGCGCCACCGACAACGGGGCCCTGCTGCGCTTTGGGGCGGCCGCCGTGCTGCGCTTGTACCACCACTCCGTCAACGACCCGGCCACGGTGCTTATCTACACCTTCACGGGGGGGCAGAGTCTCCCGCACTTCTACCACTTAGAAACCGACCGGACGGGTACTGCGCTGGCGGGCCTCACCGCGTTCCGCCAGGCGCTCAGCAGCACGGCCACGGGCAACCGCAGCTTTGTGCAGGGCACGCTGGGCATTTACACCAAGCTGGAATTCCCGTACCTGCGGTCGCTCAATCAGTTTGGTAACAGCTTGGTACTGAACTCGGCCACGTTGCAGCTGGCGGTGCCCGGCGCCGTGCGAGACAGCACCGCGGCGCGCCTGCCTATCCTGGGCACGACGCTTACCAACAGCTCCAACCAGATCCGGACAGCGTTTGATACCGGCCTTGCCGGTTTGGCCTCCACGGTTCGGCCTACGGTGATTACTTCGCCCCGGAGCGGCCTGCCGCAGGTCACGTACACCTTCAACTTGTTCAACTACATACAAGCCGTACTGGCCGGCACCATTGATAACAACGGCCTGCTGCTGAGCCCGGATGTGCAAGCGCTCGTTTTTAAAGGTGGTGCGCTGGGTAACCAGGCCAATACCGCTGCGCCGCTGCAAGTCAGGATATACTACACCCGCATCGTGCAATAGTCTACCCGCGGGGCCCCTAAAAAAGCCGCCGGGCCGCAGCAACTGCTGTGGGCCGGCGGCTTTTGCGTTGCGGAGGGGCGGCGGCCCGGGTGCCGGCTGGCGGCACAGGCTGCCAATGGAAATCCCGTTCAGCCCGCCACGGGCAGCGTGAACAGGACGCAGCAGCCGGCCGGCGGCTGGCTTTCCACCCACAGTTGCCCGCCCTGCGCGGCGATGAACTTGCGCGAAATGCTCAGGCCCAGGCCCGAGCTGCCGGGGCGGGACCCCTGGCACGCCCGCAAACTGCTGGAAGATGCGCTTGTGGTGCACGCGGGCCATGCCGGGGCCCTGGTCGCGCACGCTCAGCTGCATCATTTCGCCCCACGGCACGGCCTGGATGACGAGCGGGGCCCCCGCGGGCGAGTAGCGGGATGGTGGCCAGGAAGTCGGATTTCAGCTGGTCGAGCTTTTTGAAGTCCAGTATGTTGCGCAGGCACAGCACGTGGCCGGCCGGCGTGAGCGGGTGGCGAAGTGCTGCAAAAAGTAGGCGGCCAGCAGCGGCACGTCGGCCATACGGGCGCTGAACGGCGGCACCACGATGGTGAACACCGAGAGCCGGTAGTACAAGCCGTGCCGGAAGTTGCCGTCGGCCGCTGCCTGCTCGAGGTTGCGGTTGGTGGCGGCTATCAAGCGCACGTTCACCTGCGTAGGCTTGGTGTCGCCGGGCTTGGTGAACTGCTGCAACTCCAACACCCGCAGTAACTTGGCCTGCATGTTCAGCTCCAGCTCGCCAATTTCGTCCAGGAATAAGGTGCCGCCGTTGGCTTCTTCCAGCAGCCCTTTCTTGTCGCCCAGGGCCCCCGTTAAGGCCCTTTTCTTATGGCTAAACAGTTGCAAATCCAGCAAATCGCGCGGGAAGGTGCTGTAATTGACGGCCACGAATGCCTTTTGGCGACGCCCGCTGGCCTCGCGCAGCGCCTGGGCAGACTGCTCCTTGCCCGCGCCGTTGGGCCCCCCCAGCAGCAGGGTGCCGTCGGTGGGCGCCACTTGGCGGGCCAGGTCCTGGGCCCGGCGCAGGGCGGGCGAGGTGCCAATCATGGCGTCGAAATTGGCGCGCTGGGCCACGTGGCGCTCCAGGGTGGCCAGGCGCTGGTGCAGGCGGGCCTTGTCGGCGGCGCGCTCCACCACCTACCACGAGCTGCTGCTCAAAATCGCCCTTCGTGAGGTAGTCGAACGCGCCTTGCTTCATTGGCCCGCACGCCGTTGGCGATGGTGCCGAAGGTGGTGAGCAGCACTACTTCGGCGTCGGGTGCGGCGGCCCGGAAGCGGAGCAGCAGGTCCACGCCGTGGGCGTCGGGTAGCTTTACGCCGGAGAGGATGACGAGCACCTCGGCGGCGTAGGCGCGCAGCAGCTCGAAGCCGCGGGCCACGCCGGGGGCCTGGAGCACGGCGTAGCCTTCCAGCTCCAGTACCCGTGCCCGCAGCTGCCGTAAGTGGGCCTCGTCGTCGATTGCGCGGTTTTCGAGTCAGTGTACCGCCAATACGGAAGGATTGTAGAACGGAGTGGCACTCCGTTTCCGTGCAAACGCCAAGCGGAGTGCCACTCCGTTTTACGGTACCGGGTACACCAACTCGAAAACCGCTGTAATCAGCAGCGTACCGGTGGGCATGGGTGGGGCAGTTTGGGGAGGCTGCAAAAAACGCCAGTCTTTGGGCCGCCGGGGCCCCACCCACGCTCTGGCGTATTTTGTAGCTGGTTGGCCGGTGGTTGGGCTTAAGATTTGCTTAAAAGCACTGCGGGCCATACGCTTTGGGCACCGCGGCGGGTCGGGGCCGCGTTCTTTGAGGGGTTATTCGTCCTTTCTTATTGTCGATTCGCCATGCGTTTTTTCCTGGCCAGTGCGCTGCTGGTGGCCACCGGAGCCCGCGCCCAAACGCCGCCGCCCGCCACCGCCTGGAACCCCGACCTCACCGCCGCCCTAGCACAGGCCAAGGCCAGCCAGCGCCCGGTGCTGGCTGTGTTTTCGGGTTCCGACTGGTGCAAGCCTTGCATCATGCTGAAGCAGGAGGTATTCGACCAGCCCGAGTTCGCGCAGTACGCCCAGGACAAGTTCGTGCTAGCCCGCTTCGACTTCCCGCGCAACCGCAAAAACCAGCTGCCACCCGCCCAAACCAAGCTGAGCGAGCAAGCCGCTGCCCAACTCAATAAGGAAGGCACGTTTCCGCTGGTGGTGCTGCTTTCGTCCGAGGGCAAGGTGCTGGCCAAGAGCGGCTACCGCCCCGGCGGCCCCGCCGCCAAGCCCCATAGAGTTGTTCCCGAATAAGAAACCGCCCAAAAAAGAACGTCATGCAGCGCGCAGCCAAGCATCTTTCCCGCGCCAGTAATCAGGATTAGTTACGCAGGAAAGATGCTTGGCTACGCGCTGCATGACGTTCTTTTTTGTCTGATTTTAGGAATAAGTCTTAGCACTAAAACGCACTTTTATGATGATGAAATATCTTGTCTTTCTGCGCGTTGCCGTGCTGGGCCTGGGCTTCCGCTACGCCCCGCTCTACGGGCTCAGCTGCTTCAAAACGCCCTTCGTGGGCCGGGTGGCCAAGTTCAAATTCATCGACCTGCGCTACGGCCACTACTAGCAAACTACTGGCCTCACGGCCAATATCGTGAGCGCGGATTTATCTTTTGTGATGCCGTAAAGGGGGGTTAAAAGCAAATAAAACAGTCATGTAGCGCGCAGTGCAGCACCTCTACTGTTCCACTAGCCCTGATTACTGCCGCGGGAGAGATGCTGCGCTGCACGCTGCATGACCGTTCCGGCGGCCTCATCATGCGCAGTTTAAACTTGGGGCCCTACACTGGGAACACTAGCGTGAATACCGTGCCCTGGCCCAGCTCGCTCTGCACAGTGCGCTCGATGCCGAGCAGGGTGCAGGCCTTGGCCACGATGGAAAGGCCCAGGCCAGTGCCGTCGATGTGCTTGTGGGCCAGGGCGTCGGAGCGATACAGCGGGTCGAAGATGCGGGCCAGGTCGGTGGGGCAAATGCCGATGCCCTGGTCGGCCACGGTGCAGACCAGCCGGGGGCCCCGGTGCGCCAGCCCCACCGCAATGGTGGAGCCTGCCGGCGAATACTTGATGGCGTTGCTCAGCACATTGTCCAGAATCAGGTCCACTAAATACGGATCGGAGGCGATGGCGTCGGCCGGGTCGTCTTCCACGTCTACCCGGATGTGCTTGGCACTGAGGGCCCCGCGGTGGCGCAGCAGTACGTCGTGCACGCTGCTGCGCACGGCCAGCTCCTGCCGGTGGGGCCCCGGGGCGTGGTTTTCGAAGCGGGCCAGCAGCAGCAGCTGCTCGACGAGGTGCGTGAGGCGGTCGATTTCCTGGATGCCGAGCGTGATGTTATCGACGTATTCGGCGGGGGTGCGGGGCTTGCGTACCAGCACTTCCAGGGTGCCCTTGAGCACGGCCAGCGGGGTGCGCAGCTCATGCGAGGCGTCGGCGGTGAACTGCTTTTCGCGGGCCACGGCCTGCTCCACGCGCTGCAGCAGGCCGTTGATGGCGCTGGCCAGCGTGTGCAGCTCGTCGGGGCGCGGGGGCAGGGCAATACGCTCGGCCAGGTTGTTGCGCGTGATGCGGGCGGTGGTGGCCGTAATTTGGGCGATGGGGGCGATGCTGCGCCCGGCCAGCCGCCGCGCGCTGCCAAACAGTACCAGCAGCACCACCGGAAACGAGCCCAGCAGCACCAGCGCCAGACTATCCAGCACGTGCTGCGCGGCCTCCGACGATAGCCCTGACAGCAGGTAGCCCACCGGGGCCCCATCCCGCACGATGGGCACCTGCACCTGCCGGATGGCCTTGCCGCGCAGCATCGAGTTGCGGGGCGCGCGCCAGCCCGGCGTAGCGTCAAAGGCTAACTGGTCGGCCTTGAGGTTGGGCGAGCGGTCCATCAGGCGCCCCTGCGCGTCGTTCACCTGAATGAACACCGGGTCGACCTGCACCTCCCGGTGCTCGCGCTCCTCCCACTCGCTGCGGTCGGCGAAGCGCACGGTGCGGCCCGATACCGCCAGCTCGCCCATGTGCTTGGCGGCCTCGAAGCGCAGGTTGGCGTCGAGGTCGGTGTACACGCGGTGGCGCACCACCCCAAACACCAGCAGGTAGGCGGCCGCCACCAGGGCGGCCGTGGCCAGCACGTAGTGCAGGGCCACGCGGTCTTTAAAGCGCAGCTCCACGCTAATCGCGGGCGACATACCCAATGCCGCGGATGGTTTGCAAATACTCGTCCTCCTTACCTAACCTAAGCTTTTTGCGCAGCGCGTTCACGTACACGTCAATCACGCCGGTATTGTACTCGAAGTGGATATCCCACACATTTTCGATGATTTTCTGGCGGTGGCACACCTTGCCCTTGTGGCGCAGCAAGTATTCGAGCAGGGCAAACTCCTTCTGGGTGAGCACGATTTCCTCGCCGTCTTTGTGCACTTGGTGGGTGCCCACGTCGAGCACGATGGGGCCCACGCCGAAGCGCTCGGGCTCGGCCGGGGGCCCCGCCGGCCGCAGCTGCACCCGGATGCGCTCCAGCAGCTCCTCGAAGTGGAACGGCTTCTTAATGTAGTCGTTGGCCCCCGCCTGCAAGCCGGCAATGGTGTCGGCCACGGTGTCTTTGGCGGTGAGGAAAATGAGGGGCGTGCGGTCGTGGGCGGCGCGCAGCTGCTGGCACACCTCCAGCCCGCTGAGGCCGGGCAGCATCCAGTCCACCAGCAGCAGGTCGTAGGCCTGGGCCAGGGCCAGGGCGAGGCCGGTGGGGCCCGTGCCGGCCACGTCCACGGCAAAGGACTCTTCCTCCAGCCCCTGCTTCAGGAACCGGGCAATGCCGGGTTCGTCCTCAATTATCAATAGTCGCATAAGAATAGGAAAAGCTAGGGAAATAACGGCTCCGCAACGCGCGGCGGCCGGTAATATACTCGTCACGAAGAGGGTTGCGCGTCGAGAATATGATATTTCCGGGTTAGTAGGGACGTGAGGTCTTGGCCAAACTCGGGGAGCCGGTCAAAGAAGTTGAGCACGGCCTTTTTGAACTGGCCCTTGGTGCGGTAGAAGGTGGAGTTGATAATCTTCTGGCGCAGGTATTTCCAGAAGCGCTCAATCAGGTTCAGATTGGGCGAGTAAGGGGGCAAAAACACCTGGCAGATGGGCTTGTCGGCCAGCCAGACCCGCAATTCCTTGTTTTTATAGTAGCGGGCGTTGTCGCACACGACGTAAATGCGGGCCTTGTCGGGGTGGGCGGCCAGCAGCTGCTCGTAGAGTCGCCGGGTGCTCTGCGCGTTGACGCACGCGGTTTCGTCGAGCACCACCTGCGTCGGTTCGTAGGCGTTCAGGGCCGCGTTCAGGTTCACCCGCTCGCGGCCGCTGACCGTGAGCAGGGGGCGTTCCTGGCCCACGGCGCACCAGGCGCGGGTGCAACGCGTGTTGTGGGTCGGATGGGCCGCATCGGCGTAATAGAGCACCGCCTCGCCCCGCTCAACGTGGGCTTCAAGCACGACCAACTCGTCCAGAAAATCAGCTTGCGCGGCCGCATCGGCCTGGCAGGGCACGGGGGTGGTCAGCTTGTAGGTAAAGCCCAGGCGGTGGAGCAAGTCCGTCAGGCCGGAAAGCGAATAGGTCACTTGGTAGGTGCGCAACAGCCACGCCTGTATGGCTTTGCAATCGGTGTAGAGCGTCGTGTTGACTTCCCGGCACAAGTGGGCGAGTTGGGCACTGCACAGCAGGCCCCAGTAGCCCGGCTGCTCGTGGGCCAGGTACTTTTCCAGGCCCAGGTCGGTAAACGCCCGCACGTAGCGGTAGACCGTCGTCTCGTCCAGGCCCAAATCCTGAGCCACCGTCGCCAGGCCACGGCCCGCGTCGAGCATCAGCACGACCGTGACCTTCACGTACCCCTCGTCATCGCGTCGTTGCTTCTGCAACTGGCGCAAGTGCTGGCGCTCGGAAACGGTCAACTCCACGTTCATGACACAAGTTTAGTACTTTGCCCGCAACTCATTCGCAACTTACTTCGTGACGAGTATAAGTAGGTGTTTGGTAGTGGGTGCTTACGGGGAAGTTGAATAAATGAAACCCTGTGCGCTAGAATGGCTACGCTCACCTAGCGTCCGCGCAGCCGAAGTATCTCTCCCGTGTAAGTAACCATTCACTGCTGCGGGAAGTATGCTTCACTGCGCTCAGCACAACCACCCTTGGGTCGTCGGATAAGGCTGCTAACACCTCGGCTTGCCAAGTAGCTGCCTTTCTAAACAGCAAGTACACGCTTACAAACACCACGTTAGGGCCTTGAGCGAGGTCTTAAGCCAATTTTAAGCTTTTGCTAAGTGCCGCCTACGGCAAGGTGCCGTTCAAAGTCTATTCTCCCACGCCGGGGGGGGTGGCCCGGCTCGGGGCCCCACCGCTAGCCACGTTTCTTTTTCTTGTTTTTATGAAAATTTACTTCCTCGCGGCTTCCGTAGCCTTGTTGGCTGCCGCCGCCCCCTACCAAGCCACCGCCCAATCTCGCCGCGCCAACCGCACCACCACCGGGCAAGCTGCCCCGGCGGCCACTGGAACCCCCACGGCCCCCGACAACACCCCCACGCCCCCGGCCGACCCCAACGGCAAGCTCGACTACCGCAACCCGGCTGCTGACGCGCTCATTCCGGTAGAAGCCGAAAAGCGCCAGCCCATCACCGACGACCTGCAAGCCACCGTGGTAGAGCTGCTGGAGCTGTACCACGACGCGAAGCAGAGCCACTGGAACCTGCGGGGCCCCATCTACCTGCCGCTGCACGAGCAGCTGCAACAATATGCTAACCAGTACCTCAAGTACGCCGATATCATGGCCGAGCGCGTGCTACAAGTGGGCCACCCCATTGATGGCCGCACCGCCGTGGTGGCCGCCAACGCCAACCTAGGCGAGTTCCCGGGGGGCTACCTCTCTGATAAGCAAATGCTCATCCTCATGACCGAGCGCATTACCACCGTGGCCAAGCGCGTGCGCCAGCGCATCGACCACCTAGGCAAAATAGACGAGGTGACCTCCAACCAGTTGCAGGAGCTCAGCTACGTCCTCGACAAGCAAGTGTGGCAGTTCCGCGTGCACATGCAATAAGCCATCCGGGGCCCCCAGCCCCCAGGAGTTGAATGTTAAACGGGGTGGGTGCATTGCGGTAAGTAGCCGCAGCGCACCCATCCCGTTTGCGTTTATGGGCGTGGGTAGAGGTGATGACTTGAGAATGTATTGGGAGACTTGAATTATAATATGACCTCTTTATCTCAAATAATTATGAGCATGTTAAAACGTTCTGCTTCAATAAAGCTCAGCAATAAGCTTCTCACACCCTCTAATCAAGTCCTCAACTTCATCTGCTGTCGGTTCACGATCTTTTGAGTGAACACTCAAGTTTCTAATGTCGCCAAGTCGCTGAATTAAGCGCCAAGTTGGTACGTCAATCAGTTCGCTCTTTCTTAGTTCTTCATTGAAGTCAGTGATTGTTGGATGAGCTTTTTTGAAAACAACACCGTGATTGATGCAGACCTTTTTAAGATGAATTTCAAGAGTAATTCCTGCTAATGCGCCTGACACTCTGATATGTTTTTTCTTGAGCATATCCTTTGCCATATCTAGTTCGCTGGCAAATAGTTCAGACTGTAAAATGCCTTCAATATTGGATAGCTTAGAATCAATAATATCTAGACAAGAGTTTAATATAGATATCTGTTGTAATATTTTAGCGTGAAATGCAGCAAATGCGTCAACAGCATTTTCTTTCTCCCATCCCCGTGTAATTCTCAAGCCGATTAAATAGTCTGAAATAGAATAGTTTAAAAATGTTATATCTTTTGTGCGTTTTTCATCATTATATAATTTCTTAAATTCGATAATTCTGTCAGGTAAGAGTTGATTGATAATTTGAATGGTCTTTGAATACCATTTATTATAGCTTATGCTTATGTTATCGAACTCTTTTTGAAATTTTTTAAAATCAGTATCAGTATTTAATATATCTGCCTCCTTTTTGGGTATTTTTCCCTGCAATATTGCTTCATGATTATGCAGGTGCTCTGCATAACGTAAGAGATCAGCTAATTCAGCCTTCAGTTTTTTCTTTGTCTCACTCATTTCTTTGAAGTTTATTCGTTAGAAGTTCAGTTGTTATTAGGTTATGAGAGCACGACAAATCTAACCCTAACTCCCCCGAATCTCCTCCTTAATCTCCGCCACGAACTGCGCGAATTCTGGTTCGGATTCCACGCCGGGGTGCCAGGCCAGGCCGAGTTGGGCGAGGTTGTACTGGTGGCGGGGGCTGATGGTGGCCCCGGGCAGGAGCTGGCCGGTGGCGGCGTCGCGTTCGTGGCTCAGCAGCCAGAGGCGGTCGGCGAGGGCGGTGGTGGTGGCGATGTCGTGCGACACGATGAGCACCGTGTTCAGCTCGTCGAGGGTCGTGACCTCGACGATGATTTTCTCCACCTCGTCAATCATCGCCACGTCGAGGCCCGAGAAGGGCTCGTCGGGCAGAATGAGGTAGTCGGAGCAGAGTAGCTGCTGGGCGATGGCCGCCCGCTGGCGCTGCCCGCCCGAGAGCTGGGCCGGGTACTTGCGGCGGTGGGCCCCCAGGCCGAAGCAGCCGAGGTACACCTCGACGTGGGCCAAGGCGGCGGCGCGGTCGAAGCGCAGGGCGGCGTTGGTATCGAAGAAGGGATAGTGCGAGCCGACCTGCACCGGCCGGTCGGCCGTATTGCTCATGGCCCGTGGTAGGGCCCCAGGGCGTAGCTCGGGCCGGCCACCGAGGCAAATGCAACGGGCAAGGGGCTTTCCATGCCAGGGCAGCGGGGTAGGGTGAGGCGGCAAGATAGGGGCGTTTGGGCAACATCACCCCCCCGCCCACGCCGCTTAATGCGCACAATCTGGTGGGGAAGGATACCAGTACCTGAGCTGTTAACTAGCTCGTTGAACGCACCCTTTCCCACCGGAGAGGGAGCCGAGGGTGGGGTTGCGGCGGGCAACCCCTTAAAATCCCCTTAAATTCGCGGCGGGTTCCGAACCATTGGGGGGCCATTTGGGTACTGTCGCCAATGAAACGCTTCGCCGCCGTCTTCTTAAGCCTGCTGATGCTGCTGGGGAGCTGCGTGCCCGAGAACGACCTGGGCGAGCTGGCCAAGCTGCCCGAGCTGGTGAAGCACTACCGCTTCCACCACTCCGCGGCGGGCGGGGGCCTCACGCTGGGCGAGTTTCTGGTGGAGCACTACGGCGCGGGCACCAAGCAGCACTTCGGCTGCATCTGCTCGGCCCGGCACCAGCAAGACCACCAGGGCCTCCCCCTGCACGGCGGCCACGACTGCGCCGCGGGGGCCTTTTTGGTGGCCCAGGGCCCCCACCTGGGCTGGGCGCCGCGCGTGCCCCGTGCCGTGCCGGGGCCCCGCAGTGCCTGGGTGGCGCTGTACCGCTTCCAGCCCAGCGCCTCGCTGCTGCAACCGCCGCGAGCGTAGCCCGGCGGCCGCCCCCGTGGGCAGTGCGCCCGGTTGGGCCAGGGCCCCGGACGGGGCCGTGCGTAGTTTAGTAAATTGAAAATTAGCGGTTTGGGTGTGGCGCGGGCTCGGCGAGTCTGCGCACTGGCTGTTCAACGCGCAGGCCCGCTGGGGCCGTGCGGCGGGCGGCAGCGCCGGGGCCCTGTTCCTGTTTTTTATGCTTGAGAAAATAATTGCCGCCAGCGTCCGCAACAAGCTGCTGGTGGCGCTCATGGTGCTGGCCCTCATTGCCTGGGGCGGGTTTTCGGCGGTGAACATCCCGCTCGATGCCATCCCCGACGTCACCAACAACCAGGTGCAGGTCATTACCCAGAGCGACGCGCTGGCCGCCCAGGAAGTCGAGCAGCTCATCACGGTGCCGCTGGAGTTGCAGCTGCGCACCGTGCCGGGCGTAACGGAAATTCGCTCCATTTCGCGTTTCGGGCTCTCGGTGATTACCGTCGTTTTTCCCGACGAAATGACCACCTACCAGACCCGGCAGCTGGTGGCCGAGAAGCTGAAAGCTGCCGAAGCCGACCTGGCCGCCGGAGCCGGTAAGCCCAGCATGGCGCCCATCACCACGGGCCTGGGCGAAATTTACCAGTACAGTATCCGGGTGCTGCCGGGCTACGAAAAGCAGTTTGACCTGGCCAAGCTGCGCGACGTGCAGGATTGGATTGTGAAGCGCCAGCTGGCCGGCACCACCGGCGTAGTGGACGTGAGCAGCTTCGGCGGCTACCTGCGCCAATACGAGGTAGCCGTGGACCCCGTGCGCCTGGCCTCCAACGGCGTGACGATGGCCGAGCTGTACGTGGCTCTGCAGGACAACAACGCCAACACCGGCGGCGCCTACATCGAGCGGGGCCCCAATGCCTACTTCATCCGGGGCGAGGGCCGGGTCAGCTCGCTCGACGACGTGGGCGCCACCGTCATCAAGCAGGCCGCCGCCGGGGCCCCGCTGCTAGTGCGCGACGTGGCCACCCTGCGCATGGGCCACGCCGTGCGCTACGGCGCCATGACGCGCAACGGCCGTGGCGAAACCGTGGGCGGTGTGGTGCTGATGCTGAAGGGTGCCAGCTCGGAGCAAACCATTAAAAACGTGAAGACGCGGGTGGCCGAGATCCAGAAAACGCTGCCCAAGGGCCTGGTCATCACCCCATTTCTCGACCGCACCAAGCTCATCGACAAAGCCATTGCCACCGTCGAGCACAACTTGATAGAAGGCGGCGTGATTGTGCTGGTGGTGCTGCTGCTGCTGCTCGGCAACTGGCGCGCCGGGGTGGTGGTGGCCACCATGATTCCGCTGTGCATGTTGTTTGCGCTGGGCATGATGAGCTTGTTCGGCGTGTCGGCCAACCTGATGAGTCTGGGGGCCCTGGACTTCGGCCTCATCGTGGACGGGGCCGTGATTATCGTGGAAGCCGTCATCTTCCACCTCGTGCACCAGCGCGAGCAAGCGGCCCACGAAACGATGGACGACATGACAGAGGTAGCCGCCACGCGCCTCATGTCGTCGGCCTTGTTCGGGCAGCTCATCATCCTCATCGTGTACTTCCCCATCCTCTCGCTCACCGGCATCGAGGGCAAGATGTTCCGGCCGATGGCCCTCACAGTGAGCTTCGCCATTATAGGGGCTATGCTGCTGTGCCTCACCTACGTACCGGCCGTTACGGCTTGGGCCTTGAAGAAGGATATCAAGGAAGAGGGCACGGTTTCGTACCGCATCATGAAGTTTTTGCACCGCGGCTACGACCCCGTTATCCGCTGGGCGCTGGGGGCCCGGTTTGTGGTGGTGGGCGTGGCGGTGCTGCTGCTGGTGGGAGCGGGCTTTATTTTCTCGCGCATGGGTGGCGAGTTCATTCCGCAGCTCGACGAGGGCGATATTGCCCTGAACGTGACGCTGGCCCCGGGCTCGTCGCTGAGCCAGACCATCGCCACCAACACCCACGTGCAGAAGATTCTGAAGGCCAAATTCCCGGAAATCGAGCAGATTGTGGGCAAGAGCGGCACCTCGGAAATCCCCACCGACCCGATGTCGCTCGAGGACAGCGACGAGATGGTCATCCTCAAAGACCACAGCCAGTGGACCTCGGCCAGCACCCGCGAGGAGCTGGCCAACAAGATGCAGGCTGCCCTGGCCGGCGTGCCCGGCGTGACGATGGAGTTCCAGCAGCCCATCCAGATGCGCTTCAACGAACTGATTTCGGGCGTGAAGTCGGACGTGAGCATCAAGATTTACGGCGATGACCTGGGCGTGCTCTACGACAAGGCCAACGAGGCCGCCGCACTTATTCGCTCACTGGCGGGCGTGGGCGACCTGAAGGTGGAGCAAATTGCGGCCCTGCCCCAGATGCGCGTGACCTACAACCGCCAGAAGCTGGCCCAGTACGGCGTGAAGGTGAGCGACTTGAATACGATTCTGCGCGCGTCCTTCGCCGGCAACGTGGCGGGCCAGGTGTACGAGGGCGAGCGGCGCTACGATTTGGTGATGCGCCTCGACAGCACCCACCGCCAGGGCCTGGCCAACCTGAAGGACCTGTACGTGGACACGCCCGGGGGCCAGAAAATCCCGCTCGACGAGTTGGCCACCGTGGCCTACCGCAACGCACCCATCCAGATTTCGCGCGATAACGCCCGCCGCCGCATCAACATCGGCATCAACGTGCGCGGCCGCGACGTGCAGAGCCTGGTGCAGGAAATCCAGGGTAAGCTCGGCCAAGGCCTCAAGCTGCCCCCCGGCTACACCATCACCTACGGTGGGCAATTCGAAAACCTGAACCACGCCATCGAGCGCCTGAAAGTGGCCGTGCCGGTGTCGCTGCTGCTCATTTTTCTGCTGCTGTATCTCTCGTTCCGCTCCGTGAAGCAGGCGTTGCTCATCTTCACGGGCGTGCCGCTGGCTACCATCGGCGGCATTGCGGCGCTGTGGCTGCGCGGGATGCCGTTCAGCATCTCGGCGGGTGTGGGCTTCATCGCCCTGTTTGGCGTGGCCGTGCTGAACGGCATCGTGCTGCTGGCCAGCCTCAACGAGCTGGCGGCCGAGGGCGTGGCCAGCGTGCGCGACCGGATTCTGCGCGCCACCGAGGAGCGGTTCCGGCCGGTTATCCTCACGGCCAGCGTGGCCTCGCTGGGCTTCCTGCCGATGGCGCTAAGCACCTCGGCCGGCGCCGAAGTGCAGAAGCCGCTGGCCACGGTGGTCATCGGGGGCCTCATTTCGGCTACTCTGCTCACCCTTGTGGTGCTGCCGGTACTCTACGGCCTTTTCACCAAAGACGGTGACCCCAACCCCCGCGACGCCGCTAAGGCCAAGGAAGATGCCAAGCACGCCGCCGAGAAAGGGGAGGAGCCCAACCAGGGCCCCGACGGCCAGCCGGGCCCCGACGGCCAAGGCACCAACCAGGACCCTGAGCCGGCCAAGAAGCCCGCGGTAGCCGTGGCCACCGCCCTGCTGCTGCTGGCGCTGCTGGGGGCCCTGGGCCTTCCGGCGCGGGCCCAGAACACGTTGGGTTCGACGGCTGGCCAGCCCCTGAACCTGGGCGGGGCCCTGCAAGCGGCCGGGGCCCAAAACCAGTCGCTGCAAACCGCCGGCCTGCAAATCCAGCAGCAGCGAGCCCTGGTGCGCACTGGCCTGGAGGCCCCGCGCACCATCGTCGATTTTCAGCTCGGCCAGATTTCGGGGCCCCTGAAAGACCACACGTTCAACGTCATCCAGCAGGTGGCTTTCCCCGGCGTGTACATCGCCCAGCGCAAGCTGCTGCAAGGCCAGAGCGTGACGGCCGAGCAGCAGGCCCGCCTAAGCCGGCGCGGCCTGGAGCAGGCCATCCGCAGCAGCTACTACGGCCTGCTGGTGGGCTACCGCCGGGTGGCCCTGCTGCGCCGCCAGGACAGCCTGTACCGCCGTGCTGCCCACGCCGCGCTCATTCGCTATAAAGTGGGCGAAACTAACCGCCTGGAGCAAGTGGCTGCCGAGGCCCGCGCCCGCGAGCTGGAAAACCGCCTGCTCACTGCCCTTTCCGACCTGGAGGTGCAGCGCGCGCAGCTAGGCCAGCTGCTGGGCAGCCCGGACCCGGCCGCCATCGACACCACCGACGCGCTGGTGGCCCCGCTCGCCGCCACCGACACGGCGGCCCTCTCGCCCGAGAGTAACCCCACGCTGGGCTTGCTGCGCCAGCAGGTAGCCGTCAGCCAGCAGCAAACGCGGGTGGATCAGCTGCGCCGCCTGCCCGACGTGCGGGCCGGCTACTTCCAGCAAACCATTCGGCCCGAGTACCAGGCCCTGAGCGTGGTGCAGCTGGGCCTGGCCATCCCGCTGATTGGCGGCGCCGGCCGGGCGCGGGTGGCCGCCGCCCGCCTGGGCGAGCAGGTGGCCGCGGGCCAGCTCAGCTACGCCACCAGCCAGCTCGGCACCCAGCTGCGGGGCCTGCGCTTACAGCTGCGGCGGGCCCGGGCCTCGCTCGACTACTACGAGCGCACGGCCCTGCCCCAGGCCCGGCTTATCCTGAGCACGGCCGAAAAAAGCTTCCGCGCCGGCGACATCGACTACGTAACCTACGTGGTGAACACCGACCCCGCCTGGCAAATCCAAACCAACTACCTCGACCAGGCCCAGCGCTACAACGAGCTGGTGGTGAGCGTGCAGGCCCTAACGGGCACGGACACTCCCGCGGCAAAATAATAATGTAGAACGGAGTGGCACTCCGGCTTTATTGAACGTCGTGCTCATCTGGCATCCGCGCAGCCGAAGCATCTCCACTGCTGTAGTGACCCAATCGTTGTTTGGATCTGGATTTAGTCAGCGGGAGAGATGCTTCAACTCCGCTGCGCTACGCAGACGCCAGATGAGCATGACGGTTTGCCCGGCCTGAATAGGGCCCCGGGGACCCTAGGCCGCCGTCCTTTATTTAAAATCTGATCACAACCAAAATGCCTTTTAACTTCAAACTTTACCCCGTGCTGGGGGCCCTGGCGCTGCTCACAGCCTGCGGCTCCAAGTCCGGCGACGCTGCCCAAAAAGGCGACGCTGCCAAGAAAGATGGCTCCGCGCCCGCCCAAGCTGCCGCGCCGGCTAACCCCAACCAAGTTAGCGTGAGCCCCGCCCAGGAAAAGGCCGCGGGCATCACCTTCGGCACCTTCGAGCGCCAGAACATGACCACCGAAGTGCAGGCCAACGGCTCGGTGGAGGTGCCGCCCCAGAACCGCGTGTCCATCACGGCCGTGATGGGCGGCTACGTGCAAACCGTGGCCGTGCTGCCCGGCGAGCACGTGCAGGCCGGCGCCACGGTGGCCACCCTGCGCTCGCCTGAGTACCTCACCATGCAGCAGAACTACCTGCAGAGCAAGGCCAAAGTGCGCTTCCTGGCCGAAGACCTGGAGCGCCAGCGCATCCTCGACGTGGAGGATGTGGGCGCTAAGCGCAAGCTGCAAATGGCCCGCGCCGACTACGCCACCGAGCAGGCCACGCTGCGCGCCACCGCCGCCCAGCTGCGGCTGTTGGGCATTTCGGTGGCCCGCCTCGACGCCACGGGCCAGATTGTGCAGAGCGTGCCGCTTATTTCGCCCATTGCCGGCTACGTGAAGGCCGTCAACATCAACCCCGGCCAGTACGTGGGGCCCCAGGACGTGCTGGTGGAGGTGCTGAACCGCGACGACCTGCACCTGGAGCTGAAAGTGTTCGAGAAGGACGTGGCTCAGGTGAAAGTGGGCCAGAAAATCCTGTTCAAAATGCAGAACGCCGGGCGCGATGAGGAGCTGACGGCCCGCGTATTTTTGGTGGGTAAGGCCTTCGACGACAACGCCCGCACCGTGCGCGTGCACGCCCACCTCGAACCCGAGCGCACCGACCTACTGCCCGGCCAGTTCGTAGCCGCTCGCATCCAAACGGCCGGGGCCCGGGTGCGCACCCTGCCCGAGGCCGCCCTGATCCAGGCCGGCGAGTTGAGCTACATTTTCCGCGCCGTGGGCCAGGACTCGGGCCGCACCGTGTTCCGCCGCGTGAAGGTGCACGCCGGCCTGCCCCAGCACGGCGACGTGGCCGTAACCGTACTCGACCCGCTGCCCGATACCACCCGGCTGGTGCGCAAAGGCGCGTATTTCCTCGACGCCGAACTGCGCAAAGGCGAAGAGTAGCCTGGACTCGCAGATTCCAAGCTACTTGTCCAGCCCGCGGCGGAGGAAACGGGCCCAGTTGGGGTCGTAGCCGCTGTTGCCGAATAGGTACAGCATGATGGCTCGGGAGTAGCGGAATACCAGCGGCGTGGCCGCCAGCGTGAGGGCGGCCACCACGGACACGTACACCCACGTGTCGGGGTCGCCGGCCAGGAAGTAGAGGGCGATGCCCACCGCGAAGAAAATGGCCACCGCGAAGGCGAAGCTGATATACATGGCCCCGAAGTAAAAGCCCGGCTCGGGCTCGTAGCTGAGGCCACATACGGGGCAGGCGGCGGGCATTTCGGTAAACTTGGTGAGGCTGGTGGCGGGGTGCAGAAAGAGTTCGCCCTCGTGGCAGCGCGGGCAGCGTAGGCCCAGCAGCGCCAGGGTAGAGGAGGTGGGCGCGGGTTCGGTTTCCATAAAAGGGCAGGGGGTGAAGGACCGTAAAAGTACGTCTGGGCGGACTGGGGTGGCCGCGTTCGGGGCGGGGGCGGTAGTTTTGGGCATGATGCCTTCCTCCCCACCCATCCGCACCGGCCTGTTGGCTTACGGCATGTCGGGCAAGCTGTTTCATGCGCCCTTCATTACCGCCCACCCTGGTTTCGGATTGTACGCCGTGGTGGAGCGCCACGGCGCCCGCATGGCCGCCGACTACCCCGGCATCCGCAGCTACCCCAGCGTGGCCGAACTCCTGGCCGACCCCGCCATCGAGCTGGTCGTTGTCAACACCCCCAGCGGCTTGCACGTCGAGCAGGCCCGCCAGGCCCTGCTGGCCGGCAAGCACGTGCTGCTGGAAAAGCCCGTGGCCGCCACCGCCGCCGAGTGGCAGGCACTGGGGGCCCTGGCCCAGCAGCAGGGCCGCCACCTGCTGGCCTACCAAAATCGCCGCTGGGATACCGACTTCGGCGCCGTGCGCTGCGTGGTGGAGAGCGGCCAGCTCGGTCAGCTCATCGAAGCCCACTTCCGCTACGACCGCTATAAGATGGCCCTGAACACCAAAGTCTTCAAGGAGGAGCCCGGCCCGGCGGTGGGCCTGGCCTATGACCTGGGGCCCCACCTCGTCGACCAGGCCGTGGCCTTGTTTGGGCGGCCGCTGGGCGTGCGCAAGGTGCAGGGCCACTTCCGGCCCGGCGGGCGGGTCGACGATTTTTTCAGTTTCCACCTGCGCTACCCCGCCGGCCTCAACGTGTGGCTGACGGCCAGCCTGCTGGTGGCCGCCCCCGGCCCGGCCTACGTGCTGCACGGCACCCGGGGCAGCTACCAAAAAGGCCGTACCGACCCCCAGGAAGCCCAACTGCTGGCCGGCCTGCGCCCCACCAACCCCGCCTATGGCCAGGAGCTGCCCGGCAGTGACGGCCACCTCACCCTCGCCGGCCCCGACGGGGCCCTCAGTACCCAGCACGATCCGGCCCCGTCGGGAAACTATTTGGGCCTGTTCGACGCTGTGGCCCAAACCATCCGCCACGGCCAGCCCTACCCGGTGCGCGCCGAGGAGGTGGCCTGGCAAATGGAAATCCTGGAACAACCGGCTGAGGCGTAGTGGCCGGCTGGTTTATTTTAGCAGCAACTCTCTAGGCGGTCATGCAAAGCGCAGCGAAGCATCTTTCCCGCGGCAGTAATCATGGGTTAGTGAGCGGTAGAGAGGCTTCGCTGCGCGCTGCATAACGTTTTTAGAACTTTATAGCTATACAATTATCAAACAGCTATTCTACCTGTTTTGCCTGCTGCTGGGGCCCTTAGGGGCCCGTGCGCAAGCCCCGGCCGACACGGTGCGCCGGCCCCGCATCGTGGCGCTCGACACGGTGGCGGTGGCCCCGCAGGCCGTGGACACGCAGGGCTGGCTGCTGCTCGACCCCGACATCCGGCAGGAGCTGGGCGGGGCGGTGGCCAACCTCTACAACTTTAAGTTCGACCGCGCCGAACGGCAGTTTCGGTCGCTGCGCCGGCGCTACCCGCGCCACCCCATGCCCTACTTTTTGCTGGGCCTGAACGTGTGGTGGAAAATGATGCCCAGCAACCTCACCGACACGAAGTACGACCGGCTGTTTCTGGCCTATATGGACACGGCCGTGGCCCAGGCCAGGCGCCGCTACGACGCCGATAGCAAGGACTATGAAGCGTGCTTTTTCCTGTCGGCGGCCTACGGGTTCGAGGCGCGGCTCTACGGTGAGCGCAGCTCCTACGCCAAGGCCACGCTGTGCAGCAAGCGGGCCCTCAACTACCTGGAGCGCAGCCGCGAAGCCAACGGCCTCAGCCCCGAGTTCCTGCTCGGCCAGGGCCTGTTCAACTACTACGCCGACGTCGTCGGCGAGGCCCATCCCTGGCTCAAGCCCATCCTGGTATTTTTCCCGAAAGGCAACCGCGTGCTGGGCCTCCAGCAGGTGCGCACTGTGGCCGCCGAGGGTTTCTACACCCGCACTGAGGCCGTGGTGCAACTCATTGACATGCTGGAAAGCACGCGCGAGAAGAACTCCGTCGGGGCCCTGAAAATCTGCGCGGGTCTGCTAGCCGAATTTCCCGATAATGCCTACGTGCAGCGCGAATACGCCAAGCTGTGCTTCGTGACGGGCAACGTGGGGGTAGGCGAGGCCGTGAGCCGCCAGCTGCTCGACAAAATCAACCAGGGCCTGCCCGGCTACGAGGCCACCAGCGGGCGCTACGCGGCCTACTACCTGGGCTACTACAACCAGTTTTATTACCACAACCTGGTAGCGGCCAAGGACTATTACCTGCGCTGCATCGTGTTTGCCGAAGTCAGCGGCCAGACCCAGCAGCGCTACTACGCCTACGCCAACGGCAACCTGGCCAAAATGGCCGTGCAGGAGCACGACGACGCGGCCGCCCGCCGCTACTACCAGGCCGTGCTCGACCACGCCGATAAAAGCCTGCCCCTGCGCGCCGAAGCCCAGCGCTACTTGAAGCCGCGCAAAAAATAGTGTTGGTAGGGCCCCAGGGGGCCCCGGGGGGCGTCCAAATATGCGAAAAGAGGGCGGTCATGCTGAGCGTAGTCGAGGTATCTTTACCGCTCACTAATCATTGATTACTTGCGTGGTAGAGATGATTTGACTACGCTCAGCATGACCAGATTAATAGTCAAGAACCTGCCTTAGGGCCCCCGGCCACTACTGCTGCGCCTATTGCAACAGCCGCCCGATGAGGCCCGTCCAGCCGGTTTGGTGGCTGACGCCTAGGCCCTTGCCGTAGTCGCCGTCGAAGTACTCGGGGAAGAGTAGGTAGTCCTTAAAGTGCGGGTCGGTTTGCAGCAGCTCGGATTGGGCGAAGGCCGGGCGGCGGCCGTCGGGGCCCCGCAACAGCAGCCCGGCGAGTCGTTTGGCCAGGGCGGCGGCTACCTGATGCAGGTTCAGCTCGTGGCCCGAGCCGGTGGGGTACTCGATGGTGAACGAATAGCCGTCGTGGAAGTTCAATCGCTGCAATAACTTGATGATTAAGTAGTTGACTGGTAAACAGATGGGGCCCCGCCAGTTGGAGTTGCCGCCGAACATGTCGGAGTCCGATTCGCCCGCCACGTAGGCCACTTCGAATGAGGCCTCGGGGGTGTGGTACTGGTAGGGCTCGGCAGGTGGGGGCGCGAGCGCGAGCGGATGCCGTGGTCGGCCAGGAATCCCTGCTCGTCAGGCATCCGTGTGAGTATGTGGCGCAGGCGGGTGCGGCGCAGCAGGCTGAGGCGATGGCGGATGGGTTGCCCGGGCTCCTGCCACTGGCCGACTACGGCGGCCAGGTGGGGGCGGTGGGCGAGCAGCCACGCCATCCGGGCCGCGAACTGCGGCATGGCCGCCAGCAGCTCATCGTCAATGACTTCCACGGCAAACAGCGGAATCAGGCCTACCATCGAGCGGATGCGCAGGCGGATGCGCGAGTCGTCGGGGGCGTACCGCGCTGAGCGGGGTTCACGGCTGCGTCGTCGCTCGCCACCATGTAGCGGTTGATGCCGTCTTTGTAGTACGCGTCGGTGGCTGGGTTGTAGGTAAGGCCCCCAGCGTGACCGCTGGCCCAAAAGCGCCGAACTTGCCGGTCCGTTCCCACCCCAACGATCCTTGCCCATGCGCAACTACTTGTACGCCTTCGGGCTCGCCCTGCTGGCGGGCGCAGCCCACGCCCAGGCCCCCGCGGCCGCTCCGGCCACTGCCCCTGCCGCCCGGGTGGCCCCGGCTCCCGCGCTGCCGCCGTCGCCTCGGCAGCTGTATCCCGGCCTGTTCGAGGCCGTGCAGCTCGGGCACGTGTACGCCGACGGCAAAACCTTTGTGGATGCGCTGCCCAAAGCGCCGGTGGCCGCCATCGTGGCCGCCTACGCGCAGCAGCGCCAGCAGCCTGGCTTCGACCTGAAGGCCTTCGCCAACACCTACTTTCAGCCCCCCGCGGCCGCCACCGACGCCTACCGCAGCGACGTGGCCGCCGGCCTGCGCGCCCACCTCGACACGCTGTGGACGGTGCTGCAACGTCGGCCCGACGCCGCGGTCGGGGCCCCCGGCTCGTCGCTGCTGCCGCTTCCGCACCCATACCTGGTGCCCGGTGGGCGCTTCCGCGAGGTGTACTACTGGGATTCGTATTTCACGATGCTGGGCCTCGTCGATGCCCACCGCGTGGGCCTGGTGCGCGACATGGTGGATAATTTTGCCTATCTCATCGGGCGCTACGGCTTCATTCCTAACGGTAACCGCACCTACTACCTCACCCGCTCGCAGCCGCCGTTCTTCGCCCAAATGGTGGAGTTACTGGCCACCGCCCAGGGCGACACCGTGCGCCGCCGCTACCAGGGGGCCCTGCTGGGCGAGTACGCCTACTGGATGGCCGGCGCCGGCGCCGTGCGCCCCGGCACCGCCGCCGGCCCCGTGGTATGCCTGCCCGGCGGGGCCCTGCTGAACCGCTACTGGGACGCCAGCACCGAACCCCGCGAGGAGTCGTACGCCGAGGACGTGGCCGCCGCTAAGCTGAGCCCGCAGGTGCCGGCCGTATTCTACCGCAACATCCGGGCGGCGGCCGCCTCGGGCTGGGATTTCAGCAGCCGCTGGTTTGGGCCCGATGGCACGCTGGGGTCCATCCAAACTACTGATTTGGTGGCCGTTGATTTGAACTGTCTACTCTACGGGCTGGAGCAAACCATTGCCCGCGGCTACCGCCAGCAGGGCAATGCCGCGCAGGCCGCCGCCTTCGAGCAGAAGGCCACCCGCCGCCGCCAGGCCCTGCTGCATTACTGCTGGGACCCCGCCACCGGCTGGTTCACCGACTACAACTGGCGCGCCGGGCGGCGCTCGGCCCACACCACGCTGGCGGGGGTGTATCCGCTGGCCCTGGGGCTGGCCACGCCTGCCCAGGCCAAACTGGTGGCGGCCGGCCTGGAGCGCGACTTCCTCAAGCCCGGTGGCCTCGTGACCACGCCCCTGCGCACCGGCCAGCAGTGGGACGCGCCCAACGCCTGGGCCCCCTTGCAGTGGCTGGCCATCAGTGGGTTGCGTAAGTATAACCAACCCGCGCTGGCCCGCACCGTGGCCCTGCGCTGGGCCGGCCTGAACGCGCGCGTATTCACTCAAACCGGTAAGCTGCTGGAGAAATACAACGTGCTGGACATGAACACCGCGGCTGGCGGCGGCGAATACCCGTTGCAAGATGGCTTCGGCTGGACCAACGGCACGCTGCTCTGGCTCCTGAACCGCTACCCCGAAGCAGGTAAGTCGCTGTAGGGCAAAATTATTTGTCAGTTGTTAGCCAAGTGTTTACGAACGAACCACCGTAAGCTTCATGTTGGGCCCCGCCCACGATGCCCGCCTTAAACATTGCCATCCTGCAAGCTGGCGTGGATTTTCAGCTGGTTGCCGAAGATTTTGATGAAGCCCTGGGCGTCGCGGGCATCCCAGGCGTCGTTGGTTTCGCCGTAGGTGGCGGCCTTCGACTGCATCAGGTCGTAGGGCGATACTACGCCCAGCAGGTCAAAGCGGTAGGGCTGCAAGCGCACCGACACCTTGCCCGATACGCGGGCCTGCGACGAGGCCAGGAAGGCCTCCATGTCGCGCATTACCGGGTCGAGGTACTGGGCCTCGTGCAGCAGCGTGCCGTACCAGTTGGCCAGGTTGTCTTTGTGCAGCAGCTGCCAGCGCGAGCAGGTGTGTTTTTCCAGCAAGTGGTGCGCCTTGATGAGCAGGAGCGCCGCCGGGGCCTCAAACCCCACGCGGCCCTTGATGCCCAGAATGGTGTCGCCCACGTGCGTGTCGCGGCCGATGGCGTAGCTGGCCCCCAGCGCGTTGAGGCGCTGAATAAGGGCTACGGGGTCCATCGTTTCGCCGTTTAGGGCCCTGGGCTCGCCCTGCTCGAAGGTAATTTCGATTTGCTGGGCTTCGGTGGCGGTGGGCTGCGAGGGGTAGGCGCTGTCGGGCAGGGGCAGGTGCGAGGTCAGGGTTTCGACGCCGCCCACGCTGGTGCCCCAAATGCCCACGTTGATGGAATACCTGGCCTTTTCCCAGCTCATTTCGAAGCCGTTCTCTTGCAAATATTTAATTTCTGCCTGGCGCGAGAGTTTCTTGTCGCGGATGGGGGCAATGATTTCCGTATCGGGGGCAATGACGGCGAAGGCCACATCGAAGCGCACCTGGTCGTTGCCGGCGCCGGTGCTGCCGTGCACGATGTAGTCGGCCTTGTGCTGGCGGGCGTATTCGGCAATGGCCAGCGACTGAAACATGCGCTCGGCACTGACGCTCAGCGGGTACGTATCGTTCTTCAGCACGTTGCCAAACAGCAGGTAGCGCAGGCAGTCGCGATAGAACCGCTGCGTTACGTCAATCACTTCGTGCTGCACGGAGCCCAGCTCGTAGGCGCGCTGCTCGATGGCCGCCAGTTCAGCGGGTGAGAAACCGCCGGAGTTGACGATGACGGTGTGAACTTCCAAGCCGAGTTCGCGGGAGAGGTACACGGCGCAGTACGACGTGTCGAGGCCGCCGCTGTAGGCTAATATGGCTTTTTTCTTCATTAGGAGGCTAGATGTATAGTCCCAGGATGAGGCAATATTACCCCGCGTTCTGGGGCCCCGGCCCGCGAAACGGCCCCGGGGCCCTAATTATTCGCGCAAACCTTACCGGTAAGGTTTCCAAAATTGTCAGACTTTAATTAAATTATTTCCGCGGTGCCTCCAAAATGAAAAAGACCCACCGAATAACGGCAGGTCTTCAAACCGCTGGCCACCGCTGACCCGGCGCTGGTTACTTCAGTAGCTCGTGCAGCACGGTTTGCATGGAAAACGTCCGGTTGCCAGCTTCTTGGATGATGAGCGAGCCGGGCGCGTCGAGCACGGCGTCGGCCACTTCCACGTTGCGGCGCACGGGCAGGCAGTGCAGGAATTTGGCGCTGTCGGTGAGGGCCATGTGGTTGGGGGTGAGCATCCAGGCGGGGTCGTTGCCCAGCACCTGGCCGTAGTCGAGGTAGCTGCTCCAGTTCTTGGCCTGCACATAGTCAGCGCCTTCCAAGGCCTTTTTTTGGTCGTACTCAATGCGGGCGCCTTTCGTAAATTTGGGGTCCAGCTCGTAGCCTTCGGGGTGGGTGATGATGAAATCGACCCATTCGATTTCCGAGAACCAGTCGCAGAACGAGTTGGGCACGCATTGGGGTAGGGCGCGCACGTGCGGGGCCCAGGTGAGCACCACTTTCACGCGCTCCTTCTGCTTGGTTTCGGCTACGGTGATGAGGTCGGCGAAGGATTGCAGGGGGTGCAGCGTGGCGCTTTCCAGGTTGATAACGGGCACGGTGGCGTACTGCAGAATCTTGTTGAAGACGACTTCGCCGTAGTCCTCGGTCTTGTCTTTGAGGGTGGGAAACGTGCGCACGCCCAGCACGTCGCAGTACTGGCTCATCACCGCGATGGCGTCCTTGATGTGCTCCTGGGTGCCGCCGTTCATCACCGCGCCGTCGGTCATTTCCAGGGTCCAGGAGTCGGCTCCGGCGTTCAGCACCCAGGCTTGGGCCCCCAGGTTATAAGCCGCCTTCAGGCTGCTGAGCCGGGTGCGTAGGCTGGGGTTGAAGAAGATGAGGCCGACGGTTTTGTTGCGCCCGATGTGCTGGTAGCCGTAGGGATTAGCCTTGATTTCCAGGGCTTGCCGCAACAGGGCTTTGTAGTCGCCCGCATCCTCGAAGGAGGTGAAGTTTTTCATTCAGAGTAGTGCCAAGTATTAGATTAAGAAGCTGTTTAAGTTAGTATTTTTGAATTAACTAACTGATTTTTAAATAAAAGATATTTTTTGCCTGCCCTTCAACCCAGCCGCTGGCCCTTGCTTGGCATAAAGTTGGCCCGTTAGCCGCAACGTTTACTGCGGAAGCACCTTATTGGTACACCAGCAGCCTTCTTTGAGTGCGACTAACTTACTGATGTTACGCACTGATTGCGCCTACGCTTCAGAAAGGGACTCCAGCTGCTTCAGCAAATGCCCTTCCTACGCAATCCGTCAAAGTGGTGCGTAACATCACTAACTTAAACAGCTTCTAGTACTTGTAACTTGGATTGTTAGCTTCATTATGGGAATCACTGGGTAAAACCCTTGTTCTAGCGTGAGGATTTTCTGGATTCTTCCTCACCGCTAGCGCCCCGCCTTATACTTCTCCACCGCCGCCAAAAAGTCATCAAACAGAAACTTCGTATCCTCCGGTCCGCCAGCGGCTTCGGGGTGAAACTGGGTGGAGAAGAACGGCTTGGACGTGTACTTGATGCCTTCGCAGGTGCCGTCGTTCAGGTTCTCGAACAGCATCTGCCACTCGGCGGGTAGCGTTGCGTTATCCACCGCGAAGCCGTGGTTCTGGCTGGTGATTAGCAGCGCTGGGTGCCGGTGAGCTTCACGGGCTGGTTGTGGCTGCGGTGGCCGTATTTGAGCTTGAACGTATCGCCGCCCGCCGCCAGGCCCATTAGCTAGCTGCCCAGGCAGATGCCGAAAATGGGCTTGTCCTGGGCCAGGGCCTTTTGGAGGTGCCGGATGGTGGCTTCGCACATTTTGGGGTCGCCGGGGCCGTTGCTCAGGAACAGGCCGTCGTAGGCCAGGGTCGTGAAATCGTAGTCCCAGGGCACACGAATCAGCTCCACGTCGCGCTCCAGGAAGCAGCGGATGATGTTGGTTTTGGTGCCGCAGTCCACGAGCACGATTTTGTGCTGGCCGCTGCCGTAGTGCCGGATGCCGGCCGGGCTCACCTGCGCCACCAAGTTGTCGAGGTTGGGGTCGTGGAAGGGCACGTCGTCCTCGGCCACGATTTTGCCCAGCATCGCGCCTTTCTCGCGCAGCTTCTTGGTGAGCATCCGGGTATCGACGCCGCAGATGCCGGGGATGTTGTACTCCTTCAGCCAGTCACCGAGGCTTTTGGCGGCGTTCCAGTGGCTGTGCTCCTCGGAATAGTAGTTGACAATCAGCCCGGTAATATGGATTTTGTCGGACTCGAAAATGGTCGAAATCGACTCGTAAAGCGCTTCCCCGCGCATGCCGTAGTTGCCCACCATGGGGGTGGTGAGCACCAGAATCTGGCCGGCGAAGGATGGGTCGGTGAGGTCTTCGGGGTAGCCGGTCATGGCCGTGCTGAACACGACCTCGCCGGCGGCGGAGGCCCCGAAGGATTCGCCGGAGATGGAGATGCCGTCTTTGACGATGAGTTTTACTGTTTGGGTCATTGTGCTGGCGGTGCGCCTCACCCCCCGGCCCCCTCTTCGAAAAGGAGAGGGGGAGCCATGACGACGCGGTTACGAAAAGCTAGGGCTAAAAACTAAGACTAAAGACCAGAAGCTGGGCCCCCTCTCCTTTTTGCTTTTTGGAGAGGGGGCTAGGGGGTGAGGCGTACCGCGCTAGGCCGTAACCGCCGGTACTAACGCGTACAGCGCCTCCAAAAATCGGTCAACTTCGGCCTTCGTGATATTGAGCGGTGGCAGCAGCCGCAGCACCGTGGGGTCCGAAGCGTTGCCCACGAAAATATGGAACTTTGATAGCAGCTTGTCGCGAATTTCCTTGATGGGGAAGTCGTACTTGATGCCCACCATCAGGCCGCGGCCACGGATTTCCAGGGCCCCGGCGTGGGCCAGTAGCTCCGTGCGGAGATGGTCGCCCATTTCGGTGGTGTGAGCCAGCAGGTCTTCGTCTTCAATGACTTCGAGTACGGCCAGGGCGGCGGCACAGGCCAGGTGGTTGCCGCCAAAGGTGGTGCCCAGTAGGCCATAGGACGCTTTCAGGGTGGGCGAAATCAGGATGCCGCCGATGGGGAAACCGTTGCCCATACCCTTGGCCACGGAAATAATATCGGGGCGGATGCCGGCGTGCTGGTGCGCGAAAAACTTGCCGCTGCGGCCGTAGCCACTCTGCACTTCGTCGGCAATTAAGATGACGTTGTGGGTCCCGCACAGCAGCGACAGGCCTAGCAAGAAATTATCGGAGGGCATGATAATGCCGCCCACGCCTTGAATAGGCTCCACGATAACGGCGCAGGCGTCGCCGCCGCGCAGCACTTCGGCCACGGCTTTCAGGTCATAATCGACAAAGGAAATAATGTGGCCCGCGTTGAAGGGCGCTACTATTTTGGGGTTGTCCGTAGCCGCCACAGTACCAGAGGTGCGGCCATGAAATGCGCCTTTAAAGGCTATTACCCGCTTTTTGCCGGTGTGGAACGAAGCCAGCTTCAGTGCATTCTCGTTGGCCTCGGCCCCGGAGTTGCATAGAAACAGCGAGTAATCCGGATAGTCCGATACGCGGCCCAGCTTCCCGGCCAGCTCGCGTTGAATCGGAATCTGTACCGAGTTGGAGTAGAAACCGATGTTTTGCAGCTGCTCCGTCAGGCGCTGCACGTAGTGCGGGTGGCTGTGGCCGATGGAAATCACAGCGTGGCCGCCGTAGAAATCCAGGTACTCCTGGCCCTTGTCGTCCCAGAGTTTCGCGCCGAGTGCGCGCACGGGCGTGATGTTGACGAGGGGGTAAACGTTGAAGAGCTCCATGTGAAATAGAGGTTAGATGTTAGAGCTTAGAACCCAGAAAAAGAACGTCATGCTGAGCTTATCGAAGCATCTTGTCAAAGTATATCTTGGGTGTCAAGTGCAGCATGAGAAGGCTCACTTAACTGGTTGCTACATATGCGAAGCCAGCACCCAAAAGACCAAGGACAAACAAGATTATCCCTAGCCACATTTTCGCATAGCCAATATCCTTTTTCTGTATGTCGTCCTGTTTACTAGCCAGTTTAAATCCGTTTCGTGTGAAGTAAAGTCCAATGATGCTGTAGAGGGTAGAATTGTAAGGAAAGCGAGAGGTGTAAAGAGGTCCCACATAAACCCGAACAGCAGAAACCCAAGCGGTGTCAAGTAATTATAAGTAGCTGTTTTGTAATATTTTATAATATCCGCTCTGGTATTTCCTGCTTGTGCTGTTGGTCCCATGTTGACAAAAAGTAAGTTATCGATAAATGATAATCCACTATGTAACGAAGCGGGAGAGATGCTTCGACTTCGTTCAGCATGACATTCTATTAGTTCAAAAAAACGAAGCCTTACTCATCAACCCCATCGTTTCCGGCAACCCAAATAGTAAATTCATATTCTGCACTGCCTGGCCCGATGCGCCTTTTACCAGATTATCAATTACTGAGGTAATTAATAATTGCTTGCCCTGTTTCTGCACGTGCAGCAGGCATTTGTTGGTATTCACTACCTGCTTCAAATGAATTTCCTTGTCCGAAACCGTGGTGAACGGCGCGTCGGCGTAGAAATTCTGGTACAGCTCCCGCGCCTCGTCCTGCGTCAAATCCGAGGGCGTATAAACGCTGGCGAAAATGCCCCGCGCGAAATTGCCGCGGTAGGGGATGAAGTGAATTTCCGCCGCGATTTGCGGCTGCAGCTGCGCCAGACTCTCGCCGATTTCGCCGAGGTGCTGGTGCGTGAAGGGTTTGTAGATGGACACGTTGTTGGTGCGCCACGAGAAATGCACCGTTTTCGATAGACTCTGGCCTGCACCGGTCGAGCCGGTGATGGCCGACACGTGGATGTCGTCGGTTAGGGCCCCGGCAGCGGCCAGCGGCAGCAGCGCCAGCTGAATGGCTGTGGCAAAACAGCCGGGATTGGCGATGCTGGTAGCGCCTTTGATTTTCGCTCGATTAACCTCCGGTAAGCCGTATACGAAGCGGCGGCCTGCCACGTCGCGGTCGGCAGCTAGGCGGAAATCGTTGCTTAAGTCGATGACGCGGGTGGTGGCGAGCAGTGGGTTTTTCTCCAAAAACGCCCGCGAGTTACCGTGGCCCAGGCAGAGGAATACCACGTCTTCCGCGCCCGACAGTTCACTGGCAAATACCAAATCAGTATCGCCCAGCAAATCATCGTGCACTTGGGCCACGGGGGCCCCGGCGTTGGAGCTGCTGACTACGGCCGCAATTTCTACGTTGGGATGCGGGAGCAGAATGCGTAGCAATTCGCCGGCTGTGTAGCCGGCCCCGCCCACGATGCCCGTCTTAAACATTGCCATCCTGCAAGCTGGCGTGGATTTTCAGCTGGTTGCCGAAGATTTTGATGAAGCCCTGGGCGTCGCGGGCATCCCAGGCGTCGTTGGTTTCGCCGTAGGTGGCGGCCTTCGACTGCATCAGGTCGTAGGGCGATACTACGCCCAGCAGGTCAAAGCGGTAGGGCTGCAAGCGCACCGACACCTTGCCCGATACGCGGGCCTGCGACGAGGCCAGGAAGGCCTCCATGTCGCGCATTACCGGGTCGAGGTACTGGGCCTCGTGCAGCAGCGTGCCGTACCAGTTGGCCAGGTTGTCTTTGTGCAGCAGCTGCCAGCGCGAGCAGGTGTGTTTTTCCAGCAAGTGGTGCGCCTTGATGAGCAGGAGCGCCGCCGGGGCCTCAAACCCCACGCGGCCCTTGATGCCCAGAATGGTGTCGCCCACGTGCGTGTCGCGGCCGATGGCGTAGCTGGCCCCCAGCGCGTTGAGGCGCTGAATAAGGGCTACGGGGTCCATCGTTTCGCCGTTTAGGGCCCTGGGCTCGCCCCGCTCGAAGGTAATTTCAATTTGCTGGGCTTCGGTGGCGGTGGGCTGCGAGGGGTAGGCGCTGTCGGGCAGGGGCAGGTGCGAGGTCAGGGTTTCGACGCCGCCCACGCTGGTGCCCCAAATGCCCACGTTGATGGAATACCTGGCCTTTTCCCAGCTCATTTCGAAGCCGTTCTCTTGCAAATATTTAATTTCTGCCTGGCGCGAGAGTTTCTTGTCGCGGATGGGGGCAATGATTTCCGTGTCGGGGGCAATGACGGCGAAGGCCACGTCGAAGCGCACCTGGTCGTTGCCGGCGCCGGTGCTGCCGTGCACGATGTAGTCGGCCTTGTGCTGGCGGGCATACTCGGCAATGGCCAGCGACTGAAACATGCGCTCGGCACTGACGCTCAGCGGGTACGTATCGTTCTTCAGCACGTTGCCAAACAGCAGGTAGCGCAGGCAGTCGTGGTAGAACCGCTGCGTCACGTCAATCACTTCGTGCTGCACGGAGCCCAGCTCGTAGGCGCGCTGCTCGATGGCCGCCAGTTCAGCGGGTGAGAAACCGCCGGAGTTGACGATGACGGTGTGAACTTCCAAGCCGAGTTCGCGGGAGAGGTACACGGCGCAGTACGACGTGTCGAGGCCGCCGCTGTAGGCTAATATGGCTTTTTTCTTCATGATGCAGAATCGAATGCGGAGTCGGGAGAAGCGGGCTGCGGCGCGGTGGCGGCGTTAAAATCGGGTATTTGCACTTGCAAGATCTTGTCGGCCGCATCGTAGAGCATGCCCGTGCAGAGACACATCTTGCGGTCGTTGTCCATCAGGATGCCGTAGTTCTTGCAGCTTTTGCAGCCTTTCCAGAAATCCTCGCTGGCGGTCAGTTCGGAGAACGTTACCGGCTCGTATCCCAAATCGGTGTTAATCTTCATTACGGCCAGGCTGGTCGTAATGCCGAAAATTTTGGCCTGCGGGTATTTCGAGCGCGATAGATTGAACACGCCTTGCTTGATGGCACGGCCCACGCCGTGCTTGCGGATTTCGGTGTTCACCACCAGGCCCGAGTTCACGACGAAGGTCTTGTCGTCAAACGTTTCGATGTAGCAAAAACCGGCCAGCTTGCCGTCGACGAAAGCAATGATGCCGTCGCCGCTGGCCATTTTTTGGGCCACGTAAGCCGGCTCGCGCTTGGCAATGCCGGTGCCACGCTGTTTGGCTGACTCGATGTACCACCGGCACAGCTCGTCTGCGTAAAGGGCATCTGCTGCCGTTGCAACCCGAATATTCATTTGTGAACTGAGGAAAAACTTAAGGAGAGATGCACGGCTTCCCTGGCAAGCGCAGGGGGCGCTTGGTGGGGTTGGGAAGGCCCAAAATCCATCGGTAAGCAACGCGGGGCCGGGCCCGGCGCAAGGGAGAGGTGGCCCCGGGGGCGCACCAAGCGGCTGTCGCAGCCGCTAGAGTCGTCGCTCCCACGAAGTCCGAATGCACACCATTGAGCCCATGGCCAGACCGGCGACGGCAAACAACGTTTTGGTGTGGAAGGATGCAATCATGGCAGAAGTAGCGAATCGGCGGTTGAACGAGCTACGGAAGCGAAGCGTTCAATTCTGTGGCAAAAGTAAAACCCGCTACTTTTACCTGCAACCTTTCCGGGTAAGTTTTTCAAAAAGTTGATTTTAGCGGGCAAGAAATAGCTCAGCATTCGTCCGCGGGTATGGTACTGCTGGATAGCAGTAGGATTTCAAATTAATTAGGCTCGCTATCAAAGAAAACGCTGAATGCTTTGGTGCATCTCGGCGATTGGACCAAGTAACCAGGTGAAAGAGGGATGAAAAAATTAAGAATAATTAAAATCGGCGGTGGCATAATCGACGACGAGCTGAGCTTGCACCAGTTTCTGCAATTATTTGCCCGAATCGATGGACTAAAAATACTGGTGCACGGCGGAGGTAAGGGGGCCAGTGAAATGCTGCGGTCTTTAGGCATCGCGCCGCAGCTAGTCAACGGCCGCCGCATCACCGACGCCGCCACCCTCGACGTGGTGACCATGTTTTACGCTGGCAAAACCAACAAAGCTATTGTCGCTGGCTTGCAGCAAAACCGCGTCAATGCCCTGGGCCTCAGTGGAGCCGATGGCAACGTAATTCGGGCGGTGAAGCGGCCGGTGCGCGAAGTTGACTACGGCTTCGTGGGCGACCTTCGTCCCGCCAGCGTCGATGGGGCGCTGCTAGGGGCCCTGCTCGGGCTGGGCCTCACCCCGGTAATTTGCGCCATTACGCACGACGGCCACGGCCAATTATTAAATACGAACGCCGATACCATCGCCGCCACGGTAGCCGTGGCATTGAGTAGTCAGTTTACAGTCGAGCTGCATTACTGTTTTGAAAAGAACGGTGTACTGCTTGATGTAAACGACGATGATTCGGTTATTGCTAGAATTAATCTAACCAGTTACGTGGAGTTAAAAGAGGCCGGAATTATTACTGAGGGAATGATTCCGAAACTAGATAATTCGTTCGACGCGCTGAGCCAAGGCGTTAACAAAGTAATTATTGGCCATGCGCTAAAAATTAATGAGCCACTCAAAACTGTGCTATGCCTGAATTAGCTGCGCTTACGCAAGCGGCCGTGGCGCTGCTGGAGCAATTAATCGGTACCCCGTCGATTTCCCGGGAAGAAAACGGTACGGCAGATTTATTATTCGATTTTCTGGCCGCGCACGGGGCTCCGCCGCAGCGCCGGGGCAACAACGTGTGGGCCGTGGCCCCGGGCTACGCGCCCGACCGGCCCACGGTGATCCTTAGCTCGCACCACGACACTGTGAAACCTGGCGCAGCTTGGACGTATCCACCGTTTACTGCCACCTGGGAAGGCGATAAATTAATTGGCCTGGGCAGCAACGATGCGGGCGCATCAGCGGTAAGTTTATTAGCGACGTTTTTATATTTAAAAGACCGGCCGCGGGCTTACAATTTAATTTGCGCCATTACAGCCGAAGAGGAGATTTCGGGCGCTAATGGTATTGCCAAACTATTACCGGAGTTGGGGCCCATTGCCCTCGGAATCGTGGGCGAGCCCACGCAAATGCAGCTTGCAATTGCTGAAAAAGGCTTGCTGGTGCTCGACTGTTTGGCTCGTGGCAAAACCGGCCATGCGGCTCGCGATGAAGGCGAAAATGCCCTTTATAAAGCCCTGAACGATATTAACTGGCTGCGGAACAATCAACTGCCACGCGTGTCGCCCTTGCTGGGGCCCGTAAAGACCACGGCTACCCAAATTAGCGCTGGGTTGCAGCATAACGTGGTGCCCGACGAGTGCCGCTTCGTAGTGGACGTGCGTACTAACGAACTGTATTCTAACGCCGAAGTGGTGGAAATGCTGCAACAAAACCTGCAGTCAGAAATCACGCCCCGTTCGCTGCGCCTGAATTCGTCGCGCATTGCGGTCGACCACCCAATTGTACAGCGCGGCCAAGCCCTGGGCAAAGAAACGTACGGCTCGCCCACGCTTTCCGACCAGGCCCTGATGCCGTTTGCGACAGTAAAAATCGGCCCCGGCGATAGTGCGCGTTCGCACACGCCGGACGAATTTATTTTGCGCAGCGAAATAATTAGCGGCGTGCGCGATTACGTGGCGCTGCTGACAGATTTAGTGATTTAATTAATTGTAAAAAGCAAGGATGAAAATCTGGGAAAAAGGCTTTTCGGTTAACGAGAAAATCGAGAAATTTACCGTGGGCCGCGACCGGGAATTAGACCTGTATCTGGCGTATTACGACGTACTGGCTTCCCGGGCCCACGCGGACATGCTGGCCGATACCGGATTAATTACCCCCGCTGAGCAGCAGCAGTTGGCCCAGGGCCTCGACGAGCTGAAGCAGCAAATTGAGGCCGGTACGTTTGCGATTGAGCCCGAATTTGAGGATGTGCACTCTAAAATCGAGTCGTACCTGACCGAGAAGTTTGGCGACGCGGGTAAGAAAATCCATACCGCCCGTTCGCGCAACGACCAGGTGCTGACAGCTATCCAGCTGTTTATTAAGGATTACACCAGGCAAGCGGCGGCTAAGCTCGTAGCCCTGGCCGAAGTGCTGCTGCAAAAAGCTGCCGCGCACCGCGAAGATTTGCTGCCCGGTTACACGCATTTCCAGGCGGCCATGCCGAGCAGCTTTGGGCTGTGGTTTGGGGCCTATGCTGAGCATTTGCTGCTCGACGTAGCACTGTTTGAGGCTGCCTACACGGTGGCCGATCAGAACCCCCTAGGCTCGGGCGCGGGTTTCGGCAGCAGCTTCCCCATCAATCGCGAGCAAACGACGGCTGCGCTGGGATTTAATAGCTTGGCTGTGAGCGCCGTGGGAGCCCAGATGCTGCGCGGCAAAACCGAGCGTACGGTGGCGTTCGCCATCGCTGGGGCCGCCGCCACGCTGGCCAAAATGGCCTACGACCTGGTGCTCTACAACGGTCAGGACATGGGGTTTGTGAAGCTGCCCAAGGAGTTCACGACGGGTTCCAGCATCATGCCGCACAAGAAAAACCCCGACGTGTTCGAGCTGGTGCGCGCCCACGCCAACCGCCTCCAGGCCTTGCCAACCGACCTGATTCTGGCTACCAGCAACCTGCCTAGCGGCTACCACCGCGACTTTCAGATTCTCAAGGAAATTTTGTTTGGGCCCCTGCGCCAGTTCCTCGATTTGCTGGATATACTGCTTTTCGCCGTACCCGAAATCCAAGTGGTGCCCGGCATCATCGACCAGCCAAAATACGATCCGATTTTCTCGGTTGAAAACATCAACCAGCTCATCCAAAGCGGCGTACCGTTCCGCGAAGCGTACCACCAGGTAGGCCAAGCGGTGGAGGACGGCAGCTACCGGGCCCACCGGGAGTTCCGCACCACGCACCTGGGCAGCGTGCACAACCCCGGGCTGGCCGAAATCGCCGCTAAAATCCAGCAGTTGAAAGCGCACAGCCAAGTGCTGGGCGGGGCCTCGCCTAAGGCCCCGTTCCAGGGCCCCTAGCGATTCTGCAGGTCCTGATAAGCGGCGGGCGTGTCCACGTCGAACGCCGCATCGGGCATGGGCACCAGGGCCAGCGCGGGGCCGTAGCGGGCCAGCAGGGGCTTTGCGCCCTGCTCGGGGCGGAGGTTGTGCAAATCGGCTAATGCGCTACCGGTGAACAGGGCCGGGATGCCAAACGCATTGGCGTAGGCGGCTGCTACCGCTGGGGCCCCGGTGGCTTGCTGGTGCTGGGCCAGGGCGGCTAGCTGCGCGGCGGTTACCAGCGGCTGGTCGGAGCTAAGGACGAGCACCGCGGTGGCCGCGGGGCCTAGCGCGGCCAGGCCGGCCCGAATGGAGGCGCCCATGCCAGCGGCCCAGTTGGGGTTGTGCACGGTTTGGCAGGGCAGGTCGGCCACGGCGTGGCGCAGTTCGGCGTCCAGGGCCCCCGTCACGACGACCACTGGGGCATAGCCGGCGGCCAGGGCCGTGCGCACGGCCCGGTGCAGTAGGGTTTCTCCTTGGTAAACAAGCAGTTGTTTGGAATGACCCAGGCGGCTGGAGTTGCCGGCCGCCAAAACCAGGGCGGCGGCCGACGGGGCAAGCGGCGGCGGTGATGGGGGCATATTTTTGAAAATTAACGCAAAAAAGGCCGGTGGCTAGGCGGTTGCGCATTGCCAAGCAACGCACGACTACCCAGCCACCGGCCCGAAATTAGCCGCTGCCAATTAGGCGTTCAGTTTGGGGTAATCGGTGTAGCCTTTCGCGCCAGGCACGTAGTACGTGTCTTTGTCGCTGGGGGCCAAAGGGGCGTTTTGGGCGAAGCGCTCCACCAAATCGGGGTTGGAGATGAAGAGCGTGCCGAAGGCCACGAGGTCGGCGTCGCCGTCGGCAATGACCTGGTTGCCCTTCTCCTGCGTCATGCCGGCGTTGATGATGAGCGTGCCTTGGTACAGGGGCCGGTAGTGCTTGGCGATGTGCGGCTCGGCGAACGGGATTTTGCTCACGTCGGTGAACGGCTCGCAAAGGTGCAGGTACGCCAAGTTGTAGTCGTTGAGGCGCTTGACGATGTAGTCGAAGGTGGGGATGGTTTCCTTGTCCATCTTCGTGCCGAAGGGGCCTTCGAGCGAGGGGTTGAGGCGCACGCCCACTTTGCCCAGGTCCACGCCGGCTGCTTTGATGGCGTCGAGCACGTCGAACAAAATGCGGGCGCGGTTCTCATTCGAGCCGCCGTATTCGTCGGTGCGGTGGTTGCTGGTGCCGTTAAAAAACTGCTGGAACAGGTAGCCGTTAGCGGCATGCACTTCCATGCCGTCGAAGCCAGCGGCCAGCGCGTTTTGGGCGGCGGTGGCAAAGTCGGCCACCGTGTACTTAATCTCGGCCAGGGTCATGGCCCGGGGGGTCACCGTATCCTTAAAGCCGGTGGGCGTGTACACTTTTTCGTGGGGGTTGAGGGCCGAGGGGGCCAGGGGCAGGGCCCCGTCCAGCAGGTCGGGGTGCGACATGCGGCCCACGTGCCACAACTGCACGAATATTTGACCGCCCAGCTGGTGCTGGCCACGGGTGACTTTCTGCCAGCCCGCCACCTGCTCGGGGGTGTAGATGCCAGGCACGTTGATGTAGCCCGCTGCCTCGCGGTTCACGTAGGTACCCTCCGTCACGATGAGGCCCGCCGAGGCACGCTGGTCGTAGTAGGTCACCATCAGGTCGTTGGGTACGGCGCCGGGGTTGTCGGCGCGGCTGCGCGTCATGGGAGCCATGACGACGCGGTTTCTCAAGTTCAGCTTATCGGAATGAAAAGGGGTCAGAAGCGGTTGCTCAGCCATAGTTATGTTTTGCAAATTGATTGGAACGCTTTCAATTGGAAAGCGTCCGATAAGCCCGGGGCCCCGCTCTTTGTTTCCACGCCGGCCGCCGCCGCCGGGGCCCTGGCCCTGCCAGGGGCCCCAGCCCGACGTGCTCCGTGGCTGGTATAGAATGCCTTACGAAGCGCTGGCCGCGCCGGCGTAGTCAGTTGCCGGCACGTGCACTGTGCCGGCCCGCTCGCGCAGGGGCCGGCCCTGCCGCCCGCTGCGCTGCGCCTGAATTTCGGCTACGATGGCCAGGGCAATTTCCTCTGGGGTTTCGCTGCCCAGGTCGAGGCCGATGGGGCTGTGCAGGCGTTCGCGCAGCAACTGGGCCCGTTCGGCCTCGCCCAAGCCTAGCTCGTCCAGCAGCCGGGCCGCCTTCAGGCGGGGCCCCAGCAGGCCAATGTAGGGCGCGGGCGAGGGTAGCAGGCTCTGCAGCGCGGCCAGGTCGTAGGCGTAGTTGTGGCTGAGCAGTACGTGGTACGCGCCGGGGTCGGGAGCCTGGGTTTCCAGTGCGCGCACCGGTACGACGCGCACTTCCGCCGCTTCGGGAAAACGCAGCGCCGTGGCCAGGTTGGGCCGCCCGTCCACCACCGTGATGTGCCAGCCCAGCGAGCCGGCCAGGTGCACCAGCGGCTGGGCATCGTTGCCGGCGCCGTACACCACGAGGCGCAGCGGCGGCTTCAGCACCTCCAGTAGCGCCCGCACGGGGCCCCCGTCGGTTTCCACGTCCAGCACCTGCGACTGGCCGTGGGCCAGCGTGGCGCGCGCCGCCTCGGCCAGCGGGGCGGCCAGCAGCGGCGTGCCGCGCCGGGCCCCGGCGGCTGGCAGCAGCAGGCGCTGCCCCACGGCCGCCGTCGGGCCGGTGGTGTCGGCGGCGAACACGGTGGCCAGCACGGCCGGCGCGGGGTGCTGGGCAAAGCCGCGCAGCAGCTCCAGCGGGTTGTGGCCGTCGGCAAAGTTCAGCGGCTCCAGCAGGATGCGCACCACGCCCTGGCAGCCGGGGCCCAGGCCGTGGCGCGGGTCGTCCTCGTCACGGGTGTCGTAGGTTACCAAGGTCGGCTCGCCCCGGAAAATGGCCCGCCGGGCCCGCTGCCGCGCATCGCCCTCCAGGCAGCCACCGCTGATGGCGCCGGTCAGTTCGCCGTCTTCCGTCACGAGCATCCGGGCCCCGGGGCGGCGGTAGGCCGAGCCCAGGACTTCCACCACAGTGGCGAGCGCGCAAGGGCGCTGCGCTGCGCGGTGCTGGTCGTAGGCGAGGAACAGGCGTTGAAGTTCAGTCATTGCAGAAAAAAATCATTTTGGCATTACGCCCCGCGGCGGGGCGCGGTTGTTGACAACCGCCTCCCTAGTGGCCCGGTTCTGGGCCGGGGCCTGGCACCCGGCCAATGGCGCGCGCTGGGTCTTGTATGAATGCTAGTATCTCTGTTTAGCAAGTAGATATATCTGCCGAGTCAGCCGGTGGGCCGGCCGCTTATTTCTTTCCGGGGCCCGGTTCTGCGCCGCAGCCGGAACAATTGCCGCCTGCTAGCGGCCCCCGTATACTGGCACTTGGCTCTACCAGCGCTCAACCCAGCCTTGCATCAGGCGGAGCTGCCACATTTGGCATAGGTAAAGCCGCCTGAACCGTTGCCAAAGATATCCCTCGCCAAATCTCGCCACCGCCAGAAGCAGGTGGACAGAACCAAGCCTACGCGGCCGCTGCGGCGCGGTTAGGGCCCCGGTGGTGCCCGGACTAATTCCCATTTAAATAGTTGCGCCAAGTGTTACTCAACGCGTTTTCAGCCAGCTGTTTAAGTAGCTGATTGTCTTAATTATTTGGCTTCTGGAAGGGGTAGCGGCGCATCCTGGCGTCTTCGGTTTGAACGATATTCGGATCAGTCGTTCAAGCCGGAGACGCCAGGATGTGTTTCTATACCGTGCTGACGTTATACTGCTCACGAAGTGGAATGCGAAAATGGAGTAGGGTGCGGGGCTTGCCCCCGCCCGTCCTTGAACGGTTCAGTTGGCTTTCGTTCAGCGACGGGCGGGGACAAGCCCCGCACCCTACTTCGTGCCGAGTATAATTCAGACAGCTGCTAAGCAACTGCGGAGGTTCAGCGGCCCTGAGGGCCATGTGATTCATCGCCAAATTTGGGTAGCACGCTGGGAGTTGTAACGCCTGTTGCAGCCGCGTGTTTTCTCATCAGGGGCCCCATGGTTAGGGGAGGGGTTAGCAATCATGGAAGCGAGAATAATTGCATAAAAATTATATATATTATATATAAAATAATACCTTATCTTTAGGCTTTCTTTTCTCATTTCTCTCACCTCATCCCAACCGCTCATGGAAAATCCCCGAGACCCCGAAACCGACGACGCGCAGGAAGCCGAAGAAGCGTCTCCGTCCCAAGCCGTCACTTCCGCCGCCGAAGAAGCTGCGGTGGAAGGGGCCGCTGTGCAGAGTGCGGTGGACCACAACCCACCCGATTGAGCGCTGCGCGTTGCCCGGGCTGGGCCGCGGCGCAGTTGATGGGCGTCCAGCGAAAACGACGGTCCCCCGCCAGTGGTACTCCACCGAAACAGGGGCCCCAGAATACCTTACAGGACATTACCCTTCAAACCCGCTGCCTCATGAAAAATTCTTCAGACCATTATCCAGCTTCGGCGTCAGCGGACCCTGCTAACGTGGAATTGATTAACGATACCCCCATTCCGGTGCCGGACGCCCAATGGGTAGGTACGGTGGAAGTATTCGCGCTCCGGCTGGGTCCGCCCGTTTTGTTGCCGAAAGGGGCATCAGATGAGACGGCAACGGACGCCATTTGGGGCAAAGGCGAAAACGCAGTGCACCTGCACCGGGGCGATAAGGGCAGCCATGACCTAGCGCCGGTGGGCCGGAACTTGATGTTGGTGTGCGCCACCCCCAAGCAGACGGCAACTATTTTTAAAAGATTTAAGAAGTTGAAGTATAGGGTGAGAAGCGAGCTCGCGACGTTTGCTGAAATTGGCTTATCCCACGGCTCCGGGGTGGGCCCCCCCCGGACCATCACTGTGGGTACTTTCTACTTGAACGGGCCTGCCGAGGAGCACGGGGCCAAAAATGGTAAGCGGCTGTTTCCGAAAGCCGATTTAGTGGGCGTGGTGGACCACAACCCGCCCACCAAGTAATACGGTTTCGGCCGGTGCACTGGCTTGGTGGTGCGCCCCGGTTTTAACGCCCCCGCATGAAGTTTTTGGCCGTTTCGTTGCTCCTGCGCTGGGTTGTGTGCGCGCTGCCTGCCGCGGGCCAGACGCCCGAGGCCGATAGCCTGCGCCAACTATTGCGTGTGCCGGCCAGGCCCGACACCACACGGGTGCGCCGGCTACAGGCACTGGCGCAGGCACTCAAAACTACCGACGCTCCGCAGGCTACCCAACTGAGCAATGAGGCCCTGCAACTGGCTCAGCAACTGGCTGACCCCACGGGCGAAGGCCAGGCCTTGCTGGCCCTTAGTATGCTGCACCGCCGGCAAACCGATTACGTCAATGCCCGTCGCTATGCACGCGAGGCGCAACGCTTTTTTGCCGGCCGCGCCGACCGCCGGGGGATTGCCCGGGCGGGGCTCCAACTGAGCCGGGTTGATAAGTTGCAGGGCGACTTGGTGCCGGCCCTAGCTGGGGCCCTTAAGGCCCTGGTTCTGACCGAACAAACCGGCGATGGGCTAACGCAGGCCAGCTTACAGGCTAATATCGGCGACATCTACTGCAGCATGGGCAACTATGCCGAGGCGCTGCCCATGTTGCTGGCTTCTCTAAAGATCAGCCGGCGGGCCAGCGACTATCAAGGTATATCGCTAGCGTTGAGCGGATTGGGTAATACCTACCAACGGCTGAAAGACTGGCCCCGGGCCCTGTTCTACCACCAGCAAGCCTTGCAGCTGAGCCGGCAGTTGGGCGATGCATCGAGCGAAACCGTGGACGAAACCAACCTGGCCGAAGTGTACGGCCTGCAGGGCAATCAGGCCGAGGCGCTGGCCCACGGGCGCCGGGCCCGGGCGCTGGTGCGGGCCACGCACGACCAGTATAACCTGCCCTCGATGGAACTGATGCTGGCCCGCGGCTTTGTGCTGGCCCGGCAGCCCGACAGCGCTATCGTACTGGCCCGGCACGCGTTGGCGCTCAGCCAACAGTCGCGCAGTAACGAGAATATCCGCAACGCGGGCGATATCCTGGCGCAGGCCTATGCGCAGCGGCGCAACTACGCGCAGGCCTACCGCTACCGGAATCTGCAGATGGCCTACAACGACACCCTTTCGGGCGAGGACACCCAGCGCCGCACCAGCGCCCTGCGCTACGGCTACGAGCTGGACAAGAAGCAGGCCCAGATCGTGCTGCTGAAGAAAGACCGGGAAATTGCGGGCCAGAAAGCCTACCGGCAGCGCCAGCAAATGCTTGCGGTGCTGGCCGGGCTGGGCGGCGTGGTGCTGGTGGTGGGCCTGCTGCTGCGCAACATCTTCCTCAAGCAGCGCGCCAACCGCCGCCTGGGCGAGAAGAATGTGCAGATTGCCGCCCACCGCGACGACCTTGACCGCACCCTCACCGAGCTGCAAACCACTCAAAACCAGCTGGTGCAGCGCGAGAAAATGGCCTCACTCGGCGAGCTTACCGCCGGCGTGGCCCACGAGATGCAGAACCCGCTCAACTTCGTTACCAACTTCGCCGACCTGAGCGTGGAGCTAGTGGCCGAACTCGAAGCCGAGCTGGCCAAAGAGTCGCTTTCGGCCGCGGGGCGGCCGGCCATTGGGGCCCTGGTGCAGGCCCTGGCCCAAAACCAGGCCAAGATTCATCAGCACGGCCACCGCGCCGACCGCATCGTGAAGAACATGCTGGAGCACGCGCGCACCTGCAGCGGCGAACGCCAGCCCACTAACCTCAACGCCCTGGCCGACGAATACCTGCGCCTGGCCTACCACGGCTGGCGAGCCAAAAACAAGGACTTCAACGCCGCGCTGGAAACCGACTTCGACCCCCACCTGGGCCCCGTGCCAGTGGTGCCGCAGGACCTGAGCCGGGTGCTGCTCAACCTATTCACCAACGCCTTCTACGCCGTGGCCGAGAAGGCCAAAACCGCCGGCCCGGCCTACCGCCCCCGGGTGGCCGTGGCCACCCGGCGCACCGGCAGCACGGTGCGCATCCGGGTGCGCGACAACGGTAACGGCATTCCGGCGGCGATGCGCGAGAAAATCTTCCAGCCCTTTTTCACCACCAAGCCCACCGGCGAGGGTACCGGCCTGGGCCTGTCGCTGAGCTACGACATCGTGGCGAAGGGCCATGGCGGCACGCTGGCTGTGGCCAGCCAGGAAGGCGAGTTTACGGAATTTACCATCAGCCTCCCTACGGAAGTCTGCGGCAATTGATTTATAATTATTTATTTATATATTATGCCAAGGTAATGGTACGCCCCGTCTTGGGAACCTCCACCAGTAGTTATGCTGCCCGAACCACCGCTTTCAATGCGCTTCCGCCCAGGCGCCGCGGCTGGCGCCGGCGCGGACCCCGCTGCGGGGCCCGCGCCGGCGCCAGCCGCGGCGCCGGCGCGGCCCGGGGTGGGGGCGGCGGCGGTGCTCCGGGCGGGGCTGCTGCTGGCCGGCGTAGCCTCGGCTACGGTGGGGCTGAAGGGGTTTCTGCTGCCCAACGGCTTCATCGACGGGGGCGTGACGGGCATCGCCTTGCTCACCAATCAGCTGACGCACATTTCGTTGTCGCTGCTGATCGTGGCCATCAACGTGCCGTTTGTGGTGCTGGGCTACCGCCAGCTTGGGGGCCCGTTTGCGGTGCGTACGCTGGTGGCCATTTTGGTGCTGGCGGGGGCTGTGGCGGTGGTGTCGGTGCCGCCCCTCACGCATGATAAATTGCTGATTGCCGTGTTTGGCGGCTTCTTTCTGGGGGCCGGCTCGGGGCTGGCCATGCGCGGCGGCGGCGTGCTCGACGGCACCGAAATCCTGGCCGTGTACCTTACCCGTAAGCTGCCCGCGTCCATCGGCGACATCGTACTGGTTATCAACGTGCTGATTTTTGGCGTGGCGGCCTGGCTGCTGTCGGTCGAAACGGCGCTGTACTCCATCCTGGCCTACCTGGCGGCGGCCAAAACCGTGGATTTCGTGCTCGTGGGCATCGAAGAGTACATTGGCCTGACCATCATCTCGTTTCACAGCCCCGAAATCCGCCGGTTCATCACCGAGCGCCTGCACCGCGGCGCCACGGTCTATGAAGTCACCCAGGGCTACGGCTCGCACGGGGCCCAGCATCTGAAAGTGGAAGCTATTTTCACAGTCGTCACCCGCCTGGAAGTCATGACCTTAACCGACGCAATCAATAAAATTGACCCCCGCGCTTTCATCGTGCAGCACAGTGTGAGCGACATCAAAGGCGGGCTGATAAAAAAGCGCGCGCTGCACTAGATGATTTTAGTAATTGATAATTAGGCCGTCATGCTTCGACTACGCTCAGCATGACGGCCTGGAAGTTCTGCATGACGGCCTGCTAGAAGCTAGCATCGCTAATAAACAACATCTCCCAACCAGCTGATTACCAATGGAAAGATGGCATCGTTTTCTGGGGGTGCGGCCGGGCGAGATGAAAGCTGTGGGGCTGTTTGCGGCCCATAATTTCCTGCTGGGCACCGGCACCATTCTGGTGTACGTGGCGGCCACGGTGCTGCTGCTCGGGCACGACCCGGTGCGCGCCCTGCCGCTGGCCTACGGCGCGGGGGCCCTGGCGGGGCTGGCGGTGGGCCGGCTGTACGCGCGCTGCGAGCACCACTGGGCGCTGCAACGGCTGGCGGGGCGGGCGCTGGCGGCGGCGGCCGTACTCGTGCTGGTGCTAGGGGCCCTGCTATGGTGGGGGCCCTCGATGGGGGTAGCGGTGGCCATCATGGCGGGCTACCGGCTGATTTATTTGCTGACGAGCCTGGAGTTTTGGGGGATGTCGGCCGTGGTGTTTAACGTGCGGCAGGGGCGGCGGCTGTTCGGTGTCATCAGCGCCGGCGACCTGCCGGCCAAGGCCCTGGGGGCCGGGCTGGCGGTGTTTGTGCACGCCCAGTACGCGCTGTACGGGCTGCTGCTCATGGCGTTTGGGGCCTACCTGCTGGCGCTGGTGGTGCAGCGGGCCACGTTCCGGGCGCAGGCGGCGGCCCGCCCGGGGCCCCGGCCCGCCGACGAAGTGCACGGGCCCGGGGCCCTACCAGCCGCAAGCAGCCCGCTGGTGCGGGCGCTGGGCCTCAGCCTGCTGGCCCTGGCGGCGGCGGCGGTGGGGGTGGAGTACTTGTTTCTAGTAAACGTGAAGTATAAGTTTCAGGACCAGGGACTTGTGTTGCAGTATGTAGGTGGCGTGCTGGTGCTCACCTACTTGTTGGCCACGGGCCTCAAGCTGCTGTTTGCGCGCCGCGGCCTCGATTGGCTGGGGATGCAGCGGGCGCTGCTGGTGCTGCCGCTGGTGGCGCTGGTGGGCATTGGGCTGTTTGGGGTGCTGCGGGTGGCGCACGCGGGGCCGAGCGCCCAGCTGGCGTACTTCTGCGGGCTTTATCTGGGGCTGGAAGTGCTGCGCCGGGCTGTGTTCGAGCCCGTGTTTCTGGTGCTGTTCCAGCCACTATCGCCGCCCGCGCGGCTGGCTGGCCACACGCAGGCCAAGGGCTTTTACGAGCCGCTGGGCCTGGGCCTGGGGGCCCTGCTGCTGCTTGCGTTGCCTCGGGCTACGGCGCTGGGCGAGTGGCTGCCGCTGGCCTGGATGGCCGCGCTGCTGCTGGGGGGGCTGGTACTGCTACGCCGCGCCTACGTCCGGTATATGAGTGAGTTGCGGGCCACACTGGGGCTGCGCTTCGCTGAGCTGCCGGAAGCTGCCGGGGGGCCGGCGGGGGCGGGGGCTACCGCATCCGGGGGCCCGGGGCCCACTGCGCTCCCGGGTTCCGCACCCATTGAAGCCGCTACGCCCGCCCCCGACGCGGCGCTGCAAGCCCTCGTCCATCTCCAGTACGCTGGCCCTGAGGCCCTGGCCCACCATGCCGAAGCGCTGCTCAGCCACCCCGACGGCCGGGTGCGCGGCCGGGCCCTGGCCCTGCTGGGGCCTCGCGCCGACGCCGCGCTGCTCTGCCGCCGCGCCCTGGCCGACCCCGACCCCGCGCTGCGCGAGCTGGCCGCCCATCTGGCCGGCCCCTACCCGGCCGCTGACGCCCTGCTCGACCATCCCGACTGGCCCGCCCGCCAGGGGGCCCTGCGCGGCCGCCTCGAAGCCGCCCCGGCCGATGCGCGCGCCCGCGCCAGCCTGGTCGCGCTGGCCGCCGATGCCGGCCCCGCCGCGCACCTGGCCCTGCTCGCGCTGGTGGTTTTCCTGGAGCCCGGGCAGCAGGCGCAGGTGGTGGCTGCCGGCCTGCGGGGCCCTGGCGCGGCGCTGGCCGCCGCTGCCGTGCGGGCCGCCGCCGCCGCGCCTACGCCCGCCGTGCTGGCGCAGCTGGTGGCCCTGCTGCACACCAAAGCCGTGCAGCCGCTGGCTGCGGCGGCCCTGGCCGGGGTGGGCGCGGCAGCCCTGCCGGTGCTGGGCGCCGTGCTGGCACACGAAACCGACGGGCGGCGCCTGCAGCGCGTGGCGCAGGCCTGCGCCCACCAGGGCACACCCGGGGCCCGGCAGCTGCTAGTGGCCGCCGCCCGGGGCCCCCACCTGCCGGGGCGCGCCGCCGCGCTACGGGCCCTCACCGGCTTCGCCTCCGAGCAGGCCGATGCGCCCGTCTTTCAGCACTTGGTGGAGGAGGAGCTGCGCTTTGCCCAGCACCTGCTGCACGGCATGGCTGCCGCTGATGCCGAGCTGCGGGCCGCCCTGCGCTACGAGCTGCGCAAGTGCCAGCAGCGCCTATTCGGGGCCCTGGCGCAGCTCTACGAGCGGCAGCCCATCCTCGACGCGCAGCGCGGGGCGGCCCATACCGCCGGCGAGCGGCAGGCCAACGCCCTCGAAATGCTCGATAACCTGCTGCCCCGGCCGCTTTACCAGGGCCTGCAAGCCATGCTCGACGTGGGCCGCCTGCGCGACAAAGTGCTGGTATTCGACGGCCTGCTGGGCCCCCCCACGGCCACCGAAACCCTCCCAGCCCTGGTGGTGCGCCGGGGCCTGGGCGCGTTTTCGGCCTGGACGGTGGGCGTGGCCCTGCGCCACTGGCACCCCCAGCCGGCCACCGTGGCCCACCTCTACCCGCACCTGGTGGCCGAGGGGCTGCTGATCCAGGAAAGCGCCCGGGCCCTGCTGCGCCAGCTGCCCGTGCTGCGCCCCGCCGCCTACGATGCCTTACTTGCCGAATTCCCCGACGTCGCCCTCCTGCCCATGACCCCTTCCCCCGAGTCCTCCCCGTTGCCCTGCGCCTCGGCCCTGGCCCGCGTGCGCCTGCTCAAAGGCACCGCCCTGTTTGCCCAAACGCCCGAAAGCATCCTTGCCACCATCGAGCCCATCATGCGGGAAGTGGACTTCGCGCCGGGCCAGGAAATCTTCGCCAAGGGCAGCCTGGGCACCTCGCTCTTCATTGTGTGCACCGGCGAGGTGGGCATCTTCGACGGGCCCCGGCCACTGGCCACCTTCCGCCAGGGCGACTTTTTCGGCGAGCTGGCCTTGCTCGACGCCGAAGCCCGCTCGGCCTCTGCCGTGGCCCAGGGCCCTGTGGCGGCCTTCCGCATCGACCAGGAAGATTTCTATGACGTGATGGAGGAGTGTGCCGAGGTGGGCCGCAACGTGCTGCGCGTGCTCTGCCAGCGCCTGCGCCGCCAAAACGAGAAGATGCCGCCGGTGGCGGCGTGAACGGGTAAAGCGGGTTGAAATAAACCTATAGCGGTTTCGGGGTTCGTGTGGGTAGGGTGCGGGGCTTGCCCCCGCCCGCCGTTCGCGCCATTACAACGGTTCCGGGCAGCGACGGGCGGGGGCAAGCTCCGCACCCTACCCACACGAGTCATGATATTACGCCACTACCTCGTAAATCATCACTGGTTTGGCTTTGTGCTTGAGGATTATTTCCTTCAGCGGGAGGCACTGGAATGACTCTTTTACCTGCTCGAATACGGCGGCGGTGATGATGATTTGGCCGGGCTTGGCGGCGGCTTGCAGGCGCTGGCTCAGGTTCACGGCGTCGCCGATGACGGTGTAGTCGAAGCGCTTGAGGGAGGCCGAACCGATGTTGCCCGACACCATTTCGCCGGCGTTGAGGCCGATGGAGAGCTGCGGCTGGTAGGTGCTGCCGTCGGGCAGGGTGGTGGGATGGGCCTGCACGGCGGCGCGCACGGCCAGGGCCGCGTCCATGGCCCGGTCGAGGTGGTACGCGCCCCGAAATACGGCCATGATGGCGTCGCCGATGAACTTGTCGACGTGGCCGCCCTGGGCGATGATTTCGCGCACCGCCTGGTCGAAGTACGTATTCAGCAGCGTCACCACATCGGCGGGGGCCAGCACTTCGGCCAGGGCCGTGAAGCCGCAGATGTCGATGAATACCACCGTGGCCGCCACCGTTTCGCTGGCCGTGAGGGTGATCTGGAAGTCGGGCCGCGTCATCACGTTCAGCACGGTTTCGTCCACGTACATCCGCAAAATGTTGTTTTCCTGGATGGCGCGCAGCGTTTGGCGCAGTTGCGCCACCTGCCGGGCCGCCTTGTCGATGGTCAGCTCCAGGTCGGCGAAGTCCACGGGCTTGGTCACGAAGTCGAACGCCCCGCGGTTCATGGCCGTGCGGATGTTGGCCATGTCCCCGTAGGCCGACACCATTATGGCCCGCGGCACGGGGTTGGCGGCGGCCAGGCGGGGCAGCAGCGCCAGCCCGTCGAGCTGGCCCGGCATGTTGATGTCGGTGAGCACCACGTCGAGCTCAGGCCACTCGCCCACGCGCACCAGCGCCTGCTCGCCGTCGCGCGCAAACCGGAACTCGTAGGCTCCTTCCCGGATTTTGCGCCGGAATTTCTGCTTGATGAGCAGCTCCAGGTCGGGCTCGTCGTCCACCACCAGAATCTTGGTTGCCATGGCGTTAGGCAGCTTGCAGCGGGGCGAGTTTCTGGCGCAGGGCGGCGAAGTTGAGCGGCTTGGTGAGGAAATCCTGGGCCCCCAGCTGCATGGCCTGGCGGTAGCTGTCGGCGTCGCCGTAGGCCGTGACCATCATCACAGTGGGCGGGGGCACGGCGTGGGCCAGCTTGATGCGCCGCAGCAATTCCAGCCCGCTCATGCCGGGCATGTTGATGTCGGAGAGGATGAGCACCACCTCCGAGTAGTGGTGGGCCTGCTGCAAGTAGTCCAGCGCCTCCTCGCCCGAATGGGCGAAGGCGAAGGACAGGGCCCCGCTGCGGATTTCGTGGCGGAAGCGCTGCTCAAACAGCAGCGGCACGTCGGGCTCGTCGTCGACTACCAGGATTTTCATTGCGAACGGAAAAAGTAGGCCAGCGCCCCGGCGGCACCCCGCCGCACCCGGACAGGATGCTAAAGGGGGGATGAAGTATGGAATGTAGTAAATAATAAATATAATTTTTCAAACCTTCGCCCAGTGGGAGTGGCCGTTGGCCCAGCAGCCCCCGCCGTTGGCTTGCAAAGTCAACCATGGGCTAAGCTTCTCGCTTACATTTGAAGTGCTTAACTCAGATGGGCCGTGCTCACCAATATTCAACGCTACTTCCGCTACTACCTGGCCCTGATGCTGGCCGCGCTGCTAGCCTTGGGTACCCGCCTGGCCCCGGCCGCCCCGCTGCCCGGGGCCCCCGCCGCCGGTGGGGCCCCGGAAAACTTTAACATAGCCGGTAAGTAGCTATTGGTGAAGACGTAGCGTAACCAGATTTGCCGCCGGTGCTGGTGGCCGGGGCAACTATGGGGCCCCAAACGGGGTACACAGGGGCTCAGGGCCGCCCCGGCCCGCCCCACCAACCGACGGATTTTGATGAGCAAACACACCTATGACATGGGCCTGATCGGCAATTGCGCCTTTCTGGGCCTGATTGGCACCGACACGGCCGTGCGCTGGCTCTGCTGGCCACGCTTCGACAGCAGTTTTGTGTTCGGCAGCTTGCTGGACGACGAGAAGGGCGGCGAGTACAGCATCCGGCCCGCCGACGGCGCCGCCTTTACTTCGCACCAGTACTACGAGGAGAATACCAACGTGCTCTGCACCGAGATTACGACCGAGGAGGGCAGCTACCGCGTCACGGACCTTGCGCCTCGCTTTGCCCAATACGAGCGCTACTACAAGCCGCTGATGTTTGTGCGCGTGGTGGAGCCGCTCGGCGGCACGCCCCGGGTGCGCGTGGCCTGCCGCCCCGTGGGCGATTACGGCCGCCTGCCCCTCACGCGCCGCCGCAGCTCGAACCACGTGGCCTACCTGGGCCTGGAGGAGGAAATTCGCCTCACCACTAACATCCCGCTCACCTACGTGCTCGATGAGCAGGACTTCCTGCTGAATGAAACCAAGTACTTGGTGCTCACCTACGGGGCCCCGCTGGAGGCGCCGCTGGAGAAAACGGCCGAGCAGTTTTTGCGCAGCACGCTGGCTTACTGGCGCGGCTGGGTGAAGAGCACCAGCATCGGCAACTTCCGCCAGGAGCAGGTCATCCGCTCGGCGCTGGCGCTGAAAATTCACCAGTACGAGGACACCGGCGCCATCATCGCGGCCACCACCACCAGCTTGCCCGAGGCCCCCGGCAGCACCCGCAACTGGGACTACCGCTACTGCTGGATGCGCGACACCTACTACATCCTCACGGCCTTCAACAACATCGGCCACTTCGAGGAAATGGACCGCTACTTCCAGTACATCGCCAACCTGCCGCGCCCCAAGCAGGCCCGCTACCAGCCCCTGTACGGCATCAGCGGCGAGGCCAAGCTGGTGGAGCAGGAACTAGATTTGGCCGGCTACCTGGGCAATAAGCCGGTGCGCATCGGCAACGACGCCTATACCCACATCCAGAACGACGTGTACGGGCAAGTGCTGGTGGCCCTGCTGCCGCTCTACGTGGATGCCCGCTTCCAGGACCCCAGCCGCCGCGACGCCGAGCAGCTGGTGACGGATGCTTTGGACATGATTGCCAAGACGATGGACGAGCCCGACGCCGGCCTCTGGGAGTTTCGCCACATTGCCCAAAAGCACTGCTACACATACCTCTTTCACTGGGCCGGCAGCCACGCCGCCGCCCGGGTGGCCCGCCGCCTCGGCCGCCCCGACCTGGAGGCCCAGGCCGAGCAGCTGCGCGAAACCGCCGCCGCCCACATCGAGGAGTGCTTCAGCCCCGGGCAAGAAGCCTACACCAGTGCCATCGGCTCGGAAAACCTCGACGCCAGCACCATCCAGCTCATCATTATGGGCTACCTCGACCCCACCTCCGACCGGGCCCACCGCCACCTGGAGGCCCTGGAAAAGGAGCTGAAAACGCCCGAGGGCCTGTTCTACCGCTACCGCCACGAAGACGACTTCGGCACGCCTGAGACGACGTTTCTCATCTGCTCGTTCTGGTACGTGGACGCGCTGGCCTGCGTAGGCCGCGTCGACGAGGCCATCGTGGAGTTTGATAAGTTAGCAGGGTACACTAACCACCTGGGCCTGCTCAGCGAGGACGTGGACGCCAAAACCGGCTCGCAGTGGGGCAATTTCCCCCAGGCATACAGCCACGTGGGTTTGGTAAACGCCGCCTACCGCATCGCCAAAAAGCTGGACTTGCCCAACTTTGTTGAGCCCGCGGGCCCCGGGCGCAAGGCCGTTTCGTAAGCCAAATCATGTGATGTAAAAGGCCGTTTGGAGTGCGCTCCAAACGGCCTTTTGCGTTTTTTGTACATGGATTGCCACCGCCGGAACCTCACGAAACCCCCACGGGGCGGGCCCCTCTCCAAAAGAGAGGGATGCCAGTACCTGAAGAGCAAATTGAACGCCCTCCTCCCCACCGGAGAGGGGCCCGCCCTGTAGGGGTCTCGTGAGGTTCCCCCAGGGCCCCGAAACCGCTCTACGGCCGTTTGCCTGGGGCCCCTGTTGGTGCACCAGCCGGCACGGGAGCTGCCGGGGCCCCTCGCAACGGGCCGCTACAGCAGCTTGCGGAGCAGGTCGCGCACGGCCGGCACGCCCGGCAGGTGGAAGCGGGCCCGCGAGCGGGCCCCGGTGCCTACCCGGATGGTGTAGGCCGAGTCGGGCAGGGCCCGGAAGGTATCCTCGTCGGTGCGGTCGTCGCCGAGGGCCAGCACAAAATCGGTTGGGTAATGGGCCAGCCAGCGGCCGGCGGCGGCACCTTTGTGGATGCCGGCGTTCTTGATTTCGATGACCTTGTTGCCCTCCATCACCTGCAAGTCGGTGTTCGACGTCATAAAGGTGAGGTGGGTGAGTAGTTCGCGGGCGCGCACTGCCCCCAGGTCGGCGTCGGCGCGGCGGTAGTGCCACACGAGCGAGTAGTCCTTCACCTCCACAAACGAGCCGGCGGTGCGGGCCACGTACAGGTCGAGCACCGGGCGCATTTCGCGCATCCAATCGTTATTCAGGGCTTGGAACAGCTCCCACTCCTGGCCAGCCGGGCGCAGCCACACGCCATGCTCGGCAATGAAGTCGATGGGCAAATCGCCAAGCCACTTTTGCAGCGTGGTCCGGTCGCGCCCGCTGATGACCACCACCCGGTTCTGGGGATTGTCGGCGAGGGCGCGCAGCAGCAGGCGCAGCTCGTGGCCGGGTTCGGCGCGCTGTGGGTTGGCGTGGAAAGGGGCCAGCGTGCCGTCGTAGTCGAGCAGCAGCAGGCGCCGGGGCGCGGCGCGGTAGTCGGCCACGAGCTGGCCAATGGCGGCGGGGCTGAGGAAATCGGTGGCCAGCGTGTGCTGCTTGATCTTGCTGTAAGTGAGCTGGTCCATGAACAGGCGCGTCCACGAAAACACGTTGTAGCGCTTCACCAGGGCCCGCATGGCCTCCAGGCGCTGGGCCTGCTCCTCGGCCGGCATCACCAGGGCCTGGTGCAGGGCCTCGGCGTGGCCCACCAGGTCGGTGGGGTTGATGAGCAGCGCATCGGACAGCTCGCGCGCCGCGCCGGCCCGTTCGCTGAGGATGAGCACCCCACGGCCGTCGGCCTTGCTGGCCACGTATTCCTTGGCCACCAGGTTCATGCCGTCGCGCATAGGCGTCACCAGGGCCACCTCAGCCAGGCGGTAGAGGGAGGCCAGCTCTTCGAGCGGAAACGAGCGGTAGAAGTAGTGAATCGGGTTCCAACCGATGGTGCGGTACTGGGAATTGATGCGGCCCACTAACTCGTCAATCTCCTGCTTCAAAGCGGCGTATTGCGGTACCTGGTCGCGCGAGGGCACCACTACCATAATCAGGCTCACCTGGCTCACCCATTCGGGGTAGCGCAGCAGCAGCAGCTCAAAGGCCAGCAGGCGTTGGGCAATGCCCTTGGTGTAGTCGAGCCGGTCGATGGAGAGTACCACGCGGCTCGTGCCCAGGGCCTGGCGGTATACTTCTTCGTGCTCCACGGCCTCGTCGGCGGCGGCGGCTTCTACAAACCGCTCGTAGTCAATGCCCATCGGGAAGGCATCAACGAGCACTGTGCGGGTGGGCGTCTCAATCAGCCCGTTGGTGGTGGCGTGGCCCAGCAGGTGCGTCACGGCGCTGAGGAAGTGCCGCATGTAGCCGAAAGTATGGAAGCCGATGAGGTCGGCCCCCAGCAGGCCTTGCAGCAGCTCGGTGCGCCAGGGCAGCACCCGCAGCAGCTCGTAGGAGGGAAACGGGATGTGCAAAAAGAAGCCAATGGTGGCCTCGGGCCGGGCGGCGCGCAGCATGGCCGGCAGCAGCAGCAGCTGGTAGTCGTGCACCCAAATCGTGTCTCCGGGGCCCGCCTGGGCCAGCACGGCCTGGCAGAATTTCTCGTTCACGGCCACGTAGGCGGCCCAGTGGGCGGGCTCGTAGGTGGCAAACTGCGGGAAGTAGTGGAAGGTGGGCCAGAGCGTGGAGTTGCTGAACCCCTCGTAATAGTCCTGAATTTCGGCCTCCGTGAGGAACACCGGGGCCATGCTGTCGGCCCCCAGGGCCTCGGTGATGTACTGCTCCTCGGTGGCGTCTTCCAGAAACAGGCCCGGCCAGCCCACCCACACGTTGCCGTCCTGGCGGTAGATGGAGCCCAGGCCGGTGGCCAGGCCGCCCTCGCTGGGCTGGAAGGTGAGGCCGTCGTCGGTGCGTTGTACTTTGGTAGGTAGGCGGTTAGATACAATAATTGTTCTTGGCATGCGGGGTGTGCGGACGGTAGAATCCGATGATGTAAGTATACAACACCAAAAACGGGGCATTATGCTCATTTGTTGCTCATCTTTTGGCGTGCTCCCTGCCTCCGGCCGGCCCACCCCGCCCCGGCCCCCGGGAAAACGCCGGGCCCCAAAACCGTCCAAATAGCGCTCTGTGCAGTGCAGGCGCGGGGCCCCGGGCCGGCCCCAAAGGCGCGGCGCCCCGGGGTTTAGGCAATTATCCTGGCCTCTATTTTGTATAGTGTAACGATGTTACCCTTTCACTTTTACCTGACGCGCTCCGGCGCTTTTCGACATGAAAGCTAAATCCATGGTGTTCGCTTTGGTGTTGTTTGTGGTATTGCTCAGTGGCTGCACCGCTTCCATCGGGGCCGGTGGCTACTACGGTGGCAGTGGCTACGGCTACGGCAGTCCCGGGTACGGCTACGGCTACGGGGGCCCCGGCTACTACGCGCGGCCTTACTACGGCTATGGTCCCCGCACCAACGTCATTGTGGTGCCTAACCGCGGCGGGGCCTACCGCGGCAGCCACGGCCACTACAGCGACGGCCGCGGCAACGGCAACCCCCGCGCGGGCTTCAACGGCGGGGGTGGCCCGCGCGGCGGCTTCGGTGGGGGCGTGCCCCGCGGCGGCTTCGGCGGGCGGGGCGGCCGCGGGCGCTAGCCCGGGGCCCAGGGCCCAACCAGAATAACTGAACGGCCGCGGTGGGAGCAATTCCCGCCGCGGCCGTTTGCGTGGGGCTGCAGCGTGGCCGGTGGCCATTGGCTGCGTAAAGTCAGCGAATGAATCCTGCTGGGCGGGGTTGGGTGCCTCGCCCGCTGCGTTTTTGCCTGGCCTATAAATTTCCAAATCTTCCGTGCTTGCCCCGGCTTCGCAGGTAGTGAGCCGGGCGTTTTCTCTTGGCAGAGATTATTGATTATGATTACCATAATCAATAATCTCTGCCAATACCTTTGTAGCGTACAAAACAAAAAGAGGTAGCCAGCGCCCGACCGACCACATCCTCCCAACTAATTAAGCAGATGAGTGAGCAACAACAGGCCGATGGCCTTCGCTGCTCCTTTCAAAAGATCTAGCAGGACAGGTTTGCCCTATTCTTACCATAGTTGTTTTGCACGTCCCTTTTTCATTTCTGGATGAAGCGGAGGATTGCTAATCAGCCCCCACTTCCGAAGCCCCGACTGTTCCACCAGTCGGGGCTTCATTTTTAAGAAACGCTAGGTCGGGGGCCGTAGTCTCCCGTGCTCAACAAAGGTAAGTTGGCGGGTTTGGTGTCGAACCCTTTAGCTATGCACCGGCTGGCAATAACCCATAGCCGGTGCGTAATTCTTGATTGCAAAAGGGCCCCGGGGCCGGATGTCAGGGCCCCGGCTGCGTATGAGGAAGCCGCGCCGCCGCTACCCGGCGGCGCCTTCTTTGCCCCAAATTTCATGGCTGACGCTCCCCAAAAAACTACTAATGAGCCGCTTGCCGGCTACGTGACCGTACGCGGCGCCCGCGAGCACAACCTGCAAAACGTGGACGTGGACATTCCGCGCGACGCGCTGGTGGTATTCACCGGTGTGTCGGGCTCGGGCAAATCCAGCCTGGCGTTTGGCACGCTCTACGCCGAGGCCCAGCGCCGTTACCTGGAGTCGGTGTCGCCCTACGCGCGGCGCCTGTTCCACCAAATGGCGGTGCCCGAGGTGGATAGCATCAACGGGCTGCCGCCGGCCGTGGCGTTGCAGCAGCAGCGCGGGGCCCCCAGCACCCGCTCGTCGGTGGGCTCGGTCACGACGCTCGCCAACCTACTGCGGATGCTGTACTCGCGGGCCGGCGATTACCCAAAGGGCCAAAGCATTGTGTACGCTGAAGGATTTTCGCCCAACACGCCCGAGGGTGCCTGCCCCACCTGCCACGGCCTGGGCCGCGTGTACGAAGTGACGGAGCAGACGATGGTGCCCGACCCCATGCTCACCATCCGCGAGCGGGCCATTGCGGCCTGGCCCCAGGCTTGGGGCGGCCAGAATCAGCGCGATATTCTGGTGACGCTGGGCTACGACGTGGACACGCCCTGGCAAGATTTGCCTCAAAAGGACCGCGACTGGATTCTGTTCACCGACGAGCAGCCGGTGGTGCCCGTGTACCCCGGCTACTCGCCCGCGCAGACGCAGCGGGCCCTGAAACGGCAGGAGCCGCCCAACTACATGGGCACTTTCACGGGCGTGAAGCGGCACGTGCTGCATACCTTCGCCACCACCCAGAGCGCCCTGATGAAGAAGCGCGTGGCCCAGTATATGCTCAGCCAGGAGTGCCCCACCTGCCACGGCAAGCGCCTGCGCCGGGAGGCCCTGGCCGTGACCTTCGCCGGGCTCGACATCGCCGATTTCTCGCGCCTGCCCCTTAAGCGCCTGGCCGAGGTGCTGGGGCCCTACGCCGCGGATAAAGTGTTGAGCAAGAAGGCCGAAGCCGCCGCCCCCGAGAAAGCCATCGTCACCCAGCGCATCGCCGCCGACCTGGGGACCCGCCTGGCCGTGCTGCTCGATTTGGGCCTGGGCTACCTGTCGCTGGAGCGCGGCACGCCCACGCTCTCGCCCGGCGAGCTGCAACGGCTGCGACTGGCCACGCAGCTGTATTCCAACCTGTTCGGGGTGGTGTACGTGCTCGACGAGCCCTCCGCCGGCCTGCACCCGGCCGACACTGAGGCCCTGCTCACGGCCCTGGCCGGCCTGAAGCGCGCGGGCAACTCGCTGTTCGTGGTCGAGCACAACCTCGACGTGGTGCGCCAGGCCGACTGGCTCGTGGACGTGGGGCCCCAGGCCGGGGCCCTGGGCGGCCGCATCCTCTACAGCGGCCCGCCCGCCGGCCTGGCCGCCGTGGCCGAGTCGCAAACCCGCCGCTACCTGTTCGATGCCGCGAAGCCCGTGCTGCCCGTGCCGCGCCCGGCCACCGGCTGGCTGCAACTGCGCGGCGTCACGCGCCACAACCTTAGCAACCTGGACGTTGACTTCCCGCTGGGCGTGTTCACGGCCGTCACGGGCGTGTCGGGCTCGGGCAAGAGCAGCCTTGTGAGCCAGGTGCTGGTGGAGCTGGTGGCAGCCCAGCTCGGCCAGGCCCTGTCCGCGGAAGACGAGGAAGGCGACCCCCTGGAGCGCGCCGTGCCCGAGGCCACCGGCGGCCACTTGGCCAGCGGCATGGCCGGCATCCGCCGCCTGGTGCAGGTAGATCAGCGGCCCATCGGCCGCACGCCGCGCTCCAATTTGGCTACCTACACGGGCCTGTTCGACCCCGTGCGGCAGCTGTTTGCCAGCACCCCCGCGGCCCGGCAGCGGCGCTACGACGCCGGCCGGTTCTCGTTCAACGTGGCCAAGGGGCGCTGCGAAAACTGCCAGGGCGAGGGCTTCGTGATGGTGGAGCTGCTGTTTCTACCCAGCGTGTACGCGCCCTGCCCGGTCTGCCACGGGGCCCGCTACAACGATAAAACCTTGGAAATCAAGTATAAGGACAAAAGCATTGCCGACGTGCTGGGCCTGACCGTGGACGATGCCTGGGCCTTCTTCATCGAAGAGACCACCGTGCGCCGACCCCTCACCGTGCTGCGCGACGTGGGCCTGGGCTACTTGCGCCTGGGCCAGCCCGCCACCGAGCTGAGCGGCGGCGAGGCGCAGCGCGTGAAGCTCGCCACTGAGCTGCAACGCCCCGCCCGCGGCCACACTCTCTACGTGCTAGACGAGCCCACCACCGGCCTGCACCCCTCCGACGTGGAGCGACTGCTTCTCCAACTAAACGCCCTGGTCGAAGCCGGTAATACCGTCGTAGTAGTGGAGCACGAAATGCGTGTCATCGCCGCCGCCGACTGGCTCATCGACATCGGCCCCGGCGCCGGCGACGAAGGCGGGAAGGTGGTCATCGCCGCGCCCCCGGCCGCCGTAGCTGGGGCCCCAGAAAGCCGCATTGCGCCGTACCTGGCGCGGTTCCTGGCGGGGTAGGGGGCGCGTTTCTTGTTCGCTGCCACGCTCTTTTTGCTGCTAAGCCCCTGCTATTATGCTTGTTCTGAATTAAGAAAAGCGGAACGTCATACTTCACTGCGTCGACGCCAGATAAGCCTGAGCATTTTTATTGGTTCAGAAAGCTTCCGAGATGACATTCTGCTTCCCTGAATACTGTCTATATTTGATATAGGCCGTTGGCAGCGGCCCCGGTTTCGCTTACCAAACCCCCGTTGTTATGCGCTTCCCCGGTCGTACTTATTGCCAGCTGCTGGCCTTGGCCGCGTTGGGTGGCTGTGCGCTGGGCCCGGACAAAAGCCAAGGCCCCACGACGGCCGCCGGGCAAGTGGTGGAGATGAGCACCAGCAAGCCCCTGCCCAACGCCCAGGTGCAGGTCTGGGTGTTCCGCGGCGGCAGCGTGGGGGGCAGCGGTGGGGGCTTCGCGGCGCTGGGGGCCCCGCACCCGGCCGATGCGCAGGGCCGCTTCGCCTTCGGATTCGACGCAGAAGAAGGCGGTTCCTACCGGCTGCGGGCCTTCCGCGACCCGGGCTACCTGACCAACTGGGGCTATGACGTGGGCGTGAGCAACGGCCAGGAAAATAACGACTTGCGCGTGCCCGTCCAAGCCCCGGCCTGGTTACGATTCGTTATCGTGGACGAGATACCCAAAAATCGTATCTGGCTTAACGTGGGCGGTTACGGCCAGGGATTTACATTGCCATATCCCCGGGATATGGTAATTATCCGGCCGATGGCCAGCGATATTGCCAGTAAGGTTATTTGGACCATTACGGACGAAAAGGGTAAAGATACCCAATATTCAAAAGATATTTTAGTGCCGCCCCTCGACACATTAACCGTGCGTATTCCTTTTTAGACGCCTTCATTATAGGGTAATTTATCTGTAAAGCTTCTGCTAAAATATAGCAGAACGGCCATCCCTTTTGCCATTCTCCCGTTTCACCTCAACTTTTTTCTCGCTACTCCAATGAAAAAAACGCTAGGTAGAAAAGGAGCATGATCATCGCCGGGGCCCCAGTTGCCGTAATCCAAGGCCCCGGCGAGTCGCGTTGAGCCGTCCAGCATTAACGGGCCCCAGGCAACGAGCCAGAGCCCCCGGCTAACGCTGAATGGCGCTGGCGGGCAGTTGGAAATACTTTTCCTTCAACCGGGCCTTGGTGGCGGCGGGCAGGTAGTGGGCCTCGAAGGCCTCAATGGCCCGCCGTTCTTTTCTGTGGCTGTATTGGGCGTGGTAGATCAAATTAGTCGTCAGCACTGGGATGGCCACAATGACTATGATGGCGGCGTCGTAAACGCTCCCGAATGCCCGAGGGTTTGTTGGGTCGATGGCGATGCCAAGGGCCACGACTGATGCAAAGCCACCCGCAATCAGCAGGCCCCGATGCCGCCGCGCCGCGTAGAACCGGTGCAGGGCCCCCACGGTATCGGTGGCCGCGCCGGCCTCGGCCGCCAGCCGCTGGGCCCGGACCTCCGCCTGCGAAGCGGCCACCAGCGAATCGGTGCGGGCCAACGACGGGGCTGTTTGGGCGAAAGCCTGGGTACCAGCTAGGAAAAGCAATAGGGAAAGTAAGAAACAGCGCATAAAAAAGATGGGGCGGTTTGCGTCGTCAAGTACGACACAAACCGCCCCATCTTCCTCATTCACAATTCATAAGCTGCATTATTTTCCCAGCGCCAGCCGCGCGCCTAGCATGCTCCAGCGGCGGGGCATTTGGGCCCCCAGCAGGTCGGCGTAGCGGGCGTCGAACAGGTTCTGGACCTGGCCCAGCACCCAGAGGCGGCCGGGCAGCAGCGCCACTTCGAGGCGCACGTTGAACACGGCGTAGGTGGGGGTGAGCACGCTGGGCAGGGCCGTGGCGCTGGCCGGGTCGGTCTGCTGGGCGGCGCGCTGCTTGAACACGCCGCTGACCGCGAAATTGGCCCGGCGGTGGGTGAGGCTCAGGGCCCCCGTGGCGAGGTGGCGCGCCACGTTGGAGAGGTACTGCGAGGCCACGCCGGTCCTGTTGTCCAGGTTCACGTAGGTGTAGCCCAGGCTGCCGTTGAGGCGCAGGCCGGCCGCGAGCTGCGCCTGCGCCTGCACCTCGGTTTCCACGCCTTGGGTGGTCACGCTGAACAGGTTCTGGGCGAAGCGGTAGCTGCTGGCGGGGTTGATGTTGGCGAGGCCGGTGGCGGCAATTACCTGGGCCCCGGACTGGGCCACGTAGTCAATCAGGTTGCGGCCGTCGCGGTGGAAGTAGGTGGCGCGCACCAGCAGCGCCGGCGTGGGCTGGTAGTCCACGCCGCCTTCGTAGTTGAAGGTGCGCTCGGCGGCCAGGGCCGGGTCGCCCACGTTGAAGCCCGCCGGCACAATACCCGGCCGCACGTTGGAATTGTACTGCTCCGTGAAATTGGCCGCCCGAATGGCCTTGCCCAGGGCCCCGCGCACGGTCAGGCGCGGGCCCAGCTGCTGGCTGGCGTTGAGCTGCGGCACCAGCTCGGTGCCGTAGGCCTGGTCGTGGTCGAGGCGCAGGGCCCCGGTCACGTTCAGGCCGGGGGTGGGGGCGAGGGCGGCCACGGCGAAGGCCCCCGTGTGCCACACGGTGTGGTCGCCGCGGTCGTTGCTGCGCACGGCGCGGCGGTCGGCCTGGCCGCCCAGCGTGGCCCGCAGCTTGGGGCTGATTTGTAATTGGTGCTGGCCCTGCACGTTGAGGTAGTGCATGAGGTGGTCGCTGGCCACCGACGTGGGCGTATACACGTAGTAGTCAGTGCTCGCCGTGCCCACGATTTGCAATTCGGTGCGGGCCTTGGCGCTCCACTCGTAGCGCAGCTGGCCCTGGTACCAGTCGCGGGTGAAGGTTTCGCGGGCCCGGTCGCCGAGGTTGGTGGTGTAGTAGTTCTGAGCGTTGAAGTCGCGCCGGTCGAAGCTGGCGCGAGCGGCGGCGCTGAGCTTCGACGTGATATCGTAGGCCCCCGACAGCGAGTAGGTGTTGAGCTTGACGTCGTTGCGGCCCCCGCCGGGCGCGTCGAGCAGCTGGCCGCTGGCCGTGTTGTTGAGCAGGCCGCCGGCCAGGCGCAGGCCCTTCTCCTGGCCGTAAAAGCCCAGGTTGGTGCTCTTCAGCCCGTACTCGCCCGATTGGAATGTGGCGGCCAGCTGCGTGCCGTCGGGCCGGTGGGTGGCGGCGAAGGTTTTGGTGACGATGTTGATGAAGCCGCCCACCGCGTCGGGCCCATAGAGGGCCGCGCCAGGGCCCCGCACAATCTCAATCTGCTCAATCTCGGCCGGGCTGATGGGCAAATAGCCCGCAAAGTGGCCCGTGAGCGGGTCGTTCAGCCGCATGCCGTCGAGCAGCAGCAGTACCTGCGTGAAGGTCGAGCCACGCATCGTCACGTCGGCCTGGGCCCCGAAGCTGCCGCGGCTCTGCACTTCCAGGGCCGGCAGCACGCGCAGCAAGTCATCGAGCGAAAGCACCGGGTATTCGTTCAGCCGGCTGCCGGGGATAACCGTCACGGCCCGGCCAGTTTGGCCCGCCGCCTGGCCCAGGCGCGAGCCATATACCGTCACCTCGCGCAGGGTGCGGGCGCTATCGGCCGGGGCCGTTTGAGCCAGGGCAGTAAGGGTGAAAAAAGTGCCGAGAAGGGTAGCAGTGGTACGTATAGCCAGCATGGTTGGGGATGAGATGTTGCCGCAAAGCTAGGGCCCCCGGGTGGCGGTGGCCTAGTGCAACTCCACGGGGCCCCTACGAGGCCGGTCCCTCCCCGGCGGGGAGGAGCACTGTACTTGCGGCTTGTTAAACGCTTCCCTTTCCTTTTGGGAGGGTTGAGCGGGGAGTCGGCCAGAAATGGACCACGCTTCACAATAGCGGGGTGTTTATTACCCAATATACTGATTGGAGAACTGCCACGGGAGCATCCTTGCATTCCTTAGTGCCTGTTGCTCATCGCCTAAGTAAGGATCCAGCACCGAGCTGTTTTCCCTTTATGGACAGCCCATTTCTATTTTGCTCTACCAAACTTCCGCGTTAGAATACATTTATGCCGCGGTGGTTATCGGTGGGGCTTTAGCCGTTCTCGTAGGAATTTCCTACGGCTTATCGAGGGTGGAGAAATACTTGCGCGGGCGTAACAAGCCGTCCCGCAACGCCTCGGTTACTAGAGCCCAGCAGGTGCCAGGGCGCGCTGCGCCAGAAAGCCGCACCCTATCTACTCGCACTGTGCTGTTCTTGCTTGCAATACTGATCGTTACGAATGTAGTCGTATCGGTCATTGATCAGGTATTCCGACCTTTGCCTTGCCAGCCGGCTGTGGCGATAACGGAGCCGGCGCACCAGCAAGAGTAGTTGTGGGCGGAGGCCTGGGCGCAACAGCGGCAGAAAGTAAAACTGGACAGTGCACATCGTTCCATTGAGTCGGACGCCGCTTGGCCGGATACTACCGCTCGGTAGCCCGCTGGATTTTCTGGTGGTGCTAGTAATTGCCACTTGCATCCGGGGAACTAAGCTAGAGCCCCGACGCGCAACGCCCGGCCCAAATCCTGCATCTTTGGGGCCCTGATTCTCCACCCCCTCCTTCACCGTATGAAGTACGTTTCCACGCTGGGCCTGTTGGGCCTGCTGGCCGGCCCCGCCCTGGGCCAAACGCCCACCCCGCCGCCGGCCCCGCCCGCCCCGCCGCTGCCCCTGCGCGACGCCGCCCCCGACCCCGTGGGGCCCTACCGCGCCTCGGCCACTAAGGTCAACGACCTGGTGCACACCAAGCTGGCCGTGAAGTTCGACTACGCCAAGCGCTACCTCTACGGCCAGGCGTGGGTCACGCTCAAGCCCCACGGCTACGCCACCGACTCGCTGCGGCTCGATGCCAAAGGCCTGGAAATCAAAGCTGTGGCTTTGATGAACGGCACCCAGCAGACGCCGCTCAAGTTCACCTATACCGACCAGAACAACCTCTACATCAACCTGGGTCGCAGCTTCAAGCCCGGCGAGGCCTACACCGTGTACCTCGACTACGTGGCCAAGCCCAACGAGCTGAAGGTGAAGGGATCGGCTGCCATTACCGACGCCAAGGGCCTGTACTTCATCAACCCCGACAGCACCACTAAGGGCAAGCCGGTGCAGGTCTGGACGCAGGGCGAGACGGAAAGCTCGTCGGCCTGGTTTCCTACCATCGACCGTCCCAACCAGAAATCGACCGAGGAAATTGCCATGACCGTGCCCAGCAAGTATGTGACGCTTAGCAACGGCAAGCTGGTGAGCCAGGTGCCCGCGGGCCCCGGCCTGCGCACCGACACCTGGAAAATGGACTTGCCCCATGCGCCCTACCTGTTCATGATGGCGGTCGGCGACTTCAAAATTTACAAAGACACCTGGCGCGGCAAGGAGGTGAACTACTACCTCGAACCCAAGTACGCGCCCTACGCCAAGCAGATTTTTGGCAACACGCCCGACATGCTGGAGTTCTTCTCGACCCGCCTGGGCGTGGAGTTTCCGTGGAACAAGTACGCCCAGATTGTGTGCCGCGACTACGTGAGCGGGGCTATGGAAAACACCACCGCCACGCTGCACGGCGAGCAGGTGCAAATGACTGACCGCGAGCTGCTGGACCGCGAGTACCAGGAAGAATCGGTGATTGCCCACGAGCTGTTTCACCAGTGGTTTGGCGACTACGTGACCGCCGAGAGCTGGAGCAACCTGACCGTGAATGAGTCGATGGCCGACTTTTCCGAAGGGCTCTACGCCGAGCACAAGTACGGCCGCGAAGCCGCCGACTACCACAACTACACCAACCTGCGCCGCTACCTGGCCAACCCCGCCGACGCCGCCAAGGACCTCGTGCGCTTCCACTACGGCGACAAGGAGGAGATGTTTGACCTGGTGACCTACCAGAAGGGCGGGGCCGTGGTGGATATGCTGCGCACCTACCTCGGCGACGACGTATTCTTCGCTGGCCTCCAGAAATACCTGAAGGACAACGCCCTGGGCAACGGCGAAGCCCACCAGATGCGCCTGGCTATGGAAGCCGTGTCGGGCCAGGATTTGAACTGGTTCTACAACCAGTGGTATTTTGGGGCCGGCAATCCGGTCGTGAGCATCGACTACGCCTGGGACGCGGCCCGCAAAACCGAGCTGGTCACCGTGAAGCAAACCCAGGCCGGGGCCCCGTTCCGCTTGCCGTTCGCCATCGATTACTACGTGAACGGTAAGGCCCAGCGCCAGCGCGTGCTGATGACGCAGGCCAGCCAGACGTTTGAAATGCCCCTGGCCGCCCAGCCCGCCCTGGTGAACGTGGACGCCGAGAAGAAACTCGTGTGGCTGAAAGCTGATAACCAACCCTTCAGCGCCTTCGCCTACCAGTACGCCCACGCGCCCTTGTATGTGGACCGCCGCGAGGCCCTGGCCGCCGCCAAAGACGCCCAGGCCACCGACCCCGCCGCTCGGGCCCTGCTGCTGGCCGTCCTCAACGACAAGTTCTACAGCCTGCGCCGGGCCGCCGTGCAAAGCCTGGATTTGGAGAATAAAACCGTGGCTAAAGTCGCCGCGCCCGCTCTGCGCAAGCTGCTGGCCACCGAAAAAGACCCCAACGTACAGCTGGAAATCCTGGGGGCCCTAAGCCGCCTGAACGACAAGCGCGACGCGGCCACGTTTGCCAAGTATCTGGCCGAGAGCCGCTCGTACGGCTTGCAGGGCGCGGCCCTGCAAGCCCTGGCCGAAGTGGCGCCTCAGCAAGCCCTGGCCAAAGCCCAGGCCCTGGAAGGCGACGACAACGTTGCCCTCGTCCGGGCCGTGGCCACCACCTACGCCGTGGCCGGGGGCCCCGCCCAGTGGCCCTACATCCGCGACAAGTTCGACGCGGCGCCCATTGCCGGGAAGGCCAGCCTGCTGCAAGGCATGGCCGCCATGCTGCCCCGCCTGAGCGACCCCAAGCTATTCGCTGAAAACGTGGACCGCCTCAAGTCCATTGGCATTCAGTACAAGGCACAGGGGGCCGACCGGGCCATCATCGGCTTGTTGCAGAGCGAGCCTATCCAGAAATCGAGCGCTGCCGTGCCCGCCAATCGCGAGACGCTGGAACGCGCCGTGCAGGAACTTCAGCAGGCCAAATAGGGCCCCGCTGTACGGCCACAACAGGTAAAAAAAGGGACCCCCGGCCGCGGCCGGGGGTCCCTTTTTGGTAGGGTCGAAGTGCCCGGTGGGTCAGCTGGCCTTGGCCTGCTTCCCGGGTTTGGCCAGCCCCCCGGCCTGGGCCTGGGCCGGGGCAGCGGGGTCGTGCGGGGCGTCGCCGGAGGGGCTGGCGCCGTCGTCGGGGCGCACCGCTTCGGTGGCGTAAATGTGCTCCATGGTCGTCATCACGTCGTCGCCATCCACTTCCAGGTCTTTCAGCACGCCGTCGGCGATGTCGTACACGAGGCCGTGCAGGCGCGGGGGCTTATCGCCGCGCATGGCGTTTTGGATAATGTTGGTTTTGGCCAGGTTGTGCACCTGCTCAATCACGTTCAGCTCCACCAGCCGGCGCAGGCGCTGCGCTTCGCTGGGGATGCGCAGCAGCTCCGTTTCGTGCAGGCGCACCACGTCGCGGATGTTCACCAACCAGTTGTCAATCAGGCCGTACTGCTTGTTGCTGGCCGCTGCGGCCACGCCGCCGCAGCCGTAGTGGCCGCATACCAGAATGTCCTGCACGCCCAGCACCTCCACCGCGTATTGGAGCACGCTAAGTAGGTTCATGTCGCTGTGCACGACCAGGTTTGCAATATTGCGGTGCACGAACATCTCGCCCGGCCCGGTGCCAGTAATGCCCGAGGCCGGTACCCGCGAATCGGAGCAGCCAATAAACAAGTAGCGCGGCTGCTGTTCGTTGGCCAGGCGCTGAAAGAATTGCGGGTCTTCCGCGTTGCGGTCGGCTACCCATTGGCGGTTATTGGCCAGAATGTCATGGATACCTGAAGCAGGTTTTCCAAAGGAGAGCGAAGAGGGGTTCATGTGTACGTTGGGCGTGGCGATAGCGGAATAGTTGGTAAAGTAACGGGAGAAAGAACTTAATGGCCGGCCAGGGCCACCGTCCGCACGTCGCGCAGCTCCAGCGCGATGCCCCGCGCCGGGGCCGCCCGCCGGAAAGCCTCGATTGCCTCCAGTACATCGTGGTCAATCACGTCGGAGCGCGTGCCATCGACTAGTACGCGGCTGCCCGCAGGCAGTTGTTCCAGGGTAGTTATACTCATCACGAAGTAGGGTGCGGGGCTTGTCCCCGCCCGTCGTTGAACGAAAGCCGACTGAACCGTTCAAGGACGGGCGGGGGCAAGCCCCGCTCCCTACTTCGTTTTCGTATTCCACTACGTGAGCAGTATACGATGCTGGCTTTGTTGAGAAACGAGACGTGCTCGGGCAGGCGCAGGTGCAGAAAATTATCCGCATCGGGAGCGGTTTCGTCGCGCCGCAGGTAGGAGCCAGCCTTAGCGTTGTCCTTCAAAATGAAGAAGAAGCCTAACACCAGCCCGATGCTCACGCCCTTAAGCAAATCGGTGAGCAGCACCGCCACGATGGTGAAGATGAACGGCCCGAACTGCGCCCAGCCCAGCCCAGCCGCCACTGCTGCCGATAAAGCGCGGGCTTGGTCAGCTTGAAGCCCACCACCAGCAGCACCGCTGCCAGCGCCGACAGCGGAATCAGGTGCAGCACAGTGCCCAGCAGCAATAGGCTCACCATCAGAAGGATGCCATGAATGAAGGCTGAGCGCTTGGTTTGTTCGCCGGCCGCGATGTTGGCCGATGAGCGCACGATAACGGCCGTGAGGGGCAAGCCGCCCAGTAGGCCGCTCACCACGTTGCCCGCGCCCTGGGCCAGCAGCTTGCGGTTGGTGGGCGTGTGGCGCTTTTGCGGGTCGAGGTTATCCACGGCCTCCACGCTGAGCAGTGTTTTGAGCGAGGCCACAATGGCGATGGTAAAGGCCACGCCGTAGGTGGCCGGATTGCGCAGGGCCCCGAAGTCGGGAAACGTCATCGCGCCCGCTAGCTGGCCCAGGGAAGAAATCACGGGCAGTGTCACCAGGTGCTCGGGGCGCACGGCCAGAGCCGGGGCCACGGCCAGTAGCAGCTGGTTGATACCCACCGCCGCCAGCACCGCCATCAGGGCGCCTAGTACCAGCCGCGCCCAGGGCTGCCGCCGCACCGGCGCGCTGTCCCAGAGTAGTATCAGCGCCAGCCCTACCCTTCCCACCAGCACCGAGCCGGGGCTGACGTGCGCCAGCGCCGCGCCAACGGCCGAAAACGTATTCTCGCCATATAAGTTGCAAAAAGTCCATGTCCTCGAAGTAGTCCCGGTCGGCCCCCAAAAAATGCTGTATCTGATTAATTATCAAGATAATGCCGATAGAAGCCAACATCCCGCGAATTACGGTTGCCGGGAAGTAGAGGGCAATGATACCCGCCCGCGCCACGCCCAGCTGCATCACGCCCGCCACCACGGTAGCCGCCAGCACCGCCGGCCACGAGCCCAGCGTCGAAATAGCTGCCAGCATAATGGTGGTGAGGCCCGCCGCCGGTCCGCTCACGCTCATCGCCGAGCCGCTGAGCACGCTCACCAGCAGGCCCCCCACAATGCCCGAAACCAGCCCCGCCAGCAGCGGCGCGCCCGAGGCCAGGGAGATGCCCAAACACAGCGATAACGCTGCCAAAATACCACCAGCCCCGCCGGCGTGTCCTAGCCGAGGATGCTGAGGCGGGAGGGGGTAGGGGCCCCTGAGGTTGGGGGCGCAGAGCGGGCGGGGCGCGCCGGTAGCGGCGCGGAACTAACCTGAGTTATACGAGTAAGAAGGGTACTTGAGCCCAGCCCTGATTACCGGGGGCTAGTTTAATTAGTGTAAGTCTACTGCCGCGTAATTAAGATGAAGTTAAAAGGGAATTAAAATTACTAACCACTTGATAATGAATGATAATTTAAGCTAGGTTCTTCGGCGGGGCCGGCCATTCCAGCCACACGCGGGTGCCCCGGCCGGGCTCGCTGGCCAGGCGCACCGCGCCTCCGTGCAGGGCCATGATGCGCGCCGTGAGCGGCAGCCCGATGCCGTGGCCCGGCACCGCCCGCGCCGCCGCCGCCCGAAAAAACGGCACGAACACTTGCTCCAAATCGGTGGGCGACAGGCCGAGGCCTTCGTCGGTTACCAGCAGGGTAGGGCGGCCAGCGGGTAGGGCCAGCGTGGCCGTGACGGGCTGCCCGCCAGCCGCCGAAAATTTGCAGGCATTATCCAGCACGTTGAGCATGGCCGAGAGCAATAGTGGCTCGTTGCCGAGCACCACGAGGGCCCCGGCCTCCGCGCTTTCGCCCAGGTCCAGGTCCACGCGGCTGGTGGGGTAGCGGCGGCCCACTTGCTCGTGGGCTAGCAGCAGCAGCTCGCCCAGGTCCACGGGCCGTAGGGGTAGCTGCGAGGGGTCGCCCGAGGCCTGGGCGATTTGCAGCAGGCCGTTGGTGAGGCTGGTGAGCTGCCGGGCTGCGTCGAGGGTGCGCTGAAGCACGCGGCGGTACTCGGTAGCGGGCCGCTCGGCTTGCAGCAGGGCCACTTCCAGCTCGCCGGTGAGGGCCGTGAGGGGCGTGCGCAGTTCGTGCGAAGCATCGCGCACGAAAGTGCGCTGGCCGGCAAAGGCCGCTTCGAGGCGGTCGAGCAGCTGGTTGAAGCGCTGGGCCAGCCGGCCCAGCTCGTCGGCCGGGCCGGCGGCGTGGCTCAGGCGCTGGCCCAGGTCCGAGGCCGTGATGCCGTCCACTTCGCCCACCATGCGGCGCAGCGGGCGCAGGGCCTGGCCCGCGAACACCCAGCCGCCTACCCCTGCGAAAACCACCGCCGCCAGTAGGCCCGCCCCCAGCACCCGGCGCAGCCCGCGCAGCTGCTCGCGGCCGTCTTCGTCCACCGATGAAGCCAGCACGATGAGGTCGCCCAGGCGCGGGTCAGCGTAGCGCAGCCCCACGGTTTCGTGAAAATCGTGCTCCGGCTCCAGCACTGCCCGGCCCGTGCGGCGCACCTCGTGCAGCCAGGCAGCCGGCACCCGGTGGCTAGTCGCACGCTGTCCCTCCCGAAACACTAGGCGCCCCGCCGTGTCGTACACCTGCCCCTCCTCGTCGGGCAGCGTGCGATAGAGCTGCCGCAAGTAGCGCCGGTAGGAAGCCGCCTGGCCTGAGTCGGCCCGCGCCTGCCCGTCGGCGTACACGTGCCCCATCACTTCGGCCCGGCTAAACAGGCTTTGGGTGAACACTTCGCGCCGCGACTGCCGGGTGAAAAAATAAATTGCGGCCAGTAGCAGCACCAGCGTCACCACCAGTAGCCCTCCGAACTGTAAGGCTAGGCGCAAGCGAATGGACATAAGATTTTTAATTGAAAATGAATGCGTTAGTAGGAAAAAATTAGGCGGTCACGCTGCGTTTGTCGAAACATCTTTTATTCGGGGTTAATTGAAACATTTAGAGTTAGTTATGAAATATATACTTTAACAATCTCAGCATGGCCGTCTGTTTTAACAATAAGCTATTTATCAACGGGTACTTACCTGCGCGGTAGAGCTGTTTCGACAAGCACAGCGTGACCGCTTTTTTTGGGTTTTTAAAAAGCTTCAATTAGTAAAAACCTGCTTCAACAAACCATATTAATTTTACTATTCTTTTTGAAAGTAAAACTATCAAAACAAAAAGTAGTCGTAAGTTTGTGCCGTTGAAACGGCTTTGTCAGCCTTCGCTTCACCCTTAACGCTACCCTCTCAATGCAGCCCAAAGTACCCATCACCGTTGCTACTGGCGACGGCATCGGCCCCGAAATTATGACCCAGACCCTGCGCGTGCTCGAAGCCGCGGGGGCCGCCATCGCCCCGGAGTTTATCGAGGTGGGCGAGCAGGTGTACCGCGCCGGCCACAGCTCCGGCATCCTGCCCTCGGCTTGGGATTCGCTGCGGCGCACGCAGGTGCTGCTGAAAGCGCCCATCACCACGCCGCTGGGCGGAGGCTACAAAAGCCTGAACGTGACGCTGCGTAAAACCCTGGGCCTGTACGCCAATGTGCGGCCGAGCCGCAGCTTGTTTCCGGCCGTGGCCACGCGCTTCCCCGACCTCGACGTGGTGATTATCCGCGAGAACGAGGAGGATTTGTACGCCGGCATCGAGCATCAGCAAACGCCCGATGTGGTGCAGTGCCTCAAGCTGGTGTCGCGGCCGGGCTGCGAGAAAATCGTGCGCTACGCCTTTGAGTATTGCCGCCTGCACGGCCGGCGCAAGCTCACGTGCATGACCAAGGACAATATTATGAAGCTCACCGACGGCCTCTTTCACCGGGTGTATACGGAGGTGGGCCAGGAGTACCCCGATATCGAGCAGGAGCACCAGATTATTGATATTGGCACCGCCCGGCTGGCCGACACGCCTGAGCGCTACGACGTGGTGGTGACCCTGAACCTGTACGGCGACATTATTTCGGACGTGGTGGCGCAAGTGGCCGGCTCGGTGGGCCTGGCTGGCTCGGCCAACGTGGGCGACCACGGGGCCCTGTTCGAGGCCATTCACGGTTCGGCCCCTGACATTGCGGGCCAGAACATTGCCAATCCCTCGGGCCTGCTGCAGGCGGCCGTGCTGATGCTGGTGCACATCGGGCAGGGCGAGGTAGCGGCGCGGGTCCACAACGCCTGGCTCCGCGCCCTGGAAGACGGCTACCACACGGCCGACATCTACCAGCCCGGCACCAGCCAGGAAAAGGTGGGCACGGTAGGCTTCGCCGATGCCGTGATTGCCCGCCTGGGCCAGCTGCCCCAGCACCTGCGGCCCTTCCAGGCCGGCCCAGCCGCCGAGCAGAAGCCGATGGTGCTGACCCCGCGCCATGTGGGCGTGCAGCAGCTGGTAGGTATTGACGTGTTTTTGCGTTGGGATGGCACCGACCCCAACGAGCTGGGCCAGCAGCTGGAAATGCTCACCGGCCACCGGCTGCAACTCAAGCTCATCACCAACCGCGGCGTGAAGGTGTACCCCGAGGGCCACCCCGAAACGTTCTGCACCGACCACTGGCGCTGCCGCTTCGTGGCCGCCACCGCCCGCGTGAGCGATGGGCAGCTCGGCTACACCCCCGTGCCGTTTGCCGACGTGCTGGCCCTGCTGCACCGCCTGGCCGATTTCAACCTCTACATCATCAAAACCGAAAACCTGTACCTTTTCGACGGCGAGCGCGCCTTCTCGCTGGGGCAAGGCGAGTAGGCCAGCGGGCTGCGGGGGGGAGGCAGAATTTCTGGCGTATTACGTTATTTGGAGCGGGGTTCTCCTTTTCCCCACCTTAGTCCTGCCCACTTTATGAATGCCACGATTCGCCTTGAGCTGAACGACAAGCTGTACCTGCGCGATCCGCAGGACACTGATCTGGGCCGCCGGCTGGTGGCCGAAAGCGTGCGGCTGATTGATGAAATCGGCTTCGAGCAGTTCACTTTCAAGAAGCTGGCCCAGCGCATCGAATCCACGGAGGCGTCGCTCTACCGCTATTTTGAGAACAAGCACAAGCTGCTGGTGTACCTGGTGAGCTGGTACTGGGCCTGGCTGGGCTACCAGATTCGGTTCCATACCCACAACGTATCCGACGCCCACGACCGCCTGCGCCTGATTCTGGGCATCCTCACCCAGGCGCACACCAGCGACCCGGCCACGACCCAGCTCGACGAGGCCGCCCTCTACCGAATCGTGGTCAGCGAAGCCTCCAAAGCCTACCTCACCAAGGATGTGGACTTGGACAACCAAGCCGGGCTATTTCGGGAATATAAGCGGCTGGTAGCCAGTATTGCCGAGGTGGTGCGCGAGATTAACCCCGCCTATCCCTACCCCCTCGCCCTGGTCAGCACCCTGCTCGAATCGGCGCGCAAGCAGCTGTTCTTTGCCCAGCACCTGCCTTCGCTCACCGACGCAGCCACCCGCCAAGGCGAGCAAAACGCCATCTACGACTTTCTGCTGAAGCTGGCTTTTGCCGCGCTGAACCAAGCTTAGCCGGACGACAGTAAGTACCAATCACCGACTCCTAAAATGCCCGTTATGCCCGAATTAATTATGCATTAATTCGGATATATACTGCTCACGAAGTGGAATGCGAAAACGGAGTAAGGTGCGGGGCTTGTCCCCGCCCGTCCTTGAACGGTTCAGTCAGCTTTCGTTCAACGACGGGCGGGGACAAGCCCCGCACCCTACTTCATGACGAGTATAATAGACTAATTATCGATAAATAAGCTATCAAATAAGGGCTGCTTAAAGGCCTCCGCTAAGGGCTTAATAATTAACCACCAGATCCTTATTCTTTGCGCAGCATGTAGCCCATGCCCACTAGCGTGTGGATGAGCTTGGTGTCGAAGCCTTTGTCGATTTTTTTGCGCAGGAAGTTGATGTACACGTCCACCACGTTCGAGCCGGTGTCGAAGCTCAGGTCCCAGACGTGCTCCAGCAAATCGGCGCGGCTCACCACCCGGTTTTGGTGGCGCAGCAGGTATTCGAGCAACGCAAACTCGCGGGCCGTGAGCTGCACGGCCTGGCCAGCGCGCGTCACGCGCTTGGCGGCGGGGTCGAGGGTGAGGTCGGCCAGGTGCAGGGGGGCGGCTAAGGCGGGGGCCTCGGTGCGGCGGCGCACCAGGGCCCGCAGGCGCGCCAGCAGCTCCTCGAAGGCGAAGGGCTTCACGAGGTAGTCGTCGGCCCCAGCGTCGAGGCCCCGGATTTTATCGTCCGTCTCGCCCAGCGCCGTCAGCATCAGGATGGGTATGCCCGCGTCGTGGGCCCGCACCTGGCGGCACACTTCCAGCCCGCTCAGCCCCGGCAGCAGCTGGTCGAGGATGAGGCAGTCGTAGCGCGTGGCCTGGGCGCGGGTGAGGCCCAGCAGGCCGTCGGCGGCCAGGTCCACGGTGTAGCCCTGCTCGCGGAGGCCCTGGTGCAGGAATGCGGCCACGGAAGGTTCGTCTTCGACTAATAGAATGCGCATACAATTGGCTAGTGGGGGGGGCAAAGGAACGCACCGGCCGCTCAGGGCGGGCCCCAGGCTTATTTAAAGCTCCGCCGTAAACTGAACTTTAGGATTGCCTTTGTGCTTAGCCAGGAAAATATATGGCTAACCCGTCCGCGCACCCCGACCTGATTCCCACCTACGAGCCCCATCGCCTGGAGGCCCTGCGGCCCTACCAGGTGCTGAGCGTGCCCGGCCAGCAGCTCTTCAACGACCTGGTGGGCATTGTGGCCAAGCTCTTTGGCGTGCCCGTAGCCCTGGTTTCGCTGGTGGGGGCCGACGAAGTCGTCTTCGCCGGCAACGTGGGCCTGCCCGGCCTTGAGCGGGTAGCGCGGCCCGACAGCCTGTGCTCGGTGGCCATTTTGCAAGACGGCGCGACGGTATACGAAAACCTGCTGGCGCGCCCCTGCCACCTCACCAGCCCCGGCGCGGCGGCGGCGCTGGACCTGCAGTTCTACGCCGGCCAGCCCCTGCGCTCGGCCGACGGCTTCCCCATCGGCACGCTGTGCGTGATGGACCACGCGCCGCGCGTGTTTTCGGCCGAGGAAAGCGTGCTGCTGGCCAGTCTCGGCGACGTGGCCACGGCCTTGCTCGACCTGCGCGTAACCTTGGAAACTAACCCTGGCCTGGCCGATGCCCTGCGCCAGCGCGTCGACGCGCGCATCGACCAGTCACTCACCCGCATTGACACCCTGGCCTCGCTCCAGCAGTGGGAAAGCGCGCCCGACACCGAGGCCGCCCTTAGCTACCGCCGCTCCAGCCGCGAAGAGGCCACCCAGGTGGTGCGCGTGCTGCACGCCGAGCTGCGCCAAACCCTGGCCGACCTGCACCGCTAGCACCGGGGCCCCCGCCGCCTTACCTTTGCCCGGCAATGTGCGGTGCGCCGCGGGTTGTTTTTATAAAGAGGCGCCGAGAGACAGGCTCGTTGACGCGCCGGCAACCCCCCGCCTTTGGCGGGCCCGGTGCCAAGGCCTGGTTCTATAAAAACGCGCTGCCGTGCTATACCTGCCCCTTTTGTTGCCCCTTTTGCCAGCTGTAGCTGGCTGCCGTCCCGTGTCCACTGGCCGCTGTTGTAGCGCCCGGCATTGGGCCAGGTAGGGGGCCCCCACCGGCGTTGGGCCGGCTTTTCATTACTTATCTTTTTGTGGGGAGCGGTTTGGACGGGGCCCCAGGGCCCCGGCGGCCACCTTATTTACCGCCCGGCCCGCGCCGGGCCCCGAGTTTTAGTTATGCTGAAAAAATCACTGGCCCTGTTGCAGCGCGAAGCGGCCGAAACCGGGAGCAACACCCTCAAGCGTACCCTCAACGGCTTCAGCCTCATTACTATCGGTATCGGCGTCATTATCGGCGCGGGCCTGTTTTCGCTCACCGGCATCGCGGCGGCCAACAACGCGGGGCCGGCCGTTACGCTCTCCTTCGTGGTGGCAGCGGTGGGCTGCGCCTTTTCGGCGCTGTGCTACGCCGAATTTGCCGCGCTGGTGCCCGTATCAGGCTCGGCCTACACCTATTCCTACGCCACTATGGGCGAGCTTTTCGCTTGGATTATCGGCTGGGACCTCGTGCTTGAGTACTCGGTGGGGGCTGCCACGGTGGCTATCAGCTGGTCGCAGTACCTCATCAAGTTTCTGGGTAAGTACGGCCTGCACCTACCGGCCCAGCTAGTGATGTCGCCCTTCGAGTCGGCCAAGCTGGCCGACGGCTCCACCGTGACGGGCTACGTGAACGTGCCGGCCATGTTGGTGGTGCTGGCCATTACGGCCATCGTCACGCGGGGCACTAAGGGTTCGGCGTGGTTCAATGCCCTGGTAGTGGCCCTGAAGGTGGCCGTGGTGCTGGTGTTCATCGCCCTGGGCTGGAAGTACATCGACCCCGCCAACTACCAGCCCTATATCCCGGCCAACACCGGCAAGTTCGGCGAGTTCGGCCTGAGCGGCATTTTGCGGGGCGCGGGCGTGATTTTCTTCGTCTTCATCGGCTTCGACATCGTGGCCACCATGGCCCAGGAAACCAAGAACCCGCAGCGCAACATGCCCATCGGCATCCTCGGCTCGCTGGCGGTGTGCACGGTGCTGTTCGTGCTCTTCGGCCACGTCCTCACGGGCTTAGCCAATTATACCGAGTTCAAAAATAGCGCCGCGCCGGTAGCCATCGCCATCGAAAAAACGCCCTATGCCTGGCTCAGCTCAGCCGTAATTCTGGCCATCCTCATCGGCTACACGTCCGTGATTCTGGTCGATTTGCTGGGGCAGTCGCGGGTGTTTTTCTCGATGTCGCGCGACGGGCTGCTGCCGCCGGTGTTCTCCCGGCTGCACCCAAAATTCAACACGCCGTTTCAGTCGACCCTGCTGCTGGGTTCGTTCATTGCCGTGTTTGCCGGCTTCGTGCCCATATCGGTGGTAGGCGAAATGACGAGCATCGGCACGCTGCTGGCCTTCGTGATGGTGTGCCTGGGCGTTATGATCATGCGCCGCACCAACCCCGACGCGCCCCGCAGCTTCCGCACGCCGTGGGTGCCGGTGGTGCCCATTCTGGGCATCGTGGTGTGCCTGGTAATGATGGCCTCGCTGCCCTGGCAAACCTGGCTGCGGCTGTTCGTATGGCTGGCCCTGGGCCTGGCCATTTACTACGGCTATGGCCGCAAAAACAGCAAGCTGCGCCAGGCCCAGGAGCGCGGCGACACCGATGCGGCCTAACAAGCAGGGCCCGGTACGAAGTAGGCAGAAGATTTGTCCTTGAATTAGCAAAAGCAAAAAAGGCCGTCATGCTGAGCGCAGCCGAAGCATGACGGCCTTTTTTGTATTTCAGTACCTCCTGAACAGCTTTAACAAGAGCTCCCCACGCCAGGCGCGCCAAGCCTTCCGCTTACTCGCCCATCAGCGTGATTACTAATGAGCGGTGGCCGCCGTGGTCGCGGTGCTCGCCCAGGTAAATGCCTTGCCAGATGCCCAGGGCCGGGGCCCCGTTCGTGATGGGTATGCTGACGCTGCTGCCCAGCAGCGCAGTTTTCAGGTGGGCCGGCATGTCGTCGGGGCCCTCTGAGTTGTGCCGGAAATAGGGCGCATTTTCGGGGGCGGTGCGGTTGAAGAACTGCTCGAAGTCGTGGCGTACCGTGGGGTCGGCGTTTTCATTGATACACAAGCTGGCCGACGTGTGCTGGATGAAAATGTGCAACAGGCCGGCCCGCACCTGCCGGAGCTCGGGCAGCTCGTCCAGCACGTAATCGGTGATGAGGTGGAAGCCGCGGCGTAGGGCCGGCAGCCGCAGCTGTTTCTGAAAAACCATTGGGTAGCGGTGAGGGGTGATGGGAGGCATACGCGGCCCCGCCCCACGGGTAGGCACTGGCAGCGGCAACGGCCGCCGGAAAGGTGCGTAGCGGCTGGGGGGCCTAATCAAAATAAATGCGGGGCCGCCGGTGTTTTGTGGAGAGCAGGTCGGTACTTTTGGCGGCCCTGTTTTTCGGCCAGCACATCTTCTCTGCATGGAGATATTCGTATCCGAAGCAACCGAAGCACCCGCACCCCGCCGCCCCGCCCCGGCGTACCCCATCCTGGCCGAGAGCTGGGGCATCCTGGGCTGGTACGTGCTGGCGACCCTGGTGGTGGGCAGCGGCGGCTACGCATTGCTGAACACCGCCACTTCCTGGCCACGGGCTCAGTCAATACTGGTGGCCTCGATGGTGGCCAATGGGGCCCTGCTGGCATTTCTGCGCTGGAAGGCGGGCCCGCGGTGGCAGTCCTGGCAGCTGCGGGGGCAGGCGCGGCCGTGGCTGTTCGCCGCGCTGCCCGCGGTGGCAATGGCCAGCATTTTGGTACGTTCACTGCTCGGTTTTTTGCACCTGCCCAGTACCAGCGGCAGCATTTTTCAGGAAATAAGCCGAACGCCCGCCGTGGCCCTGCTGCTGGGGGCCGGGGGCGCCGCCGTACTCGAAGAAATACTGTTTCGGGGCGTTATCCTGAACGGATTGCTGCAAAACCGGCGGCCCTGGGTGGCCATTGCGCAGTCGGCGCTGCTCTTCAGCTTGTTCCATCTCAACCCGGCGCAGAGCGTAAGCGCCGGGCTTTTTGGCCTGCTGCTGGGCTGGCTGTACTACCGCACCCGGTCGCTGGGCGTGTGCATGGCGGTGCACGCGCTCAACAACTCGGTGGCGTTCGTGGCGTTGCGCTGGGCCCCGGCGGCCTGGCAAAAAGATCCGCTGCTGGAGGACTTCGGTTCGGGCTGGGCCTACGCGGGTGCGGTGGGGCTGAGTGCGCTGGTGCTGGCCGCAGTGCTGTGGTGGGTGCAGCGCACGACTTCGCCCCCGGTATGGGCCCCGGGCGAGCCGGCCGATGATTCGGCGGTGGCAGTGGGGCTGGGCGCGGCGGCATAGGGCCCCGGGGCGGCGGAAAGCTGCGCCATTGGCAACGTGGCCGGGGCCCTGGGTACCGACCTTTTCCGCGGTTACCTTTGTTGATTATTCGCGCTGAAAAACCAGCCGAATCAATCAAAACCGTCTAGAATCCGTGATTGTCTGCATTGCCGAAAAGCCCAGCGTAGCCCGTGAAATTGCCACCGTGCTGGGCGCCACCCGCCGCATGGACGGCTATATGGAAGGCAACGGCTACCAGGTGACCTGGACCTTCGGCCACTTCTGCCAGCTCAAGGAGCCCGACGACTACGACCCGCAGTGGAAGCGCTGGAGCCTGCACAGCCTGCCTATGGTGCCGGAGAGCTTCGGCATTAAGCTCATGCGCCGCGACGAGGGCGTGGTGAAGCAGTTCCACACCATTAAGCGGCTGGTGGACGGGGCCACGGAGGTCATCAACTGCGGCGACGCCGGCCAGGAAGGGGAGGTGATTCAGCGCTGGGTGCTGATGGAGGCCAAGTGCCGGAAGCCGGTGAAGCGGCTCTGGATTTCATCGCTCACCGAGGAAGCCATTCGCCAAGGGTTCAATAACTTGCGCGATGGCAAGGAGTTCGATAAGCTGTACCAAGCTGGTAAGAGCCGGGCCGTGGGCGACTGGCTGCTGGGCCTGAACGCCACCCGCCTCTTCACCCTGAAATATACCACCTACCAGGACAAGCAGCTGCTGAGCATCGGGCGAGTGCAGACGCCCACGCTGGCCCTGCTGGTGGCCCGCCACCACGAAATCCAGAACTTCAAGCCCGAGCCCTACTGGGTGCTGCGCACCGAATACCGGGGCACGATGTTCGCCCACATCGCCCCGCCCAAGCAGGCCAAAGCCGCTGAGGATGCGCCCGACGAAAAGGAGCGCCTCCGGGCCCTGGGCTACTTCGTGACCGAGAAGGAAGCCAACGAGGCCCTGGAAGCCGTGCGCCCCGCGCCGCTGGTCATTACCGACGTCGAGATTAAAAAAGGGCGCGAATCGCCGCCGCGCCTGTTCGATTTGACCTCGCTGCAAGTGCAGTGCAACAACCAGTTAGGGTTATCGGCCGAGGATACGCTGAAGCTGGTGCAGGCCCTGTACGAGAAGAAAGCTGTGAGCTACCCGCGGGTGGACACCACGTTTTTGCCCGATGACCAGTACCCGAAAATTCCCGGTATTTTGCGCGGGCTGGCGTACCCCACGCTGACGGCGCCGCTGCTGGCGGGCAAGATTCCGAAGACGGGCAAGGTGTTTAACAACAACAAGGTAACCGACCACCACGCTATCATTCCGACCGGCGCGGCGGGCCCCGGCGGCGGCATGGAGAGCAGCGTGTACGACATCATCGCCCGGCGCTTCATCGCCGCGTTTTACCCCGACTGCGAGGTGAGCAACACCACTGTGCTGGCCGAGGCGGCCGAGCGCCCGTTCCGGGTGCGCGGCCGCCAGATTCTCAGCCCCGGCTGGCGCGTGGTGTACGGCGACCCGGCCCAGCAGGCGGCCCCCAAGCCTGCACCCGCCACCGATGCCAAATCTGGGGCCCCCGCCGCAGAAGACGACGATGTAGTGAGCACCGTACTGCCGGCGTTTGTGAAGGGTGAAAGTGGGCCCCACGCGCCGCGCCTCGATAGCAAAACCACCCAGCCGCCCAAGGATTACACCGAGGCCAGCCTGCTGCGCGGAATGGAAACTGCTGGCCGCAACATCGATGACGAGGAGCTGCGCCAGGCCATGAAGGAGAATGGTATCGGCCGTCCCAGCACCCGCGCTGCCATCATCGAAACGCTGTTCAAGCGCAACTACATCCGGCGCGAGAAAAAGCGTCTTCTGCCCACGCCGACGGGTGTCGAACTGATTGGCCTCATCCGCAACCCAACCCTGAAATCGGCGGAGCTGACCGGACAGTGGGAGCACAAGCTGCGCCAGATTGAGCGCGGCGAGCTCACCAGCGAGCAGTTCCTGGGCGAGCTCACGAACCTGGTGCGCGAAATGGTGCAGGAGGTTAAAACCGACAGCAGCGGCCGCGCCGTAACCAGCGGCAGCGCCGAGCAAGCCGTCGCCCGGGGCCCCCAGGGCCCCGCCCCGGCCGCCGGTGGCCAGGCCAGCGCGGTCCCGGCGGCCAAGAAAACCGCCGACGTCCCAGCCGGCCTGGGCCCCTGCCCGGTCTGCAAAACCGGCCACGTGCTGCGCGGCAAAACAGCTTTTGGCTGCGCCCGCTTCCGCGAGGGCTGCGCTTTCCGGCTGCCGGCCGAAATGCAGGGCAAGAAGTTCAGCGACCCGCAGATTAAAGCGCTGCTGGCCAAGGGCCGCACGCCGATTATGAAGGGCTTTGTGGGGCCCGACGGGCAGAAGTTTGACGCCGCCCTGGGCCTCGACGCCCAGCACCGGCCCGTGCTGCTGCCTGCCGCCGAAAGCAAGCCCACCACCGCTACCGAACCCGGCCAGATTCCGTGCCCGGTGTGCAAACTCGGCACAATGCTGCGCGGCAGCAGTGCCTACGGCTGCTCGCGCTTCCGCGAGGACTGTCAGTTCCGGGTGCCCTTCGCCTGGGGCGGCAAGGAGCTGACCGACTCGCAACTAAAGCAGCTGCTGCGCCGCGGCGAAACGGGCGTCATCAAGGGCTTCGTGTCGGCCAAAACCGGCAAGAAGTACGACGCTGCTTTGAAGGTTGACGAAGGCCGGGTGGTGCCAGTGTTTGGGTAAGAATAGGGTCCTGGATTACTTTTTGAGGCCGATGCGGTAGTGCAAGCGCAGGCTGACTTGGTGGCGGCGGCCGAAGTTGGTAGCGGCGGTGGGCTCCAGGCTGAAGCTGCCGCCGCGCAGGCGGATGTTAGCTGCTGCAAAGCCCAGGGTCGAACCAACGGCGCGTTCGGTGCCGTACTTGTCGGAGGTGTAATAGGCCCCGGAGCTGGGGTCGGCGAAGGCTAGGCCGGCCACTACGGTGCTGCCATTGCTCGTGCCCAGCCCCGAGCCCAGGCCAACGCGGTAGAGGTAGTTGCCTAAACCGCCCGCCCCGCGGCCCGCATCAGCTTGCACGAAAAACTTCTGGCGGTTGCCTACCCACAACTGCACATCGGGTAGAAAATGAGTGCCTTGCAACACGGAATCGCCCTTCAAGCTGCGGCTGTTGAGCAAGTTGCCCGCATGAAACCCCAGGTGAACCCCGAAGCTGACGTTGCCTCGGATGCGGCGCCCACCTTCCACGTAGGGGTTGATGTCGAATAAGCTGTAGTCGCGGGTATAAGGCACGAAATTGGTTTGCAGGGGCCCCCCGCCGGGTATTTGCGGGGCGTACCCCACGCGGTCAGTGCCGCCCCACACGCCCAGGCCGATGGCCGCCGTTCCGGTGCGTCTCAGCCGCAAAGTGGCTTCTGCGCCCACGGCTTGGTAGCGGTGCAGATAGGCCGAGCGGGCGGGGGGCACCGGGTAGCTTCCGCCCCCGCCGCAGCCCCCACCGGTGGTAGTTGCTGGGTAATCAAAATCCTGGTCGTAAGCGCCTTGCAGGGCCCCCACGGCGAAGTCTATGCTCCGCACCGAATCCTGGCGCGGGGCCGGGGCCTGGCTCATCAGCACGAGTAGGCCCAGCGTAGCGGCGAAGGCCAGGCGCGGCTGTCCGCTCCACCCGGCCGCGGCCAGCGCTGGCCACCAGGCGGCCGCTTCGGCCAGCAACAGGGCCCCCAGCGCCACTTGCAGCACCCGGAATTCGGCCCCGGTGAGGGCGTGCGGGGCCAGCGCGGCCGTGAGGGCTAATAGCGCTGCGGCGCCGGCCAGCTGCCGTATCGGCTGCGGTGTGCCGGGCGCGGCCGCCCGTGCTACCGAAAAAACTGTGCCCCACCACCGTAACAGCGCCGCGCCGGCCAGGTGCAGTAGCCCCGCCGCTAGCACGCCCCACTGGATGGCCAGCAGCCGCACGCTGCCCAGTGCCAGCAGCTGGGCCCCAAGGGTTTGGCTGGCTGGGTCGCGCCATTGGCACAGCCCGCCCCAGGCCAGCAGCAGGGCCCCCGTGCCCAGCAGGTAGCGCGTGCCGGCCGGCCAGGGGCGGCGGCGCGTGGCCCACGTGGCCGCGGCCAGCGCCAGGCACACCAGCAAAGCATAGAGCTGCGTGGGCACCACCGGCAGCGCGTGGGCGGCCCCGGCGGGCAGCAAGCCCCGCGCCACCTGGGCGGCGTAGGGCCCCGTGCCGGGCCCAAAGCGGATGCCCAAGCCGCCGTTACCCGCCAGCTCGCCCCAGCAGCAGCCGGCTGCCAGGCAGCCCAGGCACTGCACGGCCAGCCCCACCGCCAGGGGCCCCACAAACGCATCAAACGCCGCCCAGCCCAGGCCCAGCCACCGCCGCAACGCCAACAGCACCAGGCTGCTAGCGGCAATGCCGCCCAGCGCCGAGCGTACCGGGTAGGCCCCCAGGGCCGCCGCCCCGCCGCCCCACAGTACCGGCCAGTCGGCCAGCGGCAGCACCACCAGCTTGCAGCCTACTACGAAAGCTAGCAGCGTAGCCGCCTGCATCAGCAGCCAGGGGCGCTGGGGAAAGCCGCGCCGCCGGCCTTCCAGCAGCAGCAATAGTTGGTAGGTGGCCACGGCCAGCAGGTAGCAGGCGGTGTAGTGGCCAGGCCGAAAAACGGCGGGCAGCTCGAACGTACAAAGGGGCATGGGCCGGGCGGTGGGGGAGAGGGAAGACGGCCCGAAAGGTAGTGGCCCACTCCGCGCAAACATCACCCAAAAAACACGGCTGTTAGACCCGCCACTACCCGGTTTGGGCACGGTAAGTTGTTGACCAATAATTAATAAAGCAAAAAGAATCAGACTTTTTCCTACCCTGGTAATAGGCTACTTTTCTGCCGCCGGGGACCCAAATTCGAGTAGGTTCTTCACCATTCCCTTGAAGATGATGCCGTGAAAGGGCAGCACCGAGTACCAGTACAAGCGGCCCGCCAGGCCCTCGGGGCGGTAGGCGGCCAGCTGCTCCAGGGCGTGGGTGCCGTCCTCGTTGTCCACGATGCGGAACTGAAGCCAGGCCTCGCCGGGCAGGCGCATCTCTGCGTAGAGGAGCAGGCGCTTGGTGGCGCGGTCGGCCACCAGCACGCGCCAGAAATCGAGCGGATCGCCGGCGCGCAGGCGGCTGGGCGAGCGGCGGCCCCGGCGCAGGCCTACGCCGCCCACCAGCTTGTCCATCAGGCCCCTGATGCGCCAGAGCCAATCCGTTTTGTACCAGCCCCGCTCGCCGCCGATGCGCCAGATATTGTCCAGTACCTCGGCTACGGGCCGCGTAAACGGCCGCAGCTGCCGGTCGAAAAACATCCCGTTTTTCGGGATTTGGATGGCGTCCATGTAGTTCTGGCGCAGGGTGCCGCTGCTCATGGCATCGCTCCAGCTGCTCACCACCTCGTTCTGCTCGATGCGCTGGAAAGCCAGGGCCAGGGCTTGGCGGTAGCTCATGCACAGGTGCGGCACGGCGCGGGCAATGCTGCGGGCCGGGTCGGCCACGGTGTCGTTCTTAAGGCTCTCCACCAGGCTTTGGGCTAGCGAAAACGAGGTGCTGGTGACCAAATACAGCCACCACGACGAGAGCCGCGGCGTGAGCACGGGCACCGTCATGATCCAGCGCTTGTAGCCGCGCTGGGCGGCCAGCCCGAGCAGCATCTCCTTGTAGGTCAGCACGTCGGGGCCCCCCAGGTCGAAGCTCTGGCCCAGGCAGGCGGGGTTGTCGAGCACCGCTACGAGGTAAAACATTACGTCGCGGATGCCCAGCGGCTGGCAGCGCGAGTTCAGCCAGCGCGGCGTTACCATCACCGGCAGCTTCTCCACAATGTCGCGGATAATCTCGAACGAGGCCGACCCCGACCCGATGATGATGCTGGCCCGCAGTACCGTGAGCTGGGTTTTTTGGGCCCCGGCCAGCACGTCTTCCACGGCGCTGCGCGAGCGCAGGTGCACGCTCAGGTCGTGGTCGTTGGCGATGCCAGACAGGTAGATGACCTGCCGGGCCCCGGTGCGGTCGAGGTACTGGGTGAAGTTGCGGGCCGAGTCCTGCTCCAGCTGAAAAAAATCCTTGTCGCCCCCGCTCATCGAGTGCACCAGGTAGTAGGCCGCGTCGATGTCCAGGGGCAGGTCGGCCAGGGTTTCGGGCTTCAGCAAATCGCATTGCACGGCGCTTACCTGTGGGCGTAGGGCCTCGGGCAGCGTGTCGGGCAGGGCGAAGCGGCGGGCGTCGCGCACGAGGCACACCACCTCGTGGCCGGCTTCGGCTAACCCGGGCAGCAGGCGCTGGCCAATGTAGCCGGTGGCCCCGGTGAGCAAGATCTTCATGGGCGGGAAGTAGAAAGGGCGGCGCGGTGGACCGTGGCCCTGCGCCGCTGCCCTACTAAGAACGTGGAAATGATGTAGTTGTTCGAGGCCGCCGCGTCCTGCTTTTGCCGGCCCACCGGCCATTTAGCGGGGCGCTTGGCAATTGGTATTCTAAGCTGTAAGCTAAGATGCCGCCTTTGATATTGTATTATAAAAAGATAATAAATAAAGATAAGTTATTGCTGCTTGGTATCGTATTATTAACATATTATATTGATTGCTACTACGTAATGTAGTTCAACGTCTGTCTTTTATTGTTGAATCTCCGTACTATGTTCATATTGAATACAATTGACGAACTTTGTGCAAATTGTACATTATTTAGGACCCCGTTATTAGATAGGTTTCGCCTGATAGGTTGCTCGGGGCAAGTTTTTTGCTATTTTATTATGGTTTTTCCACCTCTCGTCTCGGATTCAAAAACCGACTTGACCACCGACTTGACCACCGACTTGACCACCGACTTGACCACCGACTTGACTACCGACTTGACTATCGACTTGACTACCGACTTGGCTGCCGAACTGGCTGCCGAGCGGGCCCGACGCCAAGTAGTAGAGGCGAAGCTGGCCGCTGCCGAAGCCAAGCTGGCGGCCTTTGAACTAACGGTGGCCGATGCTCAGCAACTGGCCCAGCGCCACGAAAACGAGCTGCTGGCGGTGCTACGGGCCTTGCCGATGGCCACCATGCTGCTCGACGACAAAAACCAGGTTCGGTTCGTTAATCAGGCTTGCCGCGACATGCTTGGGCTATCAGCCAATAGCTTGCAACACCTCAACGAGCAGCGAAACGCGTCGGGCATCCTACTTGATGCACAGCTGCTGGCCGACCCGGAAACCATTAGGGCCCGCGTGTCGGCGCTGCGGGCGGGCAATCAAACGTCGCTCAACAACGACTTGATGCTGGCCGACGGCCGCATTATTTCGCTTGACTACCTGGTGCTGCAAGGCGTGGGCGCCGGCCGCCTGTTTTGCGGCCGTGACGTGACGGACCAGCGACGCGCCAAGCAGCAAATGTCTGAACAGCAAGCATTCTACGAGAACGTGCTGATGAACTTGCCGGCGGCCGTGTCGGTGCTGGACGCCGGCTTGCGGTACCTGTTCACCAACGCCACTGCCGAATCCAGCCCAGCATTACGCGTGGCCATGACGGGGACTACCACGGCCGAGTGCTTTGTGCTGCGCGGCCGCTCCCGGCTGCTGGCCGAGCAGCGGCAGCAGCGCCTGGAGCAGGCCGTGCGGCAGCAGCGCGAGGTGACGTGGGAAGAAAAACAGACGGTCGCGGCCGGCGAGCGTTACTGGCTGGGCAGTGCCCAGCCCTTATTTGGCCCGGATGGCGCCTTGCGGATGGTTATCCTGTCGGGCATCGACATTACGGACCGGCTACGCATTGAGCAAAAGATGGCGTACCAGCGCGAGTTCTACGAGGCCATTCTCAACGAGCTGCCCGTCGACATTGCCGTGTTTGACACGGCGCATCGCTACCTATACGCCAACCCTGCTTCCATTTCTAACGCCGAGGTGCGGGAACAAATCATCGGCATGACCAACCGGGAATACTGCGCGTTTCGGCAGCGCCCGGCCGAGGTGGCCGTGCAGCGCGAAAAAGTGTTTGCCGAAGTGCTGCACCAGCGGGCCGACGTAGCCTGGGAGGAAACGGCGCAGGGCCCCACCGGCGTGAAGCAAAAAATGCGGCGCCTGCGGCCGGTGTTCGGGCCCGACGGGGCCCTGCGCATGGTCGTCGGCTCGGGCCTCGACGTGACGGAGCGCTACCTGGCCGAGGGCGAGCTGCGGCGGGCCAAGCTGGCGGCCGAGCAGGCGGCCCTGGCCCGCGAGAGCTTCCTGTCCAACATGAGCCACGAAATCCGCACGCCCCTGAATGCGGTGCTGGGCATGGCGGGCCTGCTGGCATGCAACACCCCGCTCACGCCCCGGCAGCAGGAGTACGTGGGGGCCATCCGCACCGCGGGCCAGCACCTGCTGGGAGTGCTCAACGACGTGCTCGACATTGCTAAAATTACGTCGGCCGAGCAACCGCCCGCGCACGAGCCCTTCGACTTGGCGGCCGCCCTGCACGCCGTAGGGCAGATGCTGGCCCACCAGGCGGTCGAAAAAGGCCTGGCCCTGACCCTCGACCTGGCGCCGCTGCCCTGGGTGCGCGGCGATGCCCTGCGCCTGCGCCAGGTGCTGGTAAACCTGCTCGGCAACGCCCTCAAGTTCACCGAACGCGGGGCCGTGGAGCTGTGCGCCCGGGTGCTGGCCCGCCCCGCCGGGGCCCTCACCGTGGCCTTCCGCGTGACGGATACGGGGCCGGGCATCCCGGCCGACCGGCAGGAGGCTGTTTTCGAGAGCTTCGCGCAGGCCTCACCCGACACGTCGCGTCAGTTTGGGGGCACCGGGCTGGGGCTCACCATCAGCAGCCGCCTCGTCGAGCAGCTGGGCGGGCACCTGCTGGTGAGCAGCGCCCCGGGCGAGGGCACTACCTTCGCCTTCGCTCTCACCTTTGCCGCGCCCGAAGCCGCGCCTGAAGCCGCGCCCGAAGCCGCGCCCGAAGCCGCGCCCGAAGCCGCGCCCGAAGCCGCGCCCGAGGCTGCCGGGGCGCCCGCTCAGGCCGCCAGCCTGGCCCGCGGCCTGCGGGTGCTGCTGGTGGAAGACAACGAGATGAACCGCCAGCTGGTGCAGTACGTGCTGGAGCACCACGGCCTGGCCGTGGACAGCGCCGTGAACGGGGCGGGGGCCCTGGCCCTGTTTGCCCAGGCCCGCTACGACGTGGTGCTGATGGACATCAAAATGCCCGACATGAGCGGCATGGACGTGACGGCCCGCATGCGCCACGACCCCGACCGCACCCGGGCCCGCACGCCCATCATCGCCCTCACGGCCAACGCGTTTCAGGGCGATTACGATAAGTACCTGGCCGCGGGCATGAACGACTACCTGGCCAAGCCCTTCGAGGCCGACGAGCTGCTGCGCAAAATAGTGGCCGTGCAGTAGGGCCCCGGGGGGCCAGGCTACTCGGCCGGCTTGGTACCCTGGTTCACCATTTGCGAGAAGCTTTTGGCAGCGTTGGAAAACTCGGAGGGCAGCAGAATAACCGTCGTCGTGTTGTTGTCGATGCCAATTTCGGAGAGCATCTGCATCCGGCGCAGCTCCAGCGAGTAGGGGCTCTTCTCCATCTCCTGCGCGCCCTGCGTGAGCTTGATTGAGGCTTCAAGCTCAGCCTCGGCTTTAATGATGCGGGCGCGCTTCTCGCGGATGGCCTCGGCCTCGCGCGCCATCGCCCGCTGCATGGACTCGGGAATCTCCACGTCCTTGATTTCGACCAGCTCGATTTTGACGCCCCAGGCCCCGGTGGCGGCGTCCACAATTTGCAGCAGGGACCCGTTGATTTGGGCCCGCTCGCGCAGCACCTCGTCGAGTTGGTTCTGGCCGATGATGTTGCGCAACGCCGTGACCGACAGCTGGTAAACCGCCTTATTATAGTCAGCCACCTTAATCACGGCGTCGGCCGGGTTGAGGACTTTGAACCACAGCACGGCGTTCACCTTAATGGTCACACTGTCCTTGGTGATGGTTTCCTGCTGCTCCAGCTCCACCGTTTTGGTACGCATATCAATAGTTTGCTGGCGCTCCAGAAACGGAATAAGCCAGTACAGCCCAGGGCCCCGCGTGCCCGTGTACCGCCCCAGCCGAAACACAATGGCGCGCTGGTATTCCTGCGCAATGCGCAGGCTGAGAGCGAGTAGCAGCAAAACGATGGCCAGCAGGACGAGCAGCGACATGGCGAAAGGATGTTAGGGTTTGACGAATATACCGCTTGTATCGCCGCGGGGGCCCCGGCATTACAGAGGGTCGGCGCGGCACCCCGCCCGCCTAGTGAGCACTAAATGCCGGCGGGCCCATGCGGCGCCCCGTATAGGCCGTTACTTTCGGCCGGCTACTTACTTTCCAACGGCCCCACTCCCCAATGCACGAAATTGAACTCCTGGTACTGCTGCTGGCCGTGACGACGGCGCTGGCGGAAGTGGCCAACCGGCTGCGGGTGCCCTACCCGGTGCTGCTGGTGCTGGCGGGCCTGGCCCTGAGCCTGTTGCCGGAGCTGCCGCCGGTGGTGCTGGCCCCCAACCTGGTATTTTTCGTGTTTTTGCCGCCGCTGCTCTACGCCTCGGCCTGGGCGCTATCGTGGCCGGCGTTTCGGGCCGAGGCGCGGCCCATCACGCTGCTGGCCGTGGGGTGCGTGCTGTTTTCGCTGGCGGTGGTGGCGGCCGTGGCCCACTACGCGGTGCCGGGCTTCGGGTGGGGCCCCGCGTTTGTGCTGGCCGCCATCGTGTCGCCTACCGATGCCGTGTCGGCGGCGGTGGCCACCAAGGGGCTGCCGGTGTCGCGGCGGGTGAGCGTAGTGCTGGAGGGCGAGAGCCTGGTGAACGACGCCACGGGCCTCATTGCCTACCGCTACGCGGTGGCGGCGGTGGTGACCGGGCAGTTTGCGCTGGGGGCGGCGGCGGGGCAGCTGCTGCTGGTGACGGCGGTGGGCATCGGGGTGGGGCTGGCAGTGGCGGCCGCGTTCTACGGCGTGCACCGGCTCTCGCGCACCAGCGCGGCCATCGACACCAGCCTGACCCTGCTCACGCCTTACGCGGCCTACCTGCTGGCCGAAAAGCTGCACGGCTCGGGGGTGCTAGCGGTGGCGGCGGCGGCCCTCTTTGCCAGCCAATACGTGGGAGGCGTCGCCACCCACGACCGCCGCCTGCAAGCCGCCGCCGTGTAGGACACGCTGACATTTTTGCTCAACGGCCTGGTGTTCATCTTAATAGGTTTGCAGCTGCCGGGCGTGGTGGCGGGCGTGCCCACCGGCCTGCGCTGGCCGCTGGTGGGCTACGGCGTGCTCATCAGCCTAGCGGTGCTGGGGGCCCGGATGCTGTGGGTGTACCCCAGTGCCTACCTGCCACGCTGGCTGGGCGGCAGCCGGGCGCGGTCGGCCGAGGCCCCGCTGGCCGAAGCCACGTTGCTGGGCTGGGGCGGGATGCGGGGGGTGCTGTCGCTGGCCGCCGCGCTGGCTCTGCCGTTGGCCTTGCCCACGGGGGCCGCCTTTCCGCAGCGCAACCCCACGCTGCTGCTCACCTTCGTGGTCATTCTGGTGTCGCTGCTGGTGCAGGGCCTCACCCTGCGGTCCCTCATCGGCTGGCTGGGGCTGGAAGCCGACGGGGTAGCCGAGCGCGAGGAGCAGGCGCTGCGGGTGCGCCTGGCCACCCACATGCTGGCCTACCTGCAAGGCCCCGAGGCCGCTGGCCAAGCCCCGGCCGAAATTCTGGGCCGCATGCAGTCGCGCTACCAGATTCGCCTCGACCGCCTCCAGCGCCGCGCCGCCGGGGGCCCCGGGGCCGTGCCCGAAGCCACCCTCAGCCCCTTCCAGAAACTACAGGAGGTGCTTATCCACGTCGAGCGCGGGCTGCTCGAAAAGCTGCGCCACGAGCAGCGCACCAACGCGGAACTGCTCCGCAAGCTCGAAAACGAGCTGGACCTGGAAGAAGGCCGGCTGGCGCTGGATAAGGCCTCGTAGGCCCCCGCCGCCGGGCCGGCGCGCCGCTCTGGGGCCCCCAGCTACCGCCAGCCGGCGCCTACGGCTGCGGGCCAATAATTTGCAGCGTTTTGGCGTCGCGCACCCCGCCGAAAAATTTCACCAAAACCGCCTGAAAAATAGGGTCAGCGCCCGGCAAAGCGGCAAACAGCGTCATCGACGATTTTAGCTTTAAATCGTCGGGACTGCCGAATACCCGGCCGGCGTCGCTGCCCGCCAGCCCCAGCAGGGCCCTGCAAATTTCCACCAGCCGGGGGCCCAAAACGGGGTGCTTGGCGTAGGCTTCTGCTTCCGCCAGGCCCGTGATGGCGTAGTGCTTGGAAATATCACTGAACCCCAGGCCTTGGATTTGGGGGAAAATAAACCACATCCAATGGCTGCGCTCCTGGCCGGCTTTTATTTCGGCCAGCGCCTGCGGGTAGGCCGTTGCCTGGGCGTCGAGGAAACGGATTAAATTATGTTCTTCAATCGTAATATAGAGAGCAATCTTTTGAATTGTACTCTTATGTTGGCGCGAGTCAGTCACGATGCGCTGAACCCACGCCAATTCGAAAAATGAGTATTGTGGCTCTACCCTATCGCTATAAAGTAGCTTCCGCCTTGAAAGGTATTTTTGCTAAAACTGCCTCCACCTACTGAAAGCCCAGTTTCATCTCCAAACATGTTAATTCCTATGGGACGTAAATCAATAAGTCTAACTGCACAAGATGTTGAGTCAATCATTTGAGAATGAACAATCATCTTAGTACCTGCTGCAATGGCAGTTGTTTTATTAAATTTATCTTCTATCAAGGAAATATTCGGATTCATCCGTATGTTATTTGATACTATTTCAATAAATCCACTTTGTTCCGAAAAACCTTGTAGCCAAATCCTAGGGAATTCTCCAGCACCAATTAGGATAGGTGGAATTCCTCTAATTAAAGCAATCCCCTCGCAGTCAATTAATTTGTTCGAGCAAATGTCTTTGTTCAAAATCCGTTTATATTCTTTTGGAAGTTTATATTCTGCAAATAGGTTATGATGTTCTTTCGGGGCTTGTGATGTATCAGTCATGTTCTTAAGGCTTTTGGAAATGATTGTTTATTTCATTAATCAACTTTTTTCTATCATTCGGGACTAGATAATTTAATAGCATGAATGATAACATAATTATGAGTGATATAACAAATGCGTAAACTTCCCATTTATCAAATTGTATAGTGGTATCAATCTTATTGCCTATAAGTTTAGCAATTAAATTTATAAACAATCCTATTGTAGCTCCTAAAATAGGATCAATTAATTTACTAAAAAAAGAATTATTTGTAATCAGAATGTTGAATTTATGAATTTCTAATAAAAATGGTTGCCTAATAATTGTTATTTGTGGATTTGTAGTTGGACTACCGTTGATGAGAATTGTTCCATTAAGATTCTGTCCTGTATACGTTTGAGGCGAGCTTTGAGCAGGATTCATTGTTGGTATGCCTGATTAACGATGATTATTCTAGACCTACCGCCCCACCACCGGCAGCACGGCCGTGCTTTCGTGGCCAGCGGCGTCTACGCTGGCGATGCCGAAGGTGAAGTTGTCCTTGCTGATGGGCAGGTCGGCCTTGGTGTCGGTCACGAGGTAGCGCTGCTGCCACTGCGGCGCGTCGCTGGCGCGGACGAGCACTGCGTAAGCGGCCGGCTTGGGGCCCCCGGTGGGCGCCAGCCAGCGTAGCTCGGTGCGGTTGGTGAGGTTGGCGGTGAGGACTTCTACCTTGGCGGGGGCGGCAGGGGCCAGGGCCAGGCTGGCCATCGTGGCGAGGTTGATGCCGGCATTGCGGCGCAGGTAGGCGTAGTCCACGCCTGAGGCTACGTCGCCGTAGGCCCGGCCTTTTTCGGTGCGCAGGTCCTGGTGCTGATGGCTGTAGTCCTCGTTCATCTCCGTAAAGCGCACGGCGGCAAAGCCTTGCTGGTTGAACGGCGTGTGGTCGCCGCCGCGCAGGAAGCGGTCGGGCCGGTTAATCATCACCAGGTCGTGGCCTTTGGCGTAGACGAGGGCAGCGCGCTGGGCGGCGCGGGCCAGCTGGCGGCTGGGGGCGTCATTCTCGGAGCTAAGCTGGCGGCGCTGCTTGGTCTGCTCGGGCGTTTCGGTGGCCGGCACGCCCTCGCTGAACACGCGCAGCTTGGTGGCATCGCTCAGGTCAGGGTCGTGGCCGTGCGAGTTGCCCACGATGTCGTTGTTGAGCATGGCCACCACGTTCCAGCCTTCTTTTTTGGCCCGTTCGGCCAAGTGGCTGGAGCCGTAGAGGCCCTGCTCTTCGCCCTGTACGACCACAAATTTCAGGGTGCACGGGAATTTCTGGCCTGCCAGCACGCGGGCCAGCTCCATCACCAGCACGGTGCCCGAGCCGTCGTCGTTGGCGCCGGGCGCGTCGGCGGTGGCGTTCATCACGTCGCTCACCCGCGAGTCGATGTGGCCGCTCACGAGGATGACGCGCGTGTCGGTGGGGTCGGTGCCGGGCAGCGTGGCCAGCACGTTGGCCATCAGCACCGGCTTGTTGATGCGGCGGCCGTCGGGCTTGACGGTGAAGGTGTCCATTTCCACCTTCAGGCGGCCGCCGCTGGCTTTGCTGTACTTCTCAAACTCGCCCTGCACCCACTTGCGGGCCGCCCCAATGCCGCGCGTGGGGCTTTGGGTGTCGCTCAGGGTGTGGCGGGTGCCGAAGCTGACGAGCTTCTCGATGTCGGCTTGCAGGTTTTTGGCCGAAATCTCGCTCACCAGCTTCGCAATGGCTGGGTCGGCCTTGGGTAGGAGCGGGGCGGCGGGGATTTGGGCCGGTTGAGCAACGGCGGCCAGTGGCAGCAAGGCCAGGAGGAGAATTAATTTCATACGGGGGTAAACATACGCTGTAGGGGTTAAATACAAAAAGCCCCGGGGCTTGGGGCCCCGTTCCCACCCAAATCTTTGTCGGGCTCCCTGGAAGTGGCCCAAGCGCCTTTGTCGCCGGCGGATACCGCTTGAAAAGTGGCAAGCCGATCAGGGAAATGCCCAAAACTCAAAAGCCCTCCTGTGCCGCACGGCCAGGAGGGCTTTTGAGTTTTGGGCAAGGCCAAGGGCAAGGCTCTATCAATAATCCGCACCGGCCAAACGCCGACCCTACCAGAACTTATTGGTGCACACAACCTGGGCTTTTTTCTTGAGCCGCAGGCCCAGGAGCACCTCGTGGCTGCCGCCGTGGTAGCCAGCCAGCCCGGAAATGCCGGCGTCGTAGGAATAGCCCAGCGTGAACTGCTCGTAGCTGACGCCTACCATCGCCACGGCCGAGTCGAAGGCCCGCCACGACGCGCCGAACCACAGCAGGTCGCGGTACTTAAGCTTGGCGTTGAGGTCGACTGAAAGCGGGGCCGGGTCGACGGCCTTGACCAGCACCGACGGCACCAGCGACCAGTCGTCGTCAATGGGCAGCCGCACCCCGGCCGTGGCGAAGTAGTGGCGCCGCAGGGTGTTGCCGGGCGCGCCAGCGTCCACCAGGTTGGGGCCGTAGGAGAAATTGAGCTTGTTGCCCAGCAGCTGCGCGCTCGACACCCCGAAGTAGAAATCGGGGCTGTACACCCACAGGCCCACCGAGCCGTCGAGCACCCGCGAGGCGGCGCTGCCCGCGCGGGTCGTGGGGTCGTAGAAGTGCAGCTGGTCCCCGTCGACGGCAAACTGCTGCATGCCTACCGATGCGCCCAGCGCCATCCGGATTTTGTTCGTCAGCACCAGGTTGATGGCGTAGGACCCGTAGGCGCCGATGCGGCTCGTGGGGCCCGTCACGTCGTTGTACACGAGGCCGCCGATGGCGTGAAACGGCCGGTGCCGGTCGCGGATGGTGCGCTTGCTGGTGCTGCGCCACTTGCCCAGCGAGGAGCTGGCGCTGGCGTAGTAGGACTTGGGGGCCCCCTCCAGGCCCGTCCACTGGGTGCGGTAGCTGAGCTTCACGTCGATGTAGTCCTCCACGCCCGTGGCGCCGGGGTTCAGGAGGTAGTTGTTGTTCATGTACTGGCTGTACTGCGCTATTTGCTGGGCCCGGGCTGGCGCAGTGGCTAGCAGCAGCAGCGGGAGCAGCAGTAAGTAGAAAGCTCTTTTCATAACAGTAAGTACCTCAGGATTAACGCTAAGAAGAAAGGGCCCAGCCGCAACGAGCGCCGCCGGACGCTTTGTTAATACAGAACCGTAATCGATCCGGCGTAGGAACGGCCCAGGGGCCCCTTCGTCACGACGACGTAGTAATACGTGCCTACCGGCGCGGGCTGGCCGTTGATGTCGCCGCGCCACTCGTTGGCCCGGCTGTAGTTATCGACCGAGAAAACCTTGTTGCCCCAGCGGTTGAACACGTTCACAGTGTTGTCGGGAAACTGCTCGATGAACTCAATCTGCCAGGTGTCATCGCGGCCGTCGCCGTTGGGCGTGAAGGCGTTGGGGATGCGGATGGGCGGGCGCACGGTCACGGTCACCTGATCGGAGCTGGCGCAGCCGCCGACCCCGGCCGAGAGGGTGTAGGTAGTGGTGGCCGTGGGCGCGGCCACGGGGTGCAGCGGGTCGTTGGCCGGAATAGTTAGCCCCGTGGCGGGCGTCCACGTCACGGGGTAGTTGCCGTCGGCAGTGCCTTCCAGCACCACGGATGTGCCCAGCAGAATCTCCTTATCGGGGCCCGCATTCACCACTACCGGCGGCTGAATGCGCACGCCCACGCCGTTGGACACCACCGTTACGGACTGTCCGCAGGCGTTAACGGTGCGCAGGCGCAGCGTCACGAGCTGGCCGTCGCGCAGCGTTGTGCTGGTGAAGACCGGCCCTATGGCCCCGTTCACGTCGTTGCCGTTCACCTGCCATTGGTAGGCGGGGGCCAGGCCGGCCTCCGTCACGCTGGCGATGCTGAACGTGAGTGGTGCGCCCAGGCACACGGGTCCGTTGGGCTGTACAGTGATGGCGAGTGTGGGCGTGGGCGTCGGCGTGCGCGTCACTGTGACCGTAGCCGCGACCAGGTTTGCCGTGACGCACAGCCCCGCCGTGGGCGTTACTTCCACCCGCACCTGGTCACCGGTCACCAGCGTGCTGCTCGTGAACGTGGGCCCGCTGGCCACGGCCACGTTGTTGACGAACCATTGAAAACCAGGCGTGGGGCCCACGTTCGTGGCCACAGCCGCGAAGGTGAGGGCCGTGCCGGGGCATTGCGTGGGCGGCGCCGCCAGGCTCACGCTGGGCGTCACGAAGGGCTGCACAACTATCGTCAGCACGTTGGAAACCGCTGTGGAACAGGTGCCCGTGCCCGACGTTGCCCGGCGCCGGTAGTAGGTGGTGGCCGTGAGTGGCCCAGTCGCGTAAATAAGGCCGGTGGCCCCGGCGATGGGGTTCCAGTTGGCATTATCTGCCGACACTTCCCATTGGTAAGTAAAAGTGCCCGTGCCGCCGCTGGCCTCGGTACCGCTGGAAAATGAAGAGGGCGCGGTGCCGGTGCAGATGGTCTGGCTGGCCGAGATGCTGCCCGCGTTCAGCGGTGGCAACAGCGTCAGGGCAACGGAGGACGAATATTCCAGGCCGCAAACCCCCGATGTTGCCCGGCGCCGGTAGTAGGTGGTGGCTGTGAGCGGGCCGGGCGCGTAGTCGGCGCCGGTGGCGCCGGCAATGGGCGTCCAGGTACTGTTGTTCGGCGACGATTCCCACTGGTAAGCATACGTGCCCGTACCGCCACTGGCCCCCGCCGTGCTGGTGAGGGGGGCGGGGGTAGCGCCCGGACACAGCCCCTGGGGGCTGCCGATGGTGCCGGCCGCCAGTGCCGGGGCCACGGTGATGACCACGACGTTGGAGAAAACCGGGGCGCAGGTACCGGGCGAACTCGCCCGGCGGCGGAAGTAAGCGGTGGAGCCGAGCGAGCCCGGCGCGTAAGCCAGCCCGGTAGCCCCGTTAATAGCAGTCCAGGTCGCATTGTCCGGGGAGAATTCCCACTGATAGGCAATGGGCCCCGGGCCGCCCGTGGCCGGCGTTTCGCTGGTGAGGGGCGCCGGCGCCGCGCCGAGGCAGATGGCTTGGTTGGCCGCAATAGTGCCGGCCAACAGGGCAGGCAGCACGGTCAGCTTCACGGCGTTGGATACCGCGCCGCAGGGCCCCGACGTCACCCGGCGGCGGAAGTAGGTGGTGGCGGCGAGGATTCCGGGTACGAAGGTTGCGTTCGTAGCGCCAGCAATGGCCGTCCAGGCAATGTTGTCCGGCGACGATTCCCACTGATAAATGAATGTGCCGGTGCCACCTATGGGCAGGGAGGTGCTCATGAGGGGCACGGCGCCGCTGCCCGCGCATACGGTTTGGTCGGCGGTAATGCTGCCAGCGGTCAGCACCGGCAGCACGGTGATGGCAACGGACGCCGTGGGCGTGCGCGGGGCGCAGAAGCCCGAGGTCACCAGCCGCCGGAAATAGGTGGTGACGGTGAGGGGCCCCGGCGCGAAACCCGGGCCATTGGCACCGTTAATGTCGGCCCAGGTGGTGTTGTCGGGCGACGACTGCCACTGGAACGTGAACTGCCCGGTGCCGGCGCCGGGCGCGGCCGTGCTGGTGAGCGGGGCCGGTGTGGACCCGCCGCACAGCGTTTGGGCCGCCCCGATGCTGCCCGGTGTGGGGGCCCCTGGTACTGGAACCTGGAACTGAATCTGCCGGCAAAAGCAGCCGGTTGTGATAAGGAGCGTTACCGTGTAACTCTTCGCGCTGGGGAAGGTGTGGGGCGGATTAGCCAGCATCGACTTAGGACTACCGTCGCCAAAATCCCAGGAGTAGCTCACCAGGGCAAAATTGACGGGCGGGCTCGTAAACGTAATCTCCAAACAAGCCGTGGACTGCGCCCCGAAGCCAAATTGCAGCAACGAGCTTTGGTTGAAGTTGACCAGGCCCAGGCCGCTCAGGCGCCCCCCCAGCTTCAGGCTGTCGTCGGCGTAGCGGGCCTTGGCCCCCAGCGAGTCGGGGTAGGTAATGAAGCCCAGCGCGGGCTGGTTGTTGCGGGCCACGTAAATCTTGCCATCGGGTGCGGCTTGCAGGGAACCCAGGTCGGCGGGGGTCTTCTGCTTAAGTGGAATGTCCTTCGGCTTGGGAACCGGCCCATTGCCGCTGATATCGAATTGCAGTAGCTTGGGCGGGTTCATCACCGTTGCGTAGAGGTAGCTACCGGGCGAAAACCCAACCCCGTAGTATTTCCCCGCGCCTTTGTCCACGATGTACGGAACCATTGGATTCGCGCTCACCGTGCCCGTGTTGGTATTAAACCCGAACAGTTCGACGGTGCTGCTACTGTCGCCCAGTACTTCGCTGTAGCGGGCCAGGGCCAGCCGCTGGCCATCGGGGGTTACCTTCATCTGGCCTTTGTAGCCCAGAGCCGCCTTGCTCGGCGCGTGCAAGCTGCCGATAGTCGAAATAATGGGCGCGTCGATGAGGACCGGACCTATATAGTTGGCTGCTTGCTGCACACGATAGGCCAGAAAGGCATCGCCCCGGTTATCATTGCCGGTTTTGGCATCGCCCCAGCCGTGCGTGATGACCCAGATATCACAGCCGTTTTTATGGAATACGCCCGTTAGCTTCTCCGCCGTGCCACGGGCCAGGGGCGTATTTCTGGTAGCGAGTATGACGGTGCCCGGCCCACCGCCCGCGGGAATGGTTATTTCCGAGTAGCTCAGGCCCACGGTGCTGTTCAGGGTGAAGAGCAGGTAGCGCGTCGGTTGACCCGGCATAGGTATGCCCGGCATCTTAAGGGGCAGGGGGCCGTCGGTAGTGAAGCGATTGCCAGCCAAGCCCGTGCCATTGGTCATCACGGTACCGTCGCCGTTCCAAACGGTTTCGCCGTTGCTATAAAAGAGGATTTTGCCGTTTTTATCCGACATCACCCCCGAGCCAGCGGGGGCGTCCATCGCCCCGTCCGTCAGCACCTTGGGCAGGGAACTACGATTGAGAGAATCGACCGTGAGATTATTGAAGTCAAGCCCCGCTTTGTAGCCGAAGTACCAAGTGTTGGCAAACTTCTCGTCAGCCGCGCACTCAGGCGGGGCCGGGGGAGCCGTTTGCGCCAGGGTCGCTGAGGCCCCACCCAGCAGGAGCAGCAGCGCCAGTAGCCAGCCCATCGCTGGCCGGCGGGGCTTAACAGTAAGTGGGGTAAGAATTCGGGGAGTGGATAGGGTAGAATACAGTAGCGCTGCGGGCATAGGGGGGCAGGTAAGTGGGCAGACAGGTAAGCGGCTACTTTAGAAGAGAAGAACCACTCGTCGCCCTTTAAGGAACGGAGCCTGATGACCAGTTATTGCTGTAAAAAGCGCTGCTAGTCGGTTTCAAGTAAAGCTACGCACTGCCAGCCAGCTTTGTGCAAGGCAATGCCCGAATAGTGCCGAAGGAGCCCACCCAACGCTCCTTTATGGGCTCCGCTGGCCTCAGCCGCGTGGGTGGGGCCAGCGGGGGGCGGTTTGCGGCAAGCTGAAAAGCTCCCGTTTTCGGCTCCGGACTTTCCCGGGCGTGGCGTGGGCTGCGCCGCTGCGGCCGAGTAGTTTTGCCTGCATGACGGCCATGTACTCTTTTGGTTTGGTTGCCTTGCTGCTCGGGGCCGGCATGGCCTACAGCACCCGCACCGGCAAGCTGACCCCCGCCGCCGCTGGCACGGGGGGCCTCCTGGGCCTGCTCATCTACGGGGGCGCGGGCTTTGGGGGACTTGGCCTGTTGGTCCTCTTTTTTGGGTTGGGTTCGGCTGCTTCGGCGTGGCAGGGCCCCACGAAGCGCCGGCTCGGGCTGGCCGAAGCCAACAAAGGCCGGCGCACCGCAGGGCAGGTGCTGGCCAATGCTGGCGTGGCGGGGCTGCTCGGGGCGGTGGCCGCGTGCTATCCCGCGCACGCGCCGCTGGCCCGGCTGATGCTGGCCGGGAGCTTTGCCGCGGCCACGGCCGACACGCTGGCCTCGGAGCTGGGCAACGTCTACGGCCGCCGCTACTACAACGTCCTGACCTGGCGGCCCGACGTGCGGGGCGAGAACGGGGTCGTCAGCCTGGAGGGTACGCTCCTGGGCCTGGTGGGGAGTGCGCTGGTGGCCGGCCTGTACGGCTTATGCTTCGGCTGGGGCCCGAGCGTCGGTTGGCTGCTCGTGGCCGGCACAGCTGGCAACCTCGCGGATTCGGTGCTGGGGGCCACGCTGGAACGGCAACAGCTCATCAGCAACAACACCGTCAACCTGCTCAATACGCTGGTGGGGGCCCTAGTGGCAGGCGCTCTGTAGCCGCGGCCTGCCCCCGGGGCCCGCCGCCGCCTGGCACCCCGGCCCAATGGGAAAGCTCCGTGCGGCCGGTTGCCTGGGTCTTCAGGGACCCTAAAATAGCGAGCGGCGCCTCCCTGCGTCTCAACCGCTGCCCGATTTCGGGCCGGCGGGAAACGCAAGGAGGCGCCGCTACTTTATAGCAAAAGTTTGGAAATTAACCCAAACCGCCTCGTTGCCAGCGGCTAATGCCGCCTGCAAAGCTGCGCTAGGCGCGCTGGTAAATGGGCTCTACCTGTAGGAAATACGGGTTCACGCCTTCCTGCGATTCCAGGTCCAGCAGCATCAGGTCCACGAACTGGAAAGCGTCGGTTCTGCCTTCCAGCACGGGGCCCAGCTCCTGCATGAACTCGGGGGTGGCGGCGTCGCTCTCGAAGGCCAGTAATAGGCGGGGCGTTTCGGGGGCGTTAGCCAGCTGCATCTGGGCGAGGTAGGCGGTGCGCAGATGCGGCTGAGTGGCGGCCCAGGCCACCACGGCGTCGGCCACGGCGGTGGGGTAGTCTTCGGGCTGGCTCAGCAGCACCTCGGCGTCGCCGCCGGCGGGCGAAGTCGGGCCCGTGAGCTGGCCGTTGAGCAGGGCCTCAATCTCCTCCTTGGGTAGCAGTTTGCCGGCGGGCGAGAAGGGGTTCAGCACGCAGTCCTGGCCCTGCACCATGCTGAAAAACGCGTGGCCGGGGATGCGGACGTAGCTCACCTCGGCGGCGTCCTGGCCGCCGTCGGTGAGGCGGCTGGGCGAGGTGAAGATGGGTAGCTTGCCATCGGTGAGCACCTGTAGCTGGATTTGCGCGCCTTCGGCGGGCACCACATCGCCGGGACCCACGCCTTCTTCGGGGGCCAGAATCATTAGGATTTCCTCCTGCATCAGGGCCTGGTAGAAGGCCGGGCGGGCCTGCTCCTCGGTGGCGGCCAGTAGCAGCAGCTGCTCCAGCACGTTTTCGGGCTCGAAGGGGAACGGCAGCGGCTCGGGGGCTGGGAAGGGCAGCGGCGTGGCCGATACCTGCGCCAGTTCGGGAGCCGGCGTCTTGAAGTTGGAGCCCTGGTAGCGGGGCCCGGCGGGCTTGGCTGTGGTTAAGGCATCGGCCGGTGCTGGTGTGCCGGGCACGGCAGGGGTAAGAGCCGGCGCGTCGGCGGGTTTATTCTCGGGCTTATTTTTTAGAAAGTCAAGCAGACCCATGAGGCAAAGAAAAAGAGCAGTGGAATGAACCGCAAAGTACGGCCCGGACGGGAAACGGGCGGGGGGCCGTGGCATGGACAACTGGTTTTTCGGCCAGTGGCTGGCTGGTTATTGAATTATTGCTGGGGGCCCCGGGCGGTAATTGGCTGTTCAAATTAGAACGTCATGCCGAGCGAAGCAGAGCGCAGTCGAAGCATCCCTCCCGCTGAGTAAATAATTAATTACTACCGCAGCAGAGATGCTTCTGCTACGCTCAGTATGACGACCTTTTTGCTACTATGAAGCGCCCCAAGATTAATTGCCTTGTCCGCCTCGCCAACGTTGGGGCAGGCGGTGAGCTGGCGCTCAACCTCCTGGATGGTGCGGGGCGCGGCGTGGTTGCCCCAGTTGTTCTCGATGTAGTTCAGCAGATTGGTGAGGCGGGCGGGGCTGAGCTGCTTGTCGTCGATGCGGGCGGCGGGCATCACCTGGTTGTAGAGGATGCCGTTCACCGTCATGGGGCCGTGCACGCCGCGGCGCAGCATGCAGGGCAGCTCGGCGCGGTGCAGGGCCAGGTAATCGGCCCCGGCTATGGGCGGAATGAGGCGGCCCAGGCCCTGGCCGGCGTCGCCGTGGCAGCCGGCGCAGGCCTCGGCGTAGATGCGGGCCCCCTGGTGGCGGTTGTTGGAAAAGCAGCCGGGCAGCGACAGGGCCGCCACCACTCCCAGGGCCCCCAGCCCGAGGCAGCGCCGCATCATTTGGCGGCGGTGGCTTGGGGGTGGCGCTCCGCGATTTCGGCTAGCAGCACGGGCAGCTCCTTTTGCAGGCGGGCTACCTCATTGGCGTTCAGGCTATCATACAACCCGCGGATGTGGCCTTGGTCGTCCACCAGGGCGAAGGTGCCGTTGTGGGCGAAGCCGCCGGGAGCCGCTTTGTCGGGCTGGGCCGCCGTGAAAAAGCCCTTGGCCAGGCCATATACTGTGTCGCGGGCGGTGGCCGAGCGGCCGGTCGTCACGAAGTGCCAGCGCGCGGCGTCCGTCACGCCCAGGCGCTGGGCGTAGTCGTTGAGTACGAGCAGCGAGTCGTGGGCCGGGTCGATGGTAAACGACACGAATGCCACGCGCGGGTCGGTGGCGTAGGGCTTGAACACTGTGAGCAGGGCCCCGTTCATTTTGGGGCAGATGCCGGGGCAGGTGGCGAAGAAGAAATCGGTGATGTAGGCCCGGCCCGCGAAGGTCTGGTTCGTGACGGGTTGGCCGGCCTGGTCCACGGCCTTAAAGGCGGGGGCGGTGGCAAAAATGGTATCGGCGGGACCCCCGTTGGGGTTGGGGCGCACGTCGCGCTCACCCAGAATGGGCAGGCGGGCGGCTTGGTCGGCACTGGGGCCAGAGCAGGCCGTGAGCAGGACGGCGGCCAGCGCGGGGGCCAGCCAAAAGCGGTTCGACATAGCTTACTTGGTAGCGGGGGCAGGAGTGCCCGGGGCTTGCTTCAACAACGCGGCGGCCGAATCGATAGTGCCGTGCATTTGCTTTTCCACGGCTTGCAGCTTCACTTGCTGTTGCTGGATGTAGGCCAGTCGGGCCGGGGCGGGCGTGGTGGCGGTGTCGGGGGCGTGGTAGCCGTGCATCCAGGCCATCATGGCGTTGTCGGCGGCTTGCAGGCCGTGCACGTAGGGCCCCGGGTTGGCGGGCTTGGCGGTGGCTATCTGCTGGCGCAGCTCATACAGGCGGCCGGTCTGAGTCATGACCGAGTCGTGGCGGTCCATGAGCAGGGTTTCGGCGGCGCGGGCGCTAGCGGCGGGCGCGTCGGCGGCAGTAGTGGTGGGCGAGCAGGCGGCCAGGCCGGCGGCGGCCGCTAGGGCCACGAGTAGGGTTTTGGGAGCAAATACCTTCATGGGGCAAAGGTACCGGCCAGCGGCGTGCCGGCAGCCCGGGCCGCCCGAACCCCGCGGGGCCCCGGCCGTTTAGTAGGGTCCCATACTATTCAACCCCTTTTTCATGCAAACCCGCATCCTTGGCCGCTCCGGCCTCACGGTTTCTGCCCTCGGCCTCGGCTGCATGGGCATGTCCGACTTCTACGGCCAGCAAGACGACGCCGAAAGCATCCGCACCCTGCACCGGGCCGTGGCGCTGGGCGTCACGCTCTTCGACACGGCCGACATGTACGGGCCCTTTAAAAATGAGGAACTGCTGGCTCAGGCCTTCAAGGGCAAGCGCGACCAGGTACTGATTGCCACCAAGTTCGGCATCGTGCGCGACCCCCACGACCCCACCAAGCGCAGCATCAACGGCCGCCCCGAGTACGTGAAAGCGGCCTGTGAAGCCAGTCTCAAGCGCCTCGGTACCGATTACATCGACCTTTACTACCAGCACCGCGTGGACGCCAGCACGCCCATCGAGGAAACCGTGGGCGCCATGAGCCGCCTTGTGGAAGCGGGCAAGGTGCGCTACCTGGGCCTGAGCGAGGCCGCCCCCGCCACCCTGCGCCGAGCCGCGGCCACGCACCCCATCGCCGCCCTGCAAACCGAGTACAGCCTCTGGAGCCGCGAGCCGGAGGACGATATCCTGCCCACGTGCCGCGAGCTGGGCATCGGCTTCGTGCCGTACTCGCCGCTGGGCCGCGGCTTCCTGACGGGCCAAATCCAGCAGTTTGAGGACTTGGCCGTCGACGACTACCGCCGTTTCACACCACGCTTCCAGGGCGAGAATTTCCAGAAAAACCTCGACCTTGTGGCCCGCATCAACGATCTGGCCAAGCAGAAGGACTGCACCCCCGGCCAGCTGGCCTTGGCCTGGGTGCTGGCCCAGGGCCCCGACGTGGTGCCCATTCCCGGCACCAAGCGCGTGGCTTACCTCGAAGAAAACCTGGGGGCCCTGGCAATCACCCTCTCCAAGAATGAGCTGGCCCAGCTCGACGACATCGCCCCCAAGGGCGTGGCCGCCGGCACCCGCTACCCCGCCGCCATGATGGGCTCGGTGAACGGATAGCTGTCATTTAGCTCTACTTTAGCAAGTTAGGGGGCAGGTAGCGTTGTCATAATTTTGGGGCATGGAATTGCCAGTCACTAAAAAAAAGCGGAGGCGTATGTAGCGGGCTACGCCGCCTTCTTTCGGCCGCGTTTACACGGCCAACTTGCGCACTGCCAGCAGTATTTTAAAGGTTTATTTCACGCTTGCCCAAGCAATGTGGAGCGCATGGACGAACGCTTGCCCGATTCCACATACGACGCGCTACATCACTTTATCAGCGTCTCCTCCTGGGACGGGCTGGCCGTGATGGACGAGGTAGCGCGGCGGGTGCAGGCCAGCCTGGCCCCACTCGGTGGGGAGCAGGGCTTGCTGCTGGATGAGTGCGGCTGGGAGAAGGCGGGCCACCACAGCGTGGGCGTGGCCCGCCAGTACAGCGGGCAGGTGGGCAAGGTCAGCAACGGGCAGGTGGGCGTGTTCGCCGTGCTGAGCCGGGGCACCCACGCCGGGTTGGTAGGCGGGCAACTCTACCGGCCCCAAACCTGGAGCATCGACGCGGCCCGCTGTACGCAGGCCCGTATCCTGGCCGCCGCCCAGGCCTACCGCACCAAGCCCGAGCTGGCGGCAGAGCTGGTTAAGCACCTGCTGGTCAGTGGGTTGGTGCAGGCCGACTGGGTGGGGGCGACGCGGCCTACGGCAACTCGCCCGCCCTGCGCCAGGCCTTGGAAAGCCGCCAACAGGCCTACGTGCTCGACGTCGGGCCGAACCTGGGCCTGCACGGGTCCGACCCGACCCCGGCCGCGCCGCCGGCCAGCACCAGGCGGGGCCGTCCCGCCCGGCGGCTTCAGCCCACGCTAACGGCCCAGCTCTTGCCCGCGTGGGCCACCCAGGTGCCCGCCAGTTCCTGGCGGCGCGGCGCTACACGTACCGGGCGGGACGCAAAGGCCCCCTGCAACGCGAGGCAGTGCTGTTGCCCGTCTGGCGCTGGGAGCCCGCTCAGCAGCAGGCGCAGGCATTACAGCTGCTGATTTCCCGCGAGCTGGACGGCTCGCAAGTGAAATACAGCCTCTGCTATACCCCACCCGGTAGCCCAACGCTGGGGGTGGCCCAGGCGCCTTACCGGCAGATGCAGCGCTACTGGATTGAGCGCGTGTTTCAAGAGGCCAAGCAGCCGCTCGGCCTGCACCAAAACCAGACCCGCCACTGGCCCGCCTGGCAGCACCACGTGGCCCTGACGATGATGGCACTGCATTTTATGCTCGCCGCCCAACTCGAAGGCCACGAAACGATTCCCTACCCGTCTTTTGCCAGTCTCAAACTGCTGCTGGCTCAAAAGCTGCGCAATCTGCTCCAGGAGGATGAGGCCCTGCTGGCGGCCATTCACAAACGCGCCGCTTATACCGTCCCGAAACCCGCCGTAAAACCGCCCACCTAACTTGCCAAAGTAGAGTTAACTTCCCAAACTCACGGAAAAAGCCCCTCCTCTGAAACGACCGCGTTATGGTGCGGCCTTCCGTGCCGGAGCCTTGCGACTGGCCCGCAAAAGCCGCTCCACGCTGGCCGCCGCCCATGCCCGGAATATCGACCCCAAGCGGCTTTATGCGTGGCAGAAAGCGGCCTAATAGCCCTGACCCGCCGACCCGGCCGAGGCTGCCGAAGTGCGGGCGCTGCGCACGGCCAACAAACGGGGGACGTAGGAGCTGGATATTTTAAAAAAGCCATCGCCATCTTCTTACATCCCCTGACGCCATGAGCGAGTTGCAATTCGTTGACCAGCAGCGGTCCTGTTCCTCAATCCGCAACCCAAATCTTGGAAGCGTGCGAAATCCCTAAAAAATGCTGCAAAGATTCTAATGCCTTAAATGCAGGTCTTCTACCTTGCTTCTCAAATGAAAACCTTCCTGTTCTTCCTGGCCGCGCTGCTGACCGGCTTCTCCTTCGCCCACGCCCAAGCGCCGGCCGACTCGTCGGTGCTGCGGCTGTGGCTGCACCGCGACAAGCCCTTCAATGCCCCCGGCAACGGCAACCCGCTGCTGCCCGGCTACTACGCCGACCCCACCATCATCGAGGATAAGGGTACCTACTACATCTACGCCACCAGCGACCTGACCGACTGGAACGGCATCAACCGCATGGCGGCCTGGACCTCCACCGATTTCGTGAACTGGCAGTGTCAGTACCTGAACTGGCCCACCAAGGCGCAGTGCGGCAGCTCGACTTCCCAAACCGCCGGCGTATGGGCCCCTAGCGTGGTGAAAGCGCCCAACGGGAAGTTCTACATGTACGTGTCGGTGGGTGAGGAAATCTGGGTGGGCGTGGCCGATGCGCCGCTTGGCCCCTGGCGCAACGCCCGCGCCGAAGGCGGGCCGCTGATTCGGCACAAGGCGTTTTTCTTCGTCGAAACCATTGATGCCGAATGCTTTATTGACGATGATGGCCAGGCCTACCTCTACTGGGGCTCATCGCACTCCGACTTCGATATTGAAGGCCGCTGCCTGGCCGTGAAGCTCAAGCCCGACATGGTTACCTTCGACGGGGAGCCGCGCGACGTGACGCCGCCGCACTACTTCGAAGCGCCCTACATGCTCAAGCGCAATGGGCAGTACTACTTTTCCTATTCCTGGGGCCATACCTGGGACAAGACGTATCAGGTGCGTTATTCAACTGGCCCTACTCCCTTCGGCCCCTGGACTGAGGGCATGATGCGTCCCATCCTAGGTACCAATACCAGCGACGCCACCATCTTCTCGACCGGCCACCACACGCTGCTGCGCAAGGGTGCTGATACGTACATCATCTACCACCGCTTCAACACGGTGAACGAATACAAAATATCCGCCAAGCTGCGCCAAACCGCCGTTGATAAGCTACTCTACAACCCCGATGGCTCCATTCAGCGCGTGGTAACTACGCACGTCGGGGTTGGAGCGCTGGGCCCGGTGCCGCCGCGCAAAAACCTGGCCTACCGCGCCCCTACCACTAGCTCGGGCGACCTCGACCCCAAAACCCGGGCCAGCTACGCCACCGACGAAAACAACGGCACGCCTTGGATTGGCAAGCCCGGCCCCACCGCTTGGCTCACCGTGGACCTAGGCACCGCGAAGCCGGTGAAGGAAGTCAACATCTACCCCGAATATCCGATTTACACCTATAATTTTGAGGTACTTACCTCCAACGACAACCGCACCTGGCTCTCGGCCGGCCGCCAAACCAGCACGCCGGCCGTGGCCTCGCCGCTTACCGTGACTTTGCCCGCCACCAAGGCCCGCTATGTGCGCGTGCAGCTGACGGAGCGGACAGGGGGGCCGCGGGCAGGGGTTTGGGAGGTGAAGGTGTATTAGTTGTTCATACGGCGTGGCCGGTTGGCCTCACCCCCTGACCCCCTCTCCGAAAAGGAGAGGGGGCACCAGTCTTGCGCGGTTCCAAATCGTTCGGCTCCCCCTATCCTTTTCGGAGAGGGGGCCGGGGGATGAGGCGCTCGTGGAGGGCGACCCTACTGCCCCAACCCCCAACCCATATTCGGCTGCGGCCCCATTTGCAGCACCAGCGTCCCGCCTTTTACCAAATCAGCGTGAGCAAGCAGCGGGCGCGCCAGCAGTTGGCCGTTGAGGGTGGCCGATTGAATATAAATGTTGGTTTCGGAGTTGTCCTTGGCCTCGATAATGAAGGTGCGGCCGCCGTAATACTTCTTGTCGAGGTGTAGCACTATGCGGTTGAAGAGCGGGCTGCTGAGGTCGTAGGTGGGGCGCACGGCGGTGCCGCCGTCCATCTCGAACAGGCCCATCGCAAACAGTACGTAGAGGGACGACAGTTGGCCCTCGTCTTCCTCACCCACCCAGCCGCTCAGGGGCGAGGTGTTGTAGAACTTGCTCATCACGTAGCGGCTGTATTTCTGCGTGAGCCAGGGCTTGCCTGAGTAATTGAACAGGAACGGGGCCTGCATATTGGGCTGGTTGCTCAGGTCCACGTAGCCCCTGGCGAAGCCTTCTTCCAGACGCTGGTTGAAGCGCTTCTGGCCTACCATGCGCACCAGCTCAGGCACGTCCTGGGGTACGAAGAAGGAGTAAATCCAGGCAGTGCCCTCCATCCAGCCCGAGGAGTTCCAGTCGCCCACGGTGCCGAATTTATGGATGTTGACCGGCGATACCCAACTGCCGTCGCGCTTGCGGCGGCGCATGTAGCCGGTTTGCGGGTCGAACTGATTTTTATAGGACAGCGCCCGCTTGGCAAAGTAGGCCTGGTCGTCGGTTTTGCCCAGGGCCTGCGCAAACTGGCTGGCCACGTAGTCGTCGTAGGCGTATTCGAGGGTGTTGGACGAGGCCCCGTCCTCATCGGGCACGTAGCCATATTGCAGGTACGGGCCGAGCTGGCGGTTGCCCACGTAGCCCCCGCACGGCCCGGCCTGGCCGGGCGTGGTGAGGTCGTGCTTGGTGGCAGCCCAGGCTTTGTTCACGTCGAAACCCCGAATTCCTTTCTGATAGCTGCTTACTATCAAGGATTTGTGGTGCTGCGCGCCCATCACGGCCGAGTATTCCAGGCCCACCGGTGCGTCGGGAATCCAGCCGCCCGAGTCGTAGAGTGCCAGGAAGGAATTGACCCAGGAATTGGCCTTAGCGGGCGTAAGCAGCGTCATAAGTGGCGTCAGGTTCCACTGAGTGCCCCAGAATGAGTCGCTGCTGTACGTGGCATCGGCGGGGGCAGATAATTGCTGGGTTTTTTCGCAGGCATCGGTGTACTGCCCGTTCACGTCGCTCATAATGGCGCGGCCGGTATAGGCGCGGTAGAGGTTGGTGTAGAAGGTTTCCTTGTGGGCTTCGCTCCAGCCCGTGACTTCCACCCGGCCTAATAGCTCGCTCCACTCGCGGCGGCCGGCGGCGGCTACCGCGTCGAAATTGAAGCCGTAGGGCTTGGTTTCGGTTTCCAGGTTGAGCCGCGCCTGGGCCACGCTCACGAAGGAAATGCCCGACTTCATCACTACCTGCTCGCCCGCCTTGGTGTGAAACGAGAGCCATACGCCGCAGTCGTTCTTGCCCTCAAACTCCTTGATGTTGTTGCGGATAGTAGCTGGGTTGCGAAACGCGGTGCCATAAGTGGTAGCCGTGCCCGTGTAGGGCGGCGTCTGCCAGCTGCTGAGGCTGTCGGCGGCCTTGCTCAGTTGCGTCACGAAGTACACCGTATACTGGTCGGGGTAGCTACTTTTCTGCTGAATGGAACCTTCTAATTCCGTGGGGCTTACCTGACGCACCTGCACCTTCTGGATGGCCACCTGCTCCTCGGTCGGGAAGTCGAAATCGAACAGTATACGGGCCGGGCCGCTGCTGTTTTCGTCGCCCTGGCGGTTGCCGGTTTCGGGAAAGGTGAAGCGTAGCCAGCCGGTGCGGGTGGTGGCCGTTAGCTCGGCCTTGGTACGGGCATCGGTTAATTTCACGCCGTAGTAGCCGGGCGCGGCGTGCTCGGTGCGCTTGTCGAAGCGCGAGCGGTAGCCGGCGGTCCACATCGTGCCGAAGGGGCCGTCGGGTTCGCCGGGGTAGGTTTTGGTTTGGTTGAGGTTTTCGAGGTGGCCGGTGGCGGGCATCACGCTCAGACCACTCAGGCCGAAGGCGTGCAGGTGGCTGAAGCCCGAAATGCTGCTCACGGTGTACTCGTAGCCGGCCGTCCACACCTGGCCCTGATTGTCGGGGCTGAGCTTGACCATGCCAAACGGCACCGTCGGCCCTGGAAACAGCGCCCAGCGCGAGTTAGATGTGCCCGTGAATACGTTGACGTAATCGACGGGCTGCTTGGTCACCGCTTTAGTGGCTTTGGTTGCCGGCCCCTTCCGCCGCGCCTGGGCCGAAGCCAGCCGCGGCAACAGCAGCAAAGCCAGCAGGCAAGCCAGCATCATTTTGGCGGTATAATATTGATGGCCAATAGATTGGGTGGGATAAGCGCAGGCCGGTGTAGTCATGGGAAAGGGGAGTAAGGCTAGGGGCAACCAGCTGGCTCAACCCACTTTTTAAGCTGGAAGAGTGGTCAGCTGGCCTGGCTTTTTCTACTGAGGTAGTAGGATTAGGACAAAATAAGCTTCTTTTTAAGCCAAATAAAAATTATTTTGCTCGGTTTAATGATAAACAAACATTTTTAACATCAATATTTGCAGTAGCTAGCCAGTGTGGCCCTGCCTTGACTCTATGCGTTCCTCCAATTACGATAAATATCCCTTCGTGCCGGTAGCCACGGCGGCCGATGCCTGCCACCTCGGTTGGGCGGCCATTGGAGCGGTGTTGCAAGCGGCCCTCCCCGCGGCGGCCCCCGCGGTGCTGGCTATCGAGTGCTACCCCGGCACCGACCTGGCGCGCCTGCGCCAAGAGTTGAAGCCCGCCCTGCCGCCCGCCCGCTGGGTGGTGGCCGATGCGCTGTACCGCCCCCTCGCCGAGATTGACGCGATGGTAGCCGGCCCCCTCACCGACGACCCCGTATTTGGCCGGCTCAATGGGCTGACGGTAGCTGATTTCTTTGACTCCACTGAGCTGCAAGCAGCTCAGCAGCAGCTAAAAGCTGATAGTGGCTTGGTGGTAGTGCTGGGAACCGGGGCCACGCTGGTGTGCCCGAATCCTGACGTGCTGGTGTATGCCGACCTGGCCCGCTGGGAAATCCAATTGCGGCAGCGGCGCGGCGAAATCGCTAATCTGGGCAGTGAGAATTTTGCCGAAAAAGCTAGTTTGAAGTATAAGCGGGCCTATTTCGTGGATTGGCGGGCCGCCGACCGGCTCAAAAAGCAGGCTCTGCCCCGCGCCGATTTTCTGCTTGACACCCACGACCTCGCCCAACCCAAACTCATCACGGGGGCCGACTTGCGGGCCGGCCTGGCGGCGGCCGCACGGCGGCCGTTCCGGGTGGTGCCGTTTTTCGACCCCGGCCCCTGGGGCGGGCAGTGGATGCGCGAGGTGTGCGACCTGCCCGACGGCCCGGCCAACTACGCCTGGTGCTTCGACTGCGTGCCCGAGGAAAACAGCCTGTTGCTGGGTTTCGGCGCGGTGCGGGTCGAAATTCCGAGTATTGACCTCGTATTTGCCCACCCCCGCGAATTGCTGGGCGAGGCCGTGCACGCCCGCTTCGGTACCGAGTTTCCCATCCGCTTCGACCTGCTCGACACCGTGGGCGGCGGCAACCTCTCACTGCAAGTTCACCCGCTTACCGAGTACGCCTTCGACCACTTTGGCCTGCCTTATACCCAGGACGAAAGCTATTATATGCTGGATGCCGAGCCGGATGCCACGGTGTATCTGGGCTTGAAGGAAGATGCTGATTACCGTAACATGCTGACTGACTTGGAACAGGCCCAGCAGGACCCCGCCAAACCCTTTCCGGCCGAGCGCTACGCGCAGCAGTTTCCGGCCCGTAAGCATGACCACTTTCTGATTCCGGCCGGTACTATTCACTGCTCCGGGGCGGGCAGCATGGTGCTGGAAATTTCGGCTACCCCCTTCATTTTCACCTTTAAGCTTTGGGATTGGAACCGCCTGGGCCTGGATGGCCGGCCCCGCCCCATTCACCTCGCCCACGGCGCGGCCAACATTCAGCCCGAGCGCACCACCGCCTGGGTAGCGCGCCACCTGGTGAATGCAGTGGAGCCCGAGGCCCAGGGCGCGGGCTGGCGCGAGGAGCGCACCGGCCTGCACGGGCGCGAATTTATCGAAACGCGCCGCCACTGGTTTACCGGCCCCGTGCCGCACCATACCCACGGCGGCGTCAACGTGCTCAATCTGGTGCAGGGCGCGGAAGCCGTGGTGGAAAGCCCAACCGGCGCGTTTGAGCCGTTCGTCGTGCACTACGCCGAAACGTTTATCGTGCCGGCGGCGGTCGGGGCTTATACTGTTCGGCCTCATGGGCTCGCGGAGGGTACCGAGTGCGCCACGATGAAGGCGTATGTTCGGACCTAATGGGTGAGGCGCCCGCCAGAACAAATAATTAACTGATTATGAGTAATTTAACTCCCTCCGAAAATCCCGCCGCCACTCGCGCCCAAACCATCGTCGAAAAGCTGCTGCACACCGGTACCGTCACCGTGGATGAGCTAGCCGAGCAGTTCGATGTGTCGGTAGCCACCGTGCGGCGCGACCTCGTAGAGCTGGAGCAGCGCGGCCGCCTGCGGCGCACCCACGGCGGAGCCGTGCCCATCGAGCCGCTACTGTACGAGCCATTCCGCTACAACTCCAGCTTTCACGAGCAGATGGACCGTAACCTGGCCGAAAAGCGCCGTATCGGGCTGGCCGCGGCGGCGCTCATTGAGCCCGGTGAAACCATCTCGCTTACCGCCGGCACTACTACCACGCAGGTAACTCGCAGCCTGCGGCCGGGGGCCAACGTGACGGTGGTTACCAACACCGTGAACGTAGCGATGGAACTGAGCCAGCGCGACGACGTGCGGGTATTCGTGGCCGGAGGCTTCCTCACCGGGGGCTGGTTTTCGCTGGTAGGCGCGGCCACCGCGCAGGCGTTGAGCCAGTTTTTCGTGGATAAAGTCTTCATAGGCGTCAATGGTATTGACGCGCAAAAGGGCCTGACCTCGCTGCATCCTGAAGAAGCGGCTGTCATTCAGGTGATGCTGCGGCAGGCCCGGCGGCGCATCGTGGTGGCCGACCACACCAAGCTCGGCACCGTTGCCACCGCCCTCATCTGCCCCACCGCCGAGGTCCACCAACTCATCACCGACTCGGGTGCCACGGTGGCGCAGCTCGCGCCTTTTCGGGCAATGGGTATTGAGGTACTGGTAGTTTAATGGGGTTTCGAGATAACAAAAAGAACGGTCATGCTCATCTGGCGTCCGCTTGTCGAAGCATCTCTACCGCTCCATCCGCACCGTTCAACGAAGCGGTAGAGATGCTTCGACTGCGCTCCGCTTCGCTCAGCATGACCGTTCACTCAATCACTTAATCACTAACTCACCCATGCCCGCTCCTCATTCACCCGGCCCCCTGTTCCGCGAGCCTGCCTCGGCGGGGGGCCTTACAGCCGCGGCCGGCTCTACCCGCTACGTGTACCTGATTGCGGCGGTGGCGGCGCTGGGCGGGCTGCTGTTCGGCTTCGATACGGCCATCATCAACGGCGCACTGGTGTTTTTGAAGAAAGACTTTCACCTTAATGATGGGCAGACTGAGCTGGCGGCCAGCAGCATTCTGTTTGGAGCGGTGGCGGGAGCGGCCGCGGCCGGCTGGCTCACCGACCGCTACGGGCGGCGGCGGCTGCTGTTTGGCGCGGCGCTGCTATTCACGCTGTCCTCGCTGGCGGCAGCGGTGCCGCGTACGCTTACCGAGTTTGTATTGGCCCGGCTGGTGGGCGGCCTCGCCATTGGCGTGGCCTCGCTGCTGGCCCCGCTTTACATTGCCGAAGTCGCGCCCGCGCCAATTCGCGGCAAGCTAGTGACGCTCAATCAACTGGCTATCGTAACGGGAATTCTGCTGGCCTACGTCACCAGCTACTACCTGGCCGACCTGGGGCTGGCAGCGTGGCGCTGGATGTTCGCCTCGGCGGCGTTGCCCTCGGCGCTATTCATGTTTGCGCTGCTGCTCGTGCCCGAAAGCCCGCGCTGGCTGCTGGGCCAGGGCCGCGAAGCCGAAGCCCTGCGCACCCTCACCCGGCTCAACGGCCCGGTAGCCGCCGCCGCCGAGGCCACCGAAATTCACGCTGCGCTGGCCGCCGAGCGCGACGAAGCCACCAGCCTGTTTCAGCCGCGCCTGCGGCGGCCGTTGCGTATTGCGGTGGTACTGGCTGTTTTGCAGCAGGTTACGGGTATCAATACCATTCTGTACTACGGCTCTATCATTTTCACTGAGCACAGCGGGATGAGCGGGGCCTCGGCCATTGGAGCCAACGCTCTGATTGGCGGTATCAACTTCGCGGGCACCGTCGTGGCCCTGTTCGTGATTGATAAGGTCGGGCGCAAGCCGCTGCTGCTGCTGGCCTCGGGCGGCATGGCGCTGGCGCTGGGGGCGCTGGTAGTGGCCCTGCAATTGCACGCGCCGGGGCCGTGGCTGTTAGGATTGATTATGCTCTACGTGGCCTGCTTCGCCGTGGGGTTGGGGCCGGGCGTGTGGGTGGTCATCACCGAGATTTTCCCTACCGCCGTGCGCGGCCGGGCAGCCTCCGTGGCGACGGTGGCACTGTGGGTGGCCTGCACGGTCATTTCCTTCACCTTCCTGTCGCTGGTAAAAGCCGCCGGACTATCCGGCGCGTTCGGGCTCTACGCGGTGTTGTCGGTGCTAACGTTCGTGTTCGTGTGGCGCGGCGTGCCCGAAACCAAAGGCCGTACCTTGGAGGAGATTGAGCGCACCTGGCAGGGGGCGGGCTACGCCCTCAAATCATCTTCCTGATGTTACGCGCCATCCGAGCTAATTCGTTAGAAAGGGTGATTTTATCGACTGTAAGGGCCTGTTTCCAGTAAATCTATGATAAATCGTCTGCTGTTTATCGGGCTTTGGAGCCTACTGCTTAGCCGGGCCGGGGGGCTGAGCGGGGCCCCGCTGCCAGGGCCCCCCGCCGTATATGATATCCGGGATTATGGGGCCCAGCCCAGTCGGACGGGCAACGCGCAGGCCGCTATTCAGCGGGCCATTGAGGCATGCGCGGCGGCGGGCGGTGGGCAGGTGCTGGTGCCGGCCGGCGTGTTTGGCACGGCCACCATCTACCTGCGCAATAACGTGGAGCTGCGGCTGGCCAGCGGAGCAACCTTGCTCGCGCTCTCCGATTCGACCCTCTACCGCAACGACAAGGCCGGCCTGCTCGATGCGGGCGACAGCTTCATTCCGGCTCTGATTGTGGCTAAAAACGTGTCGAATGTCAGCCTGACCGGGCCGGGCACGGTGCTGGGCGAGCCCCGCTTTACTGCCTTCATCGTTAGCCCGCCGGATGCCTACCCCGGCTGGACGGCCAATGCCCTGGCCGCCGGCGTGGACATGCACGCCCTGCGGGTGCGCGACCCCAAGGTGTCGCTGGTCTACATTTCGGGCTGCCGCAACGTGGCCCTACGCGACATCCACATCGAAAATTCGCCCAACTGGAGCTGCCACCTGCAATGGAGCCAGGACGTGACCATTCGCGGCGTGCACATCAGCTCCAGTCTGGAACGGGGCGTGAACTCCGACGGACTCGACATCGACGGCTGCAAGCGGGTACTGGTGGCCGATTGCATCATCCGCACCGGCGACGACGCCATTTGCCTGAAAACCACCCGCCAGGGTGGCCGTTCCGAAACCTGCGAAGACATTAGCGTAACCAACTGCGTCCTGTCGTCGAGTTCCTGCGCCCTGAAAATCGGCACCGAAACCAACTCGGATTTTCGCCGCATTCTGTTCACCAACTGCACCATCAGCGACACTAATCGGGGGATGGGCATCATCGTGCGCGACGGGGCCGTGGTGTCCGACGTGGTATTCAGCAACATCGTGCTAGCCTGCCATCGTCGGCCCTTTTTCTGGTGGGGCAATGGCGAGGCTTTTCACCTCACCGTGCTCAAGCGCAACGATGGCTCGAAGGTGGGCCGCATCGAAAACGTGCGTATTCAGGGCATCTCGGGTAGGGTAGAGGGTACGAGTACCATCACCGGGTTTGCGGGGGTGGGGGAGGAGGCGTACACCTCCATCCACAACGTGACGCTAGCCGATATCGGCCTTACGATGCAGCCGGAGTCGGAGCGCGACAAGCGCGCAACCGACGGCCTGACAATCCGCAACGCCGAAGGGCTCGACCTACGCAATATCAGGGTGAGCTGGCAGGCGCAAGCCCCCGAAGCGAAGTGGGCGCACGGCCTGGCCCTGCACACCGTCCGGGATTTCCAAATCGCGCAATTCGACAGCCCACCATTTTCGCAAAGCCCCCAAGCTGCCGTATTGCTGGCCGATACGCAGCGGGGCGCCCTGGCGTGGCCCCTGCTGGCACCCATCGGGCCGTTCTATTGCCAGGTCACGGGCAGCCAGACGAAGGAGTTGCACGTTCAGACGCCGGACGCCAAAAAGATGCCGCAGCTCGTGGTGGAGCCGGCCGCCCGGAAAGCAGTTATTATAACAAACTGATATTAATGACTTTAACTAATCAATTGCGCCGCTCAATGCGAAATATGCTACGGCTGGTGCTGCTGGCGGTCGGCCTGCTGAGCAGCCTAGCGAGCGTCGCCCAACGCAAACCGATTAACCCCAAAGCCACTCCCGAGGCGCGGCAGCTCCTGAAATATTTGTACAAGCTGCGGGGCAAAAAGACGCTCTCGGGGATGCACAACGTGCTGGGCCGAATGTCAATCAACACCGACCGGGTGCAGCAGCTTACGGGCAAGTACCCGGCCATCTGGGGGGGCGATTTTGGTTTCGCCGACTCCACCCACGACATCGACAACATCAAGTACCGGCCGCTGCTGGTGCCCGAAATCAAGCGGCAGCACGCGCGCGGGGCCATCATCGTGATGAGCTACCACCAGGCCAACCCGGTCATCGGCGAGCCCTGCGATTTTAAGGGCGGCATCATCAGCAAGCTCACCGATGCACAGTGGCAGGAACTGCTCACGCCCGGCACGCCCCTCTACCAGAAATGGGCCACCCAGATGGACCTGCTGGCCGGCTACTTAACGCAATTGCAGGCGGCGCGCATTCCGGTCATTTTTCGGCCCTACCACGAAATGAACGGCGACTGGTTTTGGTGGGGTGGCCGGCCCGGTGCCACGGGCTACCTGGCCCTGTGGCAGCAGCTCTACGCCTACTACACCGAGCACCACCACCTCAACAATCTGCTCTGGGCCTGGACACCCGACAAGCCCAACCCAGGCGTGGAAACCTACTTCCCCGGCCGCGATAAAGTCGATTTACTTGGCACCGATATCTACCCGCGCAAGGACAGCGCCACCTACCCGCAGCGCTGGTACGATACCATGCACCGGCTGGCGGGCCGCAAGCCCGTGGGTCTTTCGGAGCACAGCCAGCTGGTGCCACCCGAGCAGCTGAAGCAGCAGCCCTACGTCTGGTTTATGTCGTGGGGCGAGATGCTGTTTAATGCCAATAGCGCGGAAGAAATAAAGCGCGTCTACGATTCGCCCCGCGTGCTGAGTGTTGAAGACGTGCCGAAGCGGCTATCGAAATGAGCCAAGTGTCCAGCTTATAAGAAGGTTGTCATGCTTAGACTGCGCGGACGCCAGATGAGCATGACGGATTATCTATGCCAACGCCTACTTCCCATGCTCATCACCTGCCTGCTTAGTCTTTTTACCTTCCTGGCTCCGCCCAAAAACCTGCTCACGGCGCTGTCGTCGCCAGTACTGTTTCGGGGTGATGAGCGCACGGCGTACCGCGATCCAGCCGTGCTCTATCAGAAGGATTCGCTCTTCGTATTCTTCACGCTGGTACGCACCGAGGCCGACAATAAGGTGTATTCCTACACGGCCATGAGCCAGACCAAGGACTTACAGCATTGGTCGCCGGTCCGTATCCTCACGCCCCGCGACCAGCGTCTCGACTACAGCAGCCCCGGCAATGTGGTGCGCTTCGGTAACGAGTGGGTACTGTGCCTGCAAACCTACCCGCGCCCCGACTACACCGCCGACCAGATGCCCCGCTTCGGTACCGGCGACGCCCGCCTATTCACTATGCGCAGCCGCGACCTGCATCATTGGGCGGCCCCCGAACTGCTGCGCGTGAAGGGCCCTGACGTGGACGAAAAGAGCCTGGGCCGCATGATTGACCCATATTTGCTCGAAGACAAAGACGAGCCCGGCAAGTGGTGGTGCTTCTACAAGCAGAACGGCGTGAGCATGTCCTTCTCGCGCGACCTGCGCAATTGGACCTACGCTGGCCACACCGAATCGGGCGAAAATGCCTGCGTGCTGGTCGAAAACAACGAATACGTGCTCCTGCATTCGCCCAAAAATGGCGTGGCCCTCAAGCGCTCCACCGATCTGCGCACCTGGCGCGACTGGGGCAGCCTCATCACCCTAGGCCAGGCAGAGTGGCCCTGGGCACAGGGTCGCCTCAGCGCCGGCGCTGTGCTCAACCTGAAGCAGAATCCCCGCTTTAGTAAGTATGTGATGCTCTTTCACGGCTCGGGGCCTAAGACGGAAGAAGCCGGCGACTTCGACAAAAATGCCTCTATTGGCATTGCCTGGAGTGATGACTTACTAACGTGGAGTTGGCCTGGCAAAGTACTAAAATAGCCGTAGTTTCCCGTGGTCGGCGCTGCGTCTTTCTTACCCTTTTTCTTTAATAGACATACTATTGTTTGGTAGACAGTAACTTGTGTGTTTTAAAGTTTGCGAGGCTTGCACATAACTCCATTGCCTCGTCTAATCGTTGTTTATTTGGCGGTGATCCAAAGTGGGGTGATATTCTATTTTCAGTTATTAGCGCGTTCTAATGGGAACCACTTGAATGGAGTCAGAAAAGCGGAAAATAGTGTGTCAAGAAGCAGAATTAAACGCTGGAATCACCCCGCTTTGGACCACCGCCAAAAATTTGATAGTGAGATTTTTAATTTATCATTTTTAATTCTGTGCATGAGTGCGGAAACTATTTTAGGCGCGTGAAGCGGTCCATTCAGCAAGGGCATTGACGAGCAGTTGGTTATCGGCCGGGCGGCGGGTGCACAGCCGGAAGTGGGCTGGCGTGAGGCCCCGGAAGTTGGCCGCGTCGCGGATGAGCAGGCCGTAGCGGTCCAGCAGCCCGCGCTTCAGGGCGGCGGCGGTGCCGTGGCGCAGGGCCCCCAGGAAGTAGTGCGTGTGGCTGGGGAAGATTTCCAGGCCCAGGTTTTCGGCCAGCTGGGCGGCGAAGGTGGCGCGGTCGGCCAGTAGCCGGGCGGTGGGTGGCTGCACGACGGCGAAGTGCTCAAAGATGAAGTGGCCGGCGGCGGCGGCCAGCGCGTTCACCGTCCAGGGGGCCCGGGCCCGGGTGAGCCGGGCAATAAGGGGCGCTGACGCCACCACGTAGCCCAGGCGCAGCCCCGGAATGGCGTAAGCCTTGGTCATCGAGCGCATAACCAGCAGGTTATCAAATCGCGCCAGCAGCGGCACGGCCGTTTCGGCGCTGGCAGTGAACTCGATAAACGCCTCGTCGAGCACGAACACCGTGCGCGGGTTGTTCGCCAGCAAGGTTTCGAGCACCCGGGGCCCCAGCACGCTGCCCGTAGGGTTATTAGGGCTGCACACGAACACCAAGTCGCTGTTTATCAGCGTATCCACGCGCAGGTCGTCCCAGGCCAGGAAGTCCTGCTGGTGGTCGTGCAGCCGGCCGGCGTCTTCGTACTCGGCGAAGGCAGGCGTGACGACCGTGCTGCGCCGCCGGGCCCAGGCCTGTGCCACGAGGTAGATGGTTTCGGTAGTGCCGCTGCTCATCAGCACCTGGCCGGGGGCCACGCCGTGGTGCGCCGCCGCGCGCGCGGCCAAGCTTTCGGCCAGCACTTCGGGGTAGCGGTTCACGCGGGGCCACTGGCTGAAAACGTACTCCTTCAGGCCCGCCGGCTCGCCGCCGTACCACACGTTAGTGCTGAAATCGGCTACGATTTCGGAAGGGTGACGGTAGCCGTCGTCGCCGTGGCCGTGCAGCATAGTGGGGGGAGTTTAGGGGAGAATTTTATGATCTCAGAACATCATGCAGCGCGCAGCAGGGTGCAGGGCTTGCCCCCGTCCATAGCTGCACGGAATCGTTGAAACGAGGCGAACGGCGGGCGGGGGCAAGCCCCGTACCCTACTGCGCGACGAGTATTAAACGAACCCGTTACGAACTCACATTTGCAGCGCTTTATATATCTGCGCCATGTCTACGTTTTCGCGGATGAGGGCGGCCAGGCGGTCGTACTGCTCGTTTTTGAACGCCGCAAAATCGAGCGGGACGGCGGCGGTTTCGGTGGTATGGGGCCCCAGCAGCGCGTCGATGACGGCTGGGTTGTCGAGGATGCCGTGCAGGTAGGTGCCCCAGCAGCGCGGGCCGGCGTAGTAGCCGTCGGGCGTGCCGTCGGCCAGGGTGGCCACGGGCTGCGGGGGCCCCTCGGCCACGGTGCGACCCATGTGGATTTCGTAGCCCTGGCAGTCGGCTGCGCCGCCGCCCAGAAATGCGAACCGGCGCTGCTGGGTGGTTTTTTCGCCTTCCAGCACGGTGCGTACGGGCAGCAGGCCCAGGCCGGCGGTGGCGGCCACGCGGCTCTCCACGCCGGCGGGGTCCTCCACCGAGCGGCCCAGCATCTGGTAGCCGCCACAGATGCCGACCACGGTTTTGCCGGCGCGGTGGGCCTGCACGATGGCGGCGGCCAGACCGTTATCTTTCAGCGCAATGAGGTCGTCAATCGTGTTCTTGCTACCGGGCAGGATGATGACGTCGGCCGCCTGGATTTCGGCCGCGTCGTGGGTGTAGAACAGGTGCGCCCGAGGGTCGTGGCCCAGGGCGTCGAAGTCGGTGAAGTTCGACATGCGGCCCAGCAGCACTACCGCTACCTGCACCCGGCCGGGGGCCCCGGGGGCCCGCTGCTTGCGGGCCAGCGCCACGGAATCTTCCTCCTCCACAAAAATGTCGCGGAAGTACGGCAACACCCCCACTACCGGCACGCCGGTCAGCGCCGCCAGTTGCCGGCGGCCGTCCTCAAACAGTCGCGCATCGCCCCGGAACTTATTGATAATAATGCCCTTGATGCACGCTTTCTCCTCAGGCTCCAACAAAGCCAGCGTGCCGTACACGCTCCCGAACACGCCGCCCTTGTCAATGTCGGCAATCAGGTACGTGGCGGTACCGGCGTGCCGGGCCATGCATAGGTTGGTGATGTCGCGGGCCTTCAGGTTCAGCTCCGAAATGCTGCCGGCGCCCTCCAGCACCACGGGCGAGTGGCGGGCGGCCAGTCGGTCGTAGGCCGCGGTGGCGGCCTCGAACAGGGCGTGGCGGTCGTTAGTGCGGAAGTATTCATAGGCCGACTGCGTGCCGATGGGCCGGCCGTTGACTACTACCTGCGCGGCTTGGTCGGAGGTGGGCTTGAGCAGCACGGGGTTCATGTCGACGTGGCACGGGATACCGGCGGCCTCGGCCTGCACCGCCTGGGCCCGGCCAATTTCGAGGCCCTCGGGCGTGGCGTAGCTGTTCAGGCTCATGTTCTGGGCCTTGAACGGGGCGGGCCGGTGGCCGTCCTGCAAAAAAATGCGGCAAAAACCGGCCGTGACGACGCTCTTGCCCACGTCGGACGCGGTGCCGACGAACATAATGGAACGGAGCATGGGGGAGAAAAAAGAGGGTCCGGGGCCCCAAAAGTATTCTCCGATTGACGGTGGCTGGTGGCAACCCCCGGCCTCGCGCCTGGCCAGCACGGAGCGCGGCCAACACCAGCGCCGGCTGCAAGCGGCAAATGAATAACTTGCCGCGCCGCGCGCATCACCAATTCGCTCTACTCCACCCCAAAAGCTTTTCAAAAAATGCAACCGAAAGTTTTACCTAATCAGCGAAATTCCACTATTGATATGTTCAGGCTGCTGGCCTGCTTTGGTGTTGTCGCCATTCACGTGCACAGCAGTACAGCGGCTGCCGAAAATACCGGGCGCTTTCTCAGCCTTTTTTGCGTCTCGTTTTTTTTCATCACCGCCCTAACCTATTTCGTTGCTAATTTAAATGAGAGCGCCGATGTCAACGGCATCGCCCTGAAAATCTGGAAAAGAATTGGGCGGCCCTTGCTGGCTTGGTCGGTTATTTACGCCGGATTACTCTTAGCAAAAAACATACTCACGCACGGCAACAGGACGTTTGATCTGGTGAAAATTTTCCTCTACGCCGACAGTGCCGAACACCTCTACTATTTGCCACAACTAATTGTAATGCAAGTAATTGCGTTGAGCGTTTTTTTATTGATTAACAACACGAAACACTTATTGGCCGTGGGGTTATTCGCCGGGGCCCTTGGCTACCTGGCCTGGGGCAGCTGGCACGATTGCTACGGCATCACAGACTACCGGGCCATTGCCGTTTACGTGGCCACGGCGTTTGGCTTCGCCCGCGTCCTGAAAAGCCCAGGCCGTGACTGGAGGTATTTAGTTCTGGGCCTCGTTTTAGCCGGACTGGCAGTTTCCGGGTTGCTGGTAGTGTACCCGGAGCCGGCCAGGAGTTTTGTGCTGGTACTGCCCATTGGTGGCCTTGGCTTGCTTTTGATTGCCCTGAGCCTGCCCAGTCTTGTGGTTCCCAAATGGCTGGCCACCTTGGCTGCCACGACCTACGGCGTTTATTTAAGCCACGTACTTTTTCTGGAGGCGCTGGAGTTTTTGCTTGAGAAAAAACACTACACGCTCCAGTACAACTTGCCAGCGAAACTGTTGGTCACGACGCTGATTTTTGCAATAAGCGTGGTTTTCACGTTGGTCGCGCGACGCATTCCGTTATTGCGGGCGCTGCTGCTGGGCGAAAAATAAACTGAGTCGTTTCAAAGCCAGTGGCATCGGTTGCCGCCCCCAAGCTGGTTGGCAACACCTGGCCCGAATCCGCGTTGGCAATAACGCGCTTCCGCTTAGCGGCCCCAAATTTGCGCAGCCGCTGCGCTACCAACACCAGCCACTATGCCCGCCCCCAACGTCCATCGCCTGCTGCGCCCGCTGCTGGTGTGGCGGGTCCGCCATATCAGCGAGCGGATGTACTTACTCATCCTCAGCGTATTGGTAGGCGCGGGCGCGGGCCTGGCGGCGGTGCTGCTCAAAACCAGCGTGCGCACCATGTCGCGGCTGCTGCAAGAAGCCGTGCCGGAGCCCCAGCGGGTGTTTGCGCTCTCGCTCTACCCCATTATCGGCATCACGCTCACGGCGCTGGTTACCAAATACTTCCTGCACGGCCACTTGGGCCGCGGCATCGCGCCCATCATCTACAACACGGCCCGCGAGGGCAGCGTGGTGCCGCGCTCCAAGCTATACTCGCAGCTGATTACGGCCTTTCTCACGGTGAGCTTCGGGGGCTCGGCAGGCACGGAAGCCCCAATTACCGTCACGGGCTCGGCCCTGGGCTCCAACGCCGGCCGGGTACTGCACCTGGACCGGCGGCGGCGGCGCTTGCTGACGGGCTGCGGGGCAGCGGCGGGCCTGGCGGCCATCTTCAACTCGCCCATCGCGGGGGTGTTGTTCGCGGTCGAAACCATTTTGCTGGAGCTGCCGGCGCAGTATTTTATTCCGCTGCTCATTTCCTCGGCTACGGCCACGGTGGTGTCGAAGGCGCTGTACGCGGGCCAGCCGTTCGTGCTCATCACCACGAGCTGGCCCGTGAACGCGGTGCCGTTTTACGTGCTGCTGGGCCTATTTACGGCGTTTTTCTCGGTCTACATGATTCGGACCTACTACTGGTTCGACCGCTTTTTTGCCCGCTGGCCCGGCCTTAACTGGCGCAAGGTGCTGCTGGGCGGCATGGCGCTGGGGGCCCTCATTTTCCTATTTCCGACGCTCTACGGCGAGGGCTACAACACGGTGGAGTTGCTGCTGGCCGGCAGGTCGAGCCACCTCACCGACGGCAGTATTTTCTCGGTATACGGCGACCAGAGCCCCTGGCTGCTGCTGGTACTGGTGGTATTCAGCCTACTGCTGAAGGTGGTGGCCACGAGCATTACGGTGGGGGCGGGCGGCAACGGCGGCATGTTCGGCTCGTCGCTATTCTCGGGGGCCCTGGTGGGGTTTCTCTTCGCCCGGCTGCTGAACATGAGCGGCCTGGTGCAGATTCCGGAAGTGCACTTCATTGTGCTGGGCATGGCCGGCACGCTGGCGGGCGTGGTGCACGCGCCGCTGACGGCCATATTCCTCATCGCCGAAATCACGGGCGGTTACGCGCTGTTCGTGCCGCTGATGGTGGTGAGCAGCTCGTCGTACCTGATTACCAAATACTTCGAGCCGTACTCGGTGTACACTAAAAAGCTCGTGCACCAGGGCGTGGACGTGTACGCCAACCGCGACCAGGGCCTGCTGGCCCAGCTCGACCCGCGCAAGCTGCTCGAAACCGATTTCGTGCCGGTGCGCCCCACCACCACGCTGGGCGAGCTGGTGGACATTTTCCGGCAAGCCTCGCGCAACCTGTTTCCGGTGGTGGCGGCCGGCGGGCGGCTGCTGGGCATCATCAGCCTCGACGCAGTGCGCGACGCGCTCTTCGACGAAAGCCACTACGCCACCACCCTGGCCCGCGACCTAATGGCCCCGCCCCTGGCCGTGGTGGGCCCCGCCGACGACCTTGAGCACACCCTGGCCCAGTTTGACCGCCACGGCGCCTATGCCCTGCCCGTGTGCGAGGAGGATGGCCGCTACCTGGGCTTCATTCTGAAATCGGCCATCCTCGCCCGCTACCGCCGGCAATTGATTCAGGACAGCCAAGTGTAGCGCAGACTTTATAGTCCGCGGCGCTCAGAGCCACTGGCCGCAGTTTAGCGCGGCACGCGCAACTGCTGGCTACCCAACGGGGTGAGTCTGCGACTCACGGCCGCGCAGCGGCCCGGCGGGTTGCGCCAATTGGCCGTTCTGCTTTGCGAGTTACGAACTCGCCCCGTTTATCGGCTAGCAGTTGCACGTGCCGTGCTAAACTGCGGCCAGCGGGACCGTTCAGCCGCACGGACTCGCAGCGCCCACGCTACACCTCTGCTTCGAGCGGCACACCTTTGGGCACAAGCTCTAGGCCCACCAGCATCAGCATGCCGGTGAGCGGGATGATGAGGAACATGAGGGTTTGGCTGACTTCGCTGACGGGCAGCGGGGCCGGGATGCTATAGAACAACAGCACGGAAATCAGACCTTTGGGCGCGATGAATAGCTCGGGCAGCAAATCGGCGCGGGCCACGAGGCGCAGGTATGGGTAGCGGATGAAGGTAAGCACGGCCACCACCAGCAGGCCCTACCACAGTAGGTGGCTGTTGAGCAGGTTAGTGAGGTCGATGGAAAACCCGAAGGCCGGTAAGAAGAACGTGCGCACCAGAAACGCCGACTCGGCGGTGAGGCTCTTGAGCTGGCCCAACTCGGAGGCCAGCTGGTCGGGGTGCAGCCAGCGTTGCAGGCGGGGGCCCCGCAGGAACAGGTCGGCGTTATTGACGGCCAGCCCGAACACCAGCACCAGCGAGGAAAGGTGCAGTTGCTTGGCCAGGCTGTACATCAGTACCAAAAAGGCGAAGAGCAGGAAAAACCTGATGTGCCCGCGCAGCCGCGCCAGCAAAAACGCCAACACCGCCGTGCTTAGCATCGCCGCCACCAGCACGGCCAGAATATCCACCCCAGACGTGACCAGCGACACACCCTGGGCAAAGTTTTCCTGCAAGGCGAAGCTGAAGAGCATGATACCCAGGATGTCGGAAAACGTGCTTTCGTAGACGATGAGCCCCTTTTTTCGACCGTGAGGCCCGCCACGCTGGAGATGGCCACCGCGCTGCTCACCACTGAGAGGACTACGGCGTTGGCCAAGCAGCTCTGCCAGCCGGCGCCGGTGTAGAAGTGCAGCAGCGCGGCAATGGCCGCGGACGCCGCCACCAAAACGGCCGCCGCCGCCAAAAACGAGCGCCGAATCAAGGGGCCCTTGTCGCGGGTCAGGCGCGGGTCGAGCGAGCCTTCGAGCACGATGAGGATGAAGCCCACGATGCCCAGAATCTGGAGTAGCACCGGCGGGAAGCGCACCGGCCACTGCCCGTAGGTGGTGGCCTACCCGAAGGCGATACCGGCCAGTAGCAGCAGCACCGACGGCACTTTGGTGCCCTTGGCGGCGAGGTCGAACAGGTACGACAGCACCACGGCTAGGCTCAGGCCAATCAGGATGGTTACGGGCTCATGGCCGGGCTTAACGGGCGGCTGCGGGCGCGGGTTGGGCCCCCGGGGCGGGGCGGGGCGTAGTTTTGGGCTTTGATTCCTAAGGCTGTAGCCGTAATGAGCGCCGATAATTCTTCGTTTGTGGCCGTGGTGGGCGGCGGCCCGGCCGGCCTGCTAGCCGCTCAGCGCCTGGCCGAGGCCGGCCACCGGGTGCGCGTATTCGAGGCCCAGGCCACGGTGGGGCGCAAGTTTCTGGTGGCCGGGCACGGCGGCTTCAACCTGAGCAATGCCGCCCCCGGCGCCGCCCGCTTCGCCACCCAGTACGGGCCCGCGGCGGGGCACTTTGGGAACCTACTGGCCCGTTTCGGGCCCGCCGAGCTGCGCGCCTGGGCCGCCGCGCTGGGCATCGAAACCTTCGTGGGCACCAGTGGGCGCATTTTCCCCGTGCCCGCCCACACGCCCGCCGATGTGCTGCGCGCCTGGCTGGCCCGCCTGGGGGCCCTGGGCGTGGAAATCCACACCCGCCACCGCTGGCTGGGCTTCGCGGGGCCCTGCGGCCTGCGCCTGCGCCGCGCGGCCACCGGCGAGGAGTTTGCTCTTGAGCCCGCCGCCACGGTACTGGCCCTGGGCGGGGCCAGCTGGGCCAAAACCGGCTCCGACGGCGCCTGGGCCCCGCTGCTGCGCGAAATCGGCGTGGAGGTGGTGCCGTTTGCGCCGGCCAACTGCGGGGCGGAAGTGGCGTGGTCGGCGTTTTTCCGGGATAAGGTGGGCCGCCAGCCACTCAAAAACATTGCCCTGCGCATGAACGAGGGCCCCGAAGTGCGCGGCGAAGTCATGCTGACAGATTACGGCCTGGAGGGTACGCCCGTGTACGCCCTTACGCCACAGGTGCGGGCCGCGCTGGCCGCCGGGGGCCCCGCCGTGTTCCACTTAAACCTGAAGCCTGACCTGCCCGCCGCCGCCCTGCTGCACAAGCTGGGGGCCCCGCGCGGCAAGGCCTCGTGGGCCGATTTCCTCAAGAAAACCCTCCACCTGGGGGCCCTCATCCCCACCCTGCTGCGCGAGGCCCGGCCCGACGCGGCCGCCCTGCCGCCCGATGGTTTAGCGCAACTCATCAGCCACTTGCCGCTGCCCGTGGCCGGCCTGCGCCCGCTCGACGAGGCCATTTCGACGGCCGGCGGCGTAGCCTGGGCCGAACTCGATGCGCACCTGATGCTACGCCGCCGCCCCGGCACCTACTTGGCTGGCGAAATGCTGGACTGGGAGGCCCCCACCGGCGGCTACCTGCTGCAAGGCTGCCTGGCCAGCGGGGCCGGCGCGGCGGCGGGCATCATCGCCGCTGGGGCCCCAGGTGGCGGCGTGTAGCGCGATGGCGGGGCCTTTGGCGATCATTAAAAGGCTATTCAGCAAACCTATTGAACGTCATGCTGAGCTTGTCGAAGCATCTCTGCTGCGCAAGTAATCCAGCCGATTGAATTAGTTACGCGGGAGAGATGCTTCGACAAGCTCAGCGTGACGTTCTGGTTATTTCCTGGCCAACTACACAGCGGCACCCACGGGCCCCGGAAACCGCCCTGACGCCCGCCCTGGGGCCCCTAAACCCCGGGAAAGGCCTGCGCCAACGACGCCATGACCTCAGCTGTGACCGCCGTGACCTCGCCCACGAGCCAGGCGGCGCGGTCTGGCGCGGGGGGCGTGGCCTCGCAGGCCTCCAGCTCGCGGATGGCCTCGAAGAGGGGCGCCACGCCCATGCCGTGAAGCGAACTTTTGAGGTGATGGGCCGCGTCGGCCAGGGCCGGCCAGTCGGCCTGCGTCAGGGCCTGCCGCAGGGCGGTAAGGATGGGCGGCGTGCTGGTGCAAAATACGCCCACCAGGTGGCGCACAAACAGTTCGTTATCGCCTACCATCCGGCGCACGGCGCTCAGGTCGTAGAGCGGACCGGGCTGGGCCTGGCGGGCCTGGCGGGCTACGGCCAGCGCCTGCCGCAGGGCAGCGGTGTCGAAGGGCTTGGCCAGGTAGGCGTCGAAGCCATTGGCGCGCAGGGCGGCGGCGTCGAGCTGGGCGTGGGCCGTGACGGCGAGCACGGGCGTGGCGGCCCGGGCCGGATCGGGGTGCTGGCGCAGGCGGGCGGTCACAGCCATGCCATCGAGGCCGGGCAGGCGCAGGTCCATCAGCACTACGTCGTAGCGATGTTGCTCGAACAGGGCTACCGCAGCGGGGCCGGTGGCGGCCGCATCCACGGCCCAGCCCCAGCCCCGCAGCAGGCTTTCGGCCAGCAGGCTACTCACGGGGTTGTCTTCCACCAGCAGGGCCCGGCCGGTGCTGCCGGGCACGGCCTTCTTCGCCGGGGCGGGGGCCCCGGGCGGCGGCGCGGCGGTGCGGTCGGCGGTGTCGAATTCGAGCACAAAATAGAATGTGCTGCCCGCTCCCGGCTCGCTAGTGGCGTGCAGCGTACCGCCGAGCACTTCCACCAGGCTGCGCGAAATGCTCAGGCCCAGGCCCGTGCCGCCGTAGTGCCGGCCGGTGGTTTCGCCGGCCTGCACGAAGGGCTCGAACACGACGTCGAGCTCGGCGGGCGCAATGCCGATGCCCGAGTCGTTCACGCTGAACGCCACCCGCACCCGGCCCGGCCCGGCCCCGGGCGGGCACTGCGCGCGCAACTCCACCCCGCCGCGCTCGGTGAACTTGAGTGCGTTGCCGAGCAGATTGAGTAGCACCTGGCGCAGGCGGTGGGCGTCGCCCACTACGCGGGGCAGCGCGGCGGGCGCGTCGAGGCGCAGGGCCAGGCCCCGGGCTTCGGCCTCGGGGGCAAACAGGGCTGTGCAGTCGCGCAGCAGGGCCCCAAGGTCGAAGGCTTCGGCGGCGGCGTGCAGGCGGCCGGCCCCGAGGCGGGCGGTGGTCAGCACATCGTTGAGCACGGCCAGCAGGTGCTGGGCGGAGGTGTGCAGCAGGCGCAGGTGCTCGGCCTGGGCGGGGGCCAGGGCCGAGGCAGCTAACATCTCGGCCAAGCCCAGGATGCCGTGCAGCGGCGTACGAATTTCGTGGCTCATATTGGCCAGGAATTCCTGCTTGGCCCGCACGTTAGCCTCGGCCGCATCAGTAGCGGCGCGCAGGTGGGCTTCGAGCTGCTTGGAGGCCGTCACGTCGAGCAGCAAGCCGCTGTAGGCTACACCGCGGGCGTCGCGGGTGGTGACGACCGCCGTGCCGCGGCACCAGCGCAGCGGCTGGCCCGGCACCACCACCCGCCCCTCGAACACCCAGGGCCCCTGGGCCTGCCCGGCCGCCGCCAGCGAGAGGCGAAACGGCAGCACATCGGCCGGGTGCAGGAACGTTTCGGCCTGGTTAATGTCGGCCGGGGCCACCCCGAAGCACTCTTGCACCCGGGGACTGATGTAAGTGACGTAGTACGCCCCGTCGCGCTCGACGCGCCCTTCAAACAGCACGCCCGGCACGTTTTCGGCCAGCATCTGGAAGCGGGCCTCGCTGGTAGCCAGTGCATTGGCAGCTTCGCGCCGGGCGCTGGTGTCGAGCAGGGCCAGGCGACAGCCGGGGCCCTGGGGCGGGGCCACCTCCTCGCGCACGGCCTCCAGCTGGGCATGAAACGCGGTACCGTCGGCGCGGCGCAGCTCCGTTTCGGTATGCTGGGGCCCCGGCGTGGCCAGCACCCGCGCCAGGAAACCGGCAAAGTCGGCGCGGTGCGCCGGGGCTACGAACAGCACGAACGGCCAGCCAGCCAGCGCCCCCCCCGCCGCGCCCAGCAGCTGGCTGGCCGTGCGGTTGAGCTGCACAATGCCCCCGTTAGGCCCCAGCGTGACGTAGCCCACGGGGGCCTGTTCATAGAGGTCTTCATACTGGGCGCGGTTGACTTCGGCGTCGGCCTGGGCCAGCAGCAGCGACTCGTACTGCATTTGCAGCTCGAGCTGGTGGGTTTGCAGCCCCTGCACCAGGTTTTGCAGCTGGTCGGGGGACGTGTTTTCGGCGGCTTGCGCGAGCAGTTGGTGGCGCGAGCCGGCCGGGTTAGGAGGTAGAGATTCAGCGGCGTTCATGGGGCACACGTAGCGTATTGCCTAGCAAGTTACTGGCTGCTCCCGCAACTTGCCCCCGGGGGCCCCACAACGGTGTTTATTCCTGGCCCTGCGCGGCGGCCCTGGCCTGTTCGGCGTCGCGCAAAATCAGGCGCGCATCGGCCAGCAGGCGGCGGCCGGGGTCGAGCTGCTCGCGCAGGATGAGGGCGGTAAGCAGAAAAAACGAGGCCAGCGGCAGCACCCAGCCCAGCACAAACCATAGCCAAAACGAGCGCCCGTAGTTGTAGGCGCAGTAGCCGGTGAGGATGGGAATGAACGAAATGGCCACCGCCATCACGAAGAGCATGTCGACGAAGAGCATAGGCGCGGGGGTGGAGGTAGCGTAGGGCGGGCCGTTCCAACCGGGGGGCCTCGGGTACCCCGAAGGTACGAAAAATCCTTGACTTTGGGCGCCCCCCGGCAGTTATTTTGCCGGGCTCGCCACCGCCGGGGCCAGTTTCCCGTACGAGTAAGCATAGCGCCGCCACCGCCCCGGCCCCTTTTTCTGCCCATGTGGGAACACCAAAGTTTATTCCGGGTTTCAGCCCAGTTGTTTGCCGAAGGCGTTTTTAACTTGTTGGACCGCAACCTGCGGCCGGAGGTTTTTTTGCTCGGCTTGGCCTCGGCCCGCGAAGCCGATGAGCCGGCGGGCGTCGTGCTCGAACCCCAGAGCACCCGCTACGGAGCCCACAGCTTTGCCGGCATTAAGGCCCGCGCCGCTGTCCTGGAGGCCGACGCGGGGCCCCGCGACGTAGTGTATCACCTGCACCCCAACGACCATGACCGCTACGAAAAGCAGCGCTGGTACGAGCTGGTGTGCCAGGCTACCGAAAGCACTTTGCGCGAACTCACCACCGAGCGCCAGGAAAACCGCCACTCGTTTTGCTCGGCGCCAGTGAACCTCCAGGGCTACCTTGTGACGGTAGTGCTACAAGTGGCCAGCGACTGCTACGACAGCTACTATGCCATTCCCAAGTCGGGAGGGCAGCGGCCGGCCAACTTGCCGCACGCCACGGTGCTGGAGTTTTTGCACGACTGCACCCGGGCCCTGCGCGAGGCCGACACTGCCGATAATGAGCGACCGGCCCTCGACCGCGACTACAATGAAGTGCTGCGCAGCGCCGGCCGCCGCCTGATGCTGCGCGCCGCCCCCGCCGGCACCCAGGGCCTGTATGACGCCTGCAACGGCGTGGCTGCCCTGCGCCACGAGGGCAGCGAAGGCGTGGGCACGCTGCTGGTGGCCCGCCGCCAGCACCCGGCCATCGTGCCGGTGCTCACCCTCGAAACGCCCGTGACCCTTCGCGACCACCGCTCCATCCGCAAGCTGCTGGAGCTGAGCGAGGACGCCACGGCCCTGGTGTCGGATGCCTCGCACGTGTTTGGGCTGGGCCAGCTAGTGAGCGAAAACGACCCGCGCTACGAAGCCCTGGTCACCGTCAACTTCACCCACCACTACAGCTGGGAGATGAGCCACGCTGGCCACGTGCTCATGCGCGTAGTGAGCAATACGCCGCGCCTGCCTCAGGGCCGCGTAGCTGCCGACAACTTCGGCCGCACAGTGCGCCGCGTGTTCCCGTCGCTCGACGCCGACAGCGTGGATTACCTCTGGGCCCTGACGGCCAGCGCCAGCACCCAGCCCACGGGCACCATCCTGGTGTTCAGCACCGGCGCCGCCCAGGAGGCCCAGCGCCTGAGCCGCCAGAGCTTCCGGGTGGCCCCGCGCATCATCACGCCCACGGTGCTGCGCCTGGTCACCAACATCGACGGGGCCGTGTTCATCGAGCCCACCGGCATGTGCCACTCCATCGGAGCCATCCTCGACGGCCTGGCCACCGAAAAAGGCGACCCGGCGCGCGGCTCGCGCTACAACTCAGCTGTGCGCTACGTCAATAGCAGCCAGTATCCGTGCCTGGTCGTCGTCGTCAGCGAAGACGGCTGGATTGACCTGCTGCCCACGCAGTAGGTCATTTAACAGTTATCATTTAACAGCAAGTCAGTTGGCTTAATCAAGAAGCTGTTTGAGTTAATAAAACGGTCATGCTGAGCGCAGTCGAAGCATCTCTACCGCTGAGTAATCCATGGTTAGTAAGCGGTAGAGATGCTTCGACTGCGCTCAGCATGACCGTCGTAAGAGCTTCTTAGTTAGGTCAAATACTTTCTAAGACTAATTAGTGTTAGTGCGGCAAATTTAGCTGCACTAATGCGTGCGGCGAGGTCGTATTTTGCGGCACGGATTACTTAGCTCTGCGCGAGCGGCCGACGCAGTTTTTGGCCTTGACCAGTCTGCTGCCCACCGAATTTGACGCGTTGCGCACCGATTTTACCCCCCGCTGGGAACGCTACCACCGCTACCACACCCTCGATGGCGAACGGCGGCGCATCCCGGCGCACGGGGAGCGTGCCAACGCCACCTTGCCCGGCACCGACACGAAGCTTTTCTTCTTGCTCACCTACCCCAAAACCAATTCCCTGCAGCAGCCCCAGGCCGCCAGCTTCGGCCTCTCGCCGACCCGCGTCAGCCGCCTGGCGGGTCCGTTGCTCGGCGTACTCAACCAGGCACTGGCCGCCCGGCACCTGTTGCCTGTGCGCGACGGGGCCCCGCTAGCCCAGCGCCTGGCCGCGTACCCCGACCAGGTTTTCACCTGCGACGGGGTGGCGCGCGGTATTCCCCGCAACGTGGATCGGGCCGGCCAGGAAGCGGAATACAGCGCCAAAAAAAAGTCCACGCCCTGAACAACACCTTGTGCGACGACACGCAGTACCCGCACTACCTCTCGCCCACCGAATCCGGGCGGACGCACGACAAAAAAATAGCCGCCGAGCACCCCTTGCACTTGCCGGTGGGCAGTGTGCTGCGGCAGGATTTGGGCTTTCCGGGCCCCGCCCCGGCCGGGGTCGTGGTGGGAATGCCCCACAAGAAGCCCCCGAAAGGGGGGTTGACGTTTTCACAACTTATTTACAACCAAATGTTAAGCCCCTTGCGGATGGTCATTGAACACGTTCACAGCGGCATCAAGCGCTTGCGCATGGTCCGCGACAAAGTGCGGGTGCGCGGCGACTGGTTTCGTGATACGGTCGTGGTGGTGGCCTGCGGCCTGCACAACCTGCGCGTGCGCAGCCCGTACCGGGCTCACCTCGCGCACGAGCGCACGAACCTTGAAAAGTAATCCGCACAAGCTTTAATAGAAGATATTTAAACGGGTGTAATTCAAAACTACGCGGTTGGTTTTTTTAAACAGGTCGGTGAGCAAGTGCCTTTGCGGGCTTTTGAGGGCAGAGCGTAAGCGTACGAGTCGGTCGAGTCCGTCGTTGGACCAGCGCTGGCCGCTGCGCTTGAGGCGTACCTGAAGCAAGGTGCGGTGGGCCGTCTCGACGGGTCCGCTGCCGCAGCGCAGCCCGCGTTGGCGGAACTGGTCATAGCGCAGGCGGAGGCGGTTGGTGCGCAGATAGGCGACGAGTTGCGTGGCCAGCAGGGCGGGCAGGCCCGGCAAGCGCATTAGGGCCTGTTCTCCGGCCGGGCTGTGCCCGGCCCAGAGGCGGGCGTACTGGGCCGG